>JAEZBX010000043.1 GCA_023412765.1 Bacteroidota bacterium
GCGCTCGGTAAACATTTCGTTGGGTTTAATACTGGTAGATGGGATTACATTAACAGTGTGTCAGATGCAATGAGCTGGGATAAAACCTTCATAAATCCAAACATTGAAGGAATCACCATGACGTATGGGTATATGCGGAATTATGAAGACAGGGTTAGAAGAGCCGTTAACACACCGGATAAGAATGGCAACTTTGCACTCTGGCAAGGTGGAATGGAGCCCAACATCCCCGTTGGTTCCGAGGCCGGTGTATCTGCCAGCATGGCCAGAGCTGTTGCCGGCGCCGAAAGGGAACAACGGGATGGCGCCAGCGGTAAATGGGTAGCGCATTGGAAGATGGTACATATCGTAAGGCCGGTTTGGGAAAAAGTTGGCGAACAAAATCAAATGGGCAGGAAGTTTCCCGCGCTTACATATGAAGAAAAGGATGCCGCTGGCCTTCTACTTCTGGAACCTGCGGCAACAACGATTCGTGGCGCACGAAATTTATTGAGCGTAGCGCTTCAGTATGGTAATGCGTTTTTACAGGGCATGCAAGCTGCGGCCTTGAAACCTGCCGACTTCTTTGGGAATGAGGATATTTTGTATCTCATGGAAGATATGGCAACCGGAGAAATACGGCTAAGCATTCTATGGGAATGGGTTCACAAGGGTGCAAAGCTAACTGAAGATGATCCTGAGATTAACGCGACTGCTAATTCAATTTTTGATGCGCGAATTTTCAAACAACTGCTTGAAGAAGAATATGCAAAATTAATTAAGGCAGACGACAAAGATGTTCATAATGACTCTAAGAAAACGACTCTCCCTATAGCCCGCGAAATCGCTGAGACCTACGTGCTTGATCCAGTAAAGGCACCGTGGTTTATAGATCTCTTAAATATTAATCTCGACATTAGCGATCTGTCGGAGGCAAGAAAAAGAATCAAGCTGTTTATGGATACCTTCAAAAATGAGGGCAGGCGGATAACAGAGAATGTCGACTTTCAGGCGAATTCTTGATCGGTTATTGCTCCTGCTTAGTCATGTTGCAACAAAAGGCGCAAGGTATAAGGTATAAGGTATATAGACATCAAGCTGTCCATATACCTTATACCTTATACCCTATACCTTTTTTTCAATACAGAACTCGACAAAGACGGATTAGTCAATCGTCCTAATGAATCCTTGCTACGCTAAAAACAATGTTTCTCCTCTTCCACGTGTAGGTCAGCGCAACGCTGTCACCAAAATGTATGATGGAAGGGTAAGAAAATTCATCGTCCTTCACTCCTGTTTCGACGTCGATAGAAACAGGCCATGTTTCACCGTTGTCATTTGAAATAGCCAATGAGATCGGGTTGCGTTCGCCCCAATTAACAGTATCAGGATTGTATGCGAGAACCAGAGTTCCATTTTCGAGTTTAGTAAGATCAATACCGCTGTTTGGGTTCGGTAGACTTGTCTTGTATACAGATGACCAGGTCTTACCGTAGTCTTTCGAATCGCTTCTGCATATAACTCCAGCAGAACTTCGAAGCAATGCATGTACATTGCCGTTTCCGGATTCCCAAAGAGCTGGTTGAATCACGCCTTCTTCAACAATTGAATTTCGATCCATAGGAAAAAACGATGAAGCGGCCCAGGTTTTTCCCTGGTCTTCACTGCGGTCCACAAAAGCGTTCCATACACCGTTGTTTTCATTTGATGAAGGTGCCAACCAGGTTCCATCCGAGAGAATAATTGGTTTATTCCTGACCGGCCCACGGCCACCCTTATCACCCTGAACAAGTTCGCTAGCCTCGCTCCACGTTTCGCCATTATCCCTGGAAACCTTATACCATGTTTCCCAATGATCGATCGTTTTACCAACCTTAAAAAACAATACAATAGCCCCATCGTTAGATTCGAACAAGACGGGATTCCAATGCGCATCTTCGCGAATCTTAGCAACTTCTATGGGCGATGACCAATTGCCCGGGCCACCCTTTGAAAGCCAAATGCCAACATCGTCATGCTTTTCATGAGTACCTCCGAACCATGCGACAAGGAATTTTCCATCGGCCGTTCGCAACACTGTAGACGCATGACACTGTTCAAAGGGCTGCGGAGTTTCAAAAACGAACTCTTTAGCAACGAGAGTTACTGTGTCCATTGCATTCGAGGTTTGGTCGACAGCCGGTTTGTTTTGTTTACATCCCATAGCGGTCAAAAAGATTGTCAGTGCTACTGAAATACTTTTAACAATGTCTGAGGAATTCATTCAGCGATTCTTAGGTGATTCAAATCTCCCAATCGAAACACATCGACCAGGTGGCCGAATGTAAATAAATTACAGAAGCAATAGTAGCATTTTTGGAAATGTGTGAATACACATTCTATTGACATTCATTAAAAAAAAAGAAGCACCCGTTTGAGCGCTTCCATTTGAATTATTTCGGACAAGATCTATTTTTTCTTAGGCTTATCCTTAAGTTGAACTTTTGGAATGAAGACCTTATCTCCTTCATTGTTGATATAGTAGTATTTCGCTTCTTCATTCAGATAAACTGTTTCTCCGCCGGGACCTACCTTATCATCAATCTTTTGGTCTTTAATCGCAGCTGCGGCATCTTTGGCGCCTTCGCTGATTTTATCGCCAACCGATTGGGCACCTTCCTCTGCTTCTTCAGAAACTTCGTTAGCTTTATCCCTTACATCATCACGCGCATCGCGTGCGTCCTTTTTTATTTCTTCCTTTTCATCACGATATGAATCTTCACCGCTCGGCTGCCCGGTCTTTAGACCGTATAGCGCAACATCGGCTTTTTCACCGTCAGCATTCGCGCCTGTCTTATAAGTAAAAGCGACTTTGTTGATATCGCGGTCAGGGTGTTTTAATTTGATCACGCGTGTTTCATTGTCTTTACCGATTTCCTTGTCAACCTTGATTTCCTCCATATCGCCCGATTCGTAGAACACCTGCAATCTTTCGATTTGAAGCGGTGCTTCCATTACTTTCAATTTAATAGCAGTAAATTCGTCAGCGCCCAAAACTTCAATAGATTCGTTTTGGTTTTTAAAACTTGCCGTGATCTGACCAATATGTTGCCAGCCTGGCTCATTACTTGATACTACTGCTGGCTTTTGTGCAAATAAATTAAGCGAGCACAGGGTAGCGAGCACAAACAATAATTTTGATTCAATGTTTCTCATGACATTTATTTTTTAGATTTCGTTTTCAGGGCTTTGTTGATCAGCCCCATTATTCTTATTCGAAACTCATGCCATGAGATAGGATTAGATAGAATGTCGCTTTTTTGTGCCCATTAGATACTTTGGCTTGACTTTGTGGAATAACAGCCAAATAAATCTTGAAAAAAAATCCACAAGTCTGAAAGGACAGGATTCTCAACACTTCTAATCTAACGTTGGAATGTCAGCTCTACCGAAGATTAAGCATAATGACAATCAGCTTCGAACAAACTAATCGACCAAGCCAAGTAACTCCGATTTGTTTTGCAGCATTGAGCTTGGATCTGGTGCCTGGCGGGTAACGAGTCTGCCTTTCTTATCAAGAATAATATACCGCGGAATCTCGTCGAAGGACAGGTATTGCGCAATCGCAGATGAAAAACCTTCGGCGATCAAATAGTGGTCCCCTTCTATTTTCATTTTTGATATAGCCTTCGACCATGCTTTCTCGTCTTGATCAAAGGAAATGCGAATAAATTTGATTTGCTTGCCCTGCAGTTCCGACATCAGCTGACGTTGCGCCGGTATTTCATTCAAGCATTTTGCACACCCGGTTGCCCAGAAATCAATAATAACGGCGTCACTCACCGACAACACCTCTGCCAGCGTTGTAGTCTTACCTTTCGGCGTTTTCAACTGCTGTTCAAGAACCTTCATGGGCAATGGCTCGCATACGATATCGTAGTTGTATTTTAAAGCCTGCATCTCCCCAACTCTCTTTGTTTGCGCGCCGAAAACACCAGCTAGATATTCGTACAATGTTTGGATTTGCGCCTCATTAATATCCGTGCCATGCCTTGTCAAATCGGTAAAAATGAATAGTAACAAATTATCCTTTATCTCACCGAAAAAATTATGGTTTACAGATTTTATTCTTGCAGCTACGGAAGCGGAATCATAAAGGCTTCCAGCTGATATTTTAGAATAATAGTGATCATTATACTGAGTAAGCATTTGAACAAATTCCGGGAGACCTAGAAATTCAGTCGATTTAAAGAAAGAAAAATTAACCAGTTCAAAATAGTATTTTGGCAGTTTGTCTTTTGTTATAAGTCCTGATGAGACTGGGTATATCAGGTTCGAGTAATACAATGTCGTGAGGTAGCCTTGTGCAGTCTTTAAAAACTCCTTTGATCCGTTCTGCTGCTTGATATCATCCATCAAAAACAACAACGAAGAGTCGTAGTGATGAGTAGCGGAAACCTTATACTTTTGAAGCGACGACTCGTCGGGTCTCACAGTTGAGGGAACAAAGATTCCCATTGCCTTTCCCAGCCTTGCAAGAAAGCTATGTTGCGGCGCGCGTCTGCCTGCGAAGTTAAGTTCAAAGTCAGATTCATTTCCGGCGATATGAACCTCAACTGTATCCCCTGGCATAACAATTACGGGGTGATTTTGAAAATGTAGAACGGTAGGCCGTTGCAGGTCTAATATAAACTCAAAACGATGACTCGCAGGATCTACCGAAGCTTCCAGGGTTGCCTGCTTCAGCATTACAACATCTTCAGTATAGGTTAGATGTACAACCCGCGGCCCATTGGTCCAACTTCCAGTAAAGTAAACTTTATCCGCATAGGCATCCACCGACAGCAGTACGCATAAGATCAAAAAGGTGCAAAGCAATCGCATGTTAGAAACAAAATTTCAGCGTCAAAAAGATAACGGTTGATCACCGTACCCCGGCCAAACATGGGGCGCCGAGAGGAAGCTTACCGTCCAAGTTAAAAATAACTTGAAATAAACCAAAGGGACAATTTGCATGTAGTAACCATGTGCACCAAAGCAGTAATTGTCTGGCTGTCCCTGAAAAGCTCGAGCTCCCAGGCAGCGCTAACGATTGCAGAGCTTATTTTTTCAAAAAAGGCAAGAAGTTCTCGGGATAAATTAAACCAACAACACCGCAATTCGTACCTTGCATGGTCATGAATATGTCAACGTGAGAGATTCGCATCTGAGAAGTGTCGTTAAGGGAGTAAGCTGGAGAACATTAGGGACAGCTGATACCATCCTTTTGTCTTTTTTGGTAACAGGAAGTATCAAGGCTTCGCTGACTATTGGTCTAACCGAAGTCTTTACAAAAATAGCCCTGTATTATTTGCACGAACGCATTTGGGACCGAATACCCTTTGGGCGCATACATGGCGTAGGTCCCACCCACGGGCGGAGCCTTGTGAAAGGAATATCATGGCGTGCTTTAGGCACAATAGATACGATGGTCATAGCCTACTTCATTACAGGGGTTCCACTGGATGCTGTGACCATTGGAGGCTTTGAACTCTTTACAAAGATTGCTCTGTTCTACGTGCACGAAAGGATCTGGGGAAAAATCTGGTGGGGACGGATTATGAACGATGGGTTGCAGCCTGAGAAAGTTCCTGTAAAGGCGACCGACAAATCAGAAATCAAAATAAAGTAACACCCAGGGTAGACGCAGACCTGGCCCCATCCAGTTACTACCACGTTGCCCTATATTATGTTGTATCTAGTGATCTTATAATTTGCTAACATGAGTTTTAGCTAGCAGAATCAGTTCCAGAAATATCGGATCATTTTAGGTCGACTAATCCGGAGTTTAAACCAAAATTAATTTCTCCATTTTCCTTGGAATTGTATTAATTCGGGGAATTCTTTATCATTAAAAGTTCCTTGTAGGGAGGTTGCCCCGGCCTCAAAATGCCGTGTAGGAACGAGCGCATGAATCAATCCGAAGACAAGAAATTTGAAAATAAATATATAGAGATAGCAATCATGGTTGCTTATTTCCTGATTCCATTCATCGGTTTGCAAGAACCTCTTCGCCGTTATCTTCAGGTGAAGGAACTGTCGGCTATGTACATTTTGCTACTTCTGTTTGTTGGGGGAAATATCATGACTTGTATGATCTTCATTTTGAACGACAGAAACCTGGCAACAAAAGCTTTGTGGACAACCGGTCTTTTGGCAATCATCGTAGCCATAAATGTGTTAATAAACTTGCTTTGATATTGAGATGCTGCGTCATCTTATAATTTCGTTGATGCATTAAAAAAATCCAAACTTATTTTCTTATGATGATAGACTCGAAATACAAACCTCTTTTGCTTGAAGCATTAGAAGATATGATGTATAAACTTTCGCTTCAGCTTGAAGATCTGAAAGGCGGTCCGCTCACAAAAGAGCGCAAAGAACTTACGGACAAGCAATCAACGATAGAAGAACTGCAGCATATTATCTCGACAACTGACTAAGGTATTAGCGCTGTGATCACCTTCATATTGAAAGCCGCGCGATGAGTTGTTGAATACCCTCCCTCCAGGTAAGATAGTCCTCATCATTCTCTGCCCACAGCTCATTGATTTCTGAGTTGTCCCCAAGTATTCTCGCCAGCGCTGAGACAGCCTTTGGTTTGAGGTCAAAAAAATTTTGGTCCGGATGCCTTTCTGGAAAAGTATCTATTTCAAATGATTGACCGTTGTTATCAGGTGAAAATTTAGTCCCGTTTACCTGGCGATCCACGTAAGCGGCGGATACAATGACTGCAGTTCCTTCGTCTGATTCCAGGTAATCGCTTCTAATTGCTTTGTCAAAAGCTTTTACAAGAACTCGCTTGGGGTCGTCGGATTGCTCAATACTATTCATGAAGTCGAGCGCAGAATCGTCTTCAAAATATCCGGTTCCCCATGTTCCCATATTCCAAGTTTAAGCATTTCAAGGGGTTTAGAAAAGGCGGGCGCTTGATATTTGAATACATACCAGCGCAATAATGCTATCAAGCATTAAACTCTGGAAATTACAGCGGCGGCAAACATTGTGATGCATAACCGTATATATTGATGGTAAATTATTTTGAACGATGAAACCTATCCACCTACTCTTCATGGTCAGTTTGTTTATTATTGGATGCCAGTCGTCAACAAACAATAATAAAAACGAAGTATCTAAAATAATTACTCAGGAGGCCAAAGATCGAATCGACTCTACTCTAAATGCGTTTGTAAGTTCCGGCGAGGCTGCCGGAGTCTCGGCCCTGATCTTTGAAAAAAACAAGGAAGTCTATTTCAATGCTTACGGTTCAGCAGATAAGGAATCCGGTGTTCCAATGGATCGAAATACAATCGTAAGGATTTTTTCAATGACTAAGCCTATTACCGGTGTGGCGCTGATGAAACTACATGAAGAGGGCGCATTCAAACTTCACGATCCGATTTCGAAATACGCACCCGAGTTTGCCGATATGAAAGTCTTTACTGATGTAGATGGGGCAGGAAAATTTGTTTTGGAACCTGCAAGACGACAGATTACCATTCGAGATTTAACACGTCATACAGCAGGATTTGCAAATCCGGATCATCCGCACTTAGGTGGCCTTGTAAATGAAACAGACGCCATGAACAAGGAAAACACCCTCGCTGGCATGGCAAAAAAACTCGCGACTATTCCGCTAAGTTTTCATCCAGGAGAACAATGGTCGTACGGTATTTCAGTTGATGTTCAAGCTTATCTGGTGGAGCGAATCTCCGGTGAACCATTCGATGAATTTGTCAGGAAAAATATCTTTGACCCACTGGGAATGTCCAATACCCGGTACGTTGTTCCTGAAGCCGAGAGGAAGAAATTTGCTGCTTTATACCGAAGAAGTGAGAATGGCGAGATTTCTAAGGTACCGTCAGAATTTGCAGATGATTTCCATAACAGAGATTGGCCGCTGAAGCCCGGTGGATTCGGACTGACATCAACCGTTGACGACTACATGAAGTTTGCTCAGATGTTGGTGAACGAAGGACAGTATAATGGCGCGTCGGTGCTGAAGGAAGAAACAGTAAAGTTGATGGCAACAAACCATTTGTCTGATAGTGTCACTGAACGCATGTGGCTACCGAGCAAAGGGCAAGTCGGTTTTGGAATAGATTTCGCAGTAAGATTGCAACCGCCAGCGACAGAAGATGAAAACAATGGCGTTGTTGGCGAATTTTTCTGGGATGGTGCAGCAACGACTTTGTTTTGGGTTGATCCTAAGAATGAGTTAACGGCGGTATTCTTCGTTCAGGTAATACCCTTCTACAGACAATTCCATAAAAAGTTTCGAGACGCCGTATATGGTAAGTATAAACAAGATGCAGTGGCCTCGAAATAAATTCAGAGCGACACATCTGGGTTATCTTTTACTATTAGCCCTTTGTCGGGTTCGAGGAATAGGGAATAAGGAAGAAGGTGAGGTATAGGGTATAGGGCATAGGGCGCATTGCTACGATATTTGATCGAGCGCAAAGCCACTTCCCAATAACTAGACTAATCCCTATTCCCTATTCCTCACTCCCTTCCTCATTCCCTTTTTTCGAATTCCATAGAACAAGGCAAGATAGGACTAGATGTTCTGCTTTTTCATTTCATCAAGAATATACTCCGATGCGCGCATTGACAGCGCAAGTATCGTCCAGGTAGGATTCTTATCCGCCTGAGATACAAACGGGCCGCCATCTACCACAAAGAGATTCTTGCAATCATGTGCCTGGTTGAACTTGTTTACAACAGATTTCTTAGGGTCACTTCCCATCCGTGTTGTTCCAACTTCGTGAATAATTCGGCCGGGAGCGAGCAAACCATAATCATTTTCTGGTCCGTCGTCGCCGCCAGATGTCACAACGCCACCCATCTTGTGAATGAGTTCACGGAAAGTCTCCTTCATATGCCTGGCCTGCTTAATTTCAAAGTCACTCCACTTATAATGAAAGCGTAACACCGGAATGCCAAACTTATCCACTGTGGACGGATCTATCTCGCAATAATTATCCTCACGCGCCACTGCTTCACCTCGTCCTGACATACCTATGGTGGCTCCGTAGAAGTATCGGTAGTCATCTTTTAATGACGCACCATAACCACCAGCCTGCTTCTGTTTGCCATCACGACCTGCATATTTTCCATTGATCTTATCCATCCCGAAACCAAACCCATAGCCCGGCATGTTCATTCCACCGCCGTATTCGATATGATACCCACGGGGGAAGTCAAGTTTTTTATTGTCGAGCCACCATGGTGTGTACACATGCATACCTCCTACACCATCTTCATTATATCTTTTTCTTCCAACAAGATGGGGAAGAATACCGCCCATCGATGCACCTGTAGAATCGTGAAGATACTTTCCAACAACTCCGCTTGCATTAGCCAGACCGTTGGGATTGCGCGAAGACTTTGAGTTGAGCAGCAGCCGCGCAGATTCACAAGCGCTGGCAGCAAGCATAACGATTTTGGCGGATACCGTATATTCCTGCAGATCCTCTGTATTAACAAAAGAAACGCCCGTCGCCTTGCCTTCATCATCCGTCATTACCTCACGCGCCATTGCGTTAGGAATTACATCGACATTGCCCGTAGCCAAAGCCGGCTTTACCAAAACCGATGATGACGAGAAGTCACCATAAACGGTACATCCCCTACCACACTGGCGACAATAAAAGCAAGCTCCCCTCTCCTTGTTAATGGGTTTGGTTAGTATCGATAAACGTGACGGGATAACAGGAATGTTGAGTTCTTTACCTGCCTTAGATATGAAAAGCTCATGCAGCCTCGGTTTCGGAGGCGGTAGAAAAATACTATCAGGATCGTTCGGCAGATTTTCCTTTGAACCAAAAACTCCTATCAATTGATCTACCTTGTCATAAAAAGGTGCAACATCTTCATATGCAATGGGCCAGTCATCACCTAACCCATCAATGCTTCTGCGTTTAAAATCTTTAGGGCCAAATCGCAAAGAAATTCTTCCCCAGTGATTTGTCCGTCCACCAACCATACGGGCTCTAAACCAGTCAAATTTTGTGTTATCCTTATGGGTATATGGCTCTCCCTCCAGCTCCCAGCCACCATATGCTGCATCAAAGTCTCCAAAATGACGATATGGTGTACTTGCCCCTCTACGTGGTGACTCCCAAGGCCACTTTAACTGGGTAACATTCTTAGCTGGATCATATAGTGGTCCGGCTTCGAGCAGCACAACCTTGACCCCAGCATTAGCAAGGACGTAAGCAGCCATACCACCGCCGGCTCCCGATCCAACAATACACACGTCATACGCTTTTTGAGTTTTTTTTATCTGCATAAGTTATTCTGGTTAACCTGCCACGGGGCAGAAGGAAAATTTCTAGGAGAACACACTTTACTTTAAAAGGAGATTTGACGGCCAAAATTTAACTAAACTTGGTACAAAGTATAAGATTCTTTTAAAATTTTCTAAATCCGTTCTTGAGACAAATAGCACATAGCCATAACGTTGCCCCGACGGATTGCGCATGTGCCCGTGCATTTATAAGAATGAAGAATACGCGTAAATTTGATTATATCCAACCAGTTTTATGCAATCCGAAATAAGCGTCATTTTGACACGTAATCCCCGACGGGAGACAATATCAAGTATGCAAGACTGATAGCAGAAAAACTATGATCACCATTGGAGTCCCGTCAGGGATAATATATTGGTAGAAGAAAATGGAATCAGAATCACAACGTGCCTGTCGGGCACGTTTCAAAATATTAATTAGATTAGACACTGCACATAGATGTTTGCTCAAATGAATATGTCTGGTGTACCACGGTATTACGTTTCTACCGATATGTCGTCCCTAAAGGGGCTCTGATGGCGTGGCGGTTCCCGATCGTTCCTTATTTTAAATCCGAGAGATAC
>JAEZBX010000113.1 GCA_023412765.1 Bacteroidota bacterium
AAGCAAGCACACCGGCTTTGCTACACGCAGATGGAACTACATATCCTGATCCTGTCCAGGCGTAAGTTGTTACGATATTTAAAAAAGTGCCTGGCTGATTTTTCTTGATCCAATGCTTGCCTACAGCTAGCGTAGTGTAATACGTTCCTTTTAAAACGATATCTACAATAATATCAAAGGCGCGATGCGATAGCCTTTCCGTTGGACTGATGAAATTGCCGGCGGCATTGTTCACGACACCATGAACTGAGCCGAACTCCGATTCAGCCGACTTAATTACATTTTCAATTTCATCATACTTTCGCACGTCGCAAGCGACTGCCAAAACTCTTCCTCCAGTTTCTTTTATCAGTTCTGCCGCCGTGTTTTGCAACACATCAATTTTGCGACTGGTAATTACAAGATTGGCGCCCAGTTCCAAAAAATATTTACCCATCGATCTGCCCAGTCCCGTACCCCCACCGGTGATGATAATAGTTTTATCCTTGAGGCTTCCTGGTTTGAGCATACCTTCCATAGTCGTGTTGTAGGTTATGGTAAAGATATGTTAAATGTAGTCGATCGCTCGCTAATTTCAACTCAAAAAAAATCCCCGTCGCTGCGGGGATTGTTCTTAACTGGCACGAGGTCTATCCTCCTTGTCGTGTTTGTTTCGGCGGATCTCGCGATTTGCTTTGTTTTGTTTGCGATGTAGACGAGCCCGTTCATCTGTCGTTACAACACCGTCTGCCTTCGCTCTGCGCTCAACCCTTCGGATCCTTCGTTGATCGTGCCGGGCATCAGCTGCTTCCCTGCGAGTAAGTTCACCGGTTGCGACACCTGTTTGAATGCGTTCCCTTTGCACTTTTTGACGCTGATCAACAGCAGGTGTATTTTGGGCTTTAGATTCCACAATGCAGACCAATAGCCCAAACGCTAGAAATGCTATTATTTTTTTCATAGCCATGTTGTTTTATATTCCCTTTGACTATCCAGCGGGTCAAAGGTTTAATTGAAGAAACGGCTATTTTGTCGAAAGGGGAAAATGGATAATAAATTCGCTGCCTTGGCCCTTTTCAGATCGTAATTCTATCGTACCCCTCATGCGGTCAACGAGCGTTTTTACAATGGCTAGTCCTAGTCCATTAGAAGTTTCTCCGCCTGTGGGTCGTGAACTCAATCGCTTAAATTTCTGAAAGAGATCGACCTTATCTTTTTCAGAAAAACCTAGTCCCTGGTCCTTGATGGAGATCCATATGGTATTTCCTGAACGACCGGCTGCTACCTCAACCGTTGAGTTCCTGTTAGAAAATTTAATGGCGTTGGTGATCAGATTATCAACGATACGGCTAAGGTAGTCGGCATCGAGATAGACTTCTTCATTTTGAATTCGAGTAATGCTTAAGTGAATAGCCTTTGCCTCCGCAGAGGGCTGAAAGGCATTCATTTTTTTAAGAAGAAAATCACTAATGTCAAACGTTGAATAATTAGGAATAACATTTTCTTCAAGCATGTGAACATCCAGAAGATCTTTGATCAGGTAAAGGCCAGCCTGAGTAGCTTCCTTTGTTATTGAAACATACTTTTGCTGATCTGGTGTAAGGCCTCCTTCGATCTCCATTAAATCCGCGACTCCCTTAATCGTATTGAGCGGTGATTTAAGGTCATGCGCCACAATGCTCATCAACGTATCCTTTTCATGATTGAGGTCTGAAAGCTGCGCGTTGCGTCTGGAGAGTTTTTCATTTTGTTCAACGATTTCCCGCCGTTGATTTTGGATAAATCTGTTTTGCTGCTCGAGTGTTTCATTCACCTCTCTCCGTTTCTTGCTGTTTCGCCACTGAACAAAACTCAGGATGCTTACAAATCCAACGATAACGATTAAGATGATATTTTGAAGTCTTTGGCGCTCAACTGTAACTGCAGTTTCTGCCTGTGTTACCTTTAACAAATCATTTTCACGCTCTTTCCTTTCGATCTCTATTTCAAATTGAAGTCGTTCTACCTGTCGCGCGAGATCCAAATCTTTTACTGAATCTCTCAGGACGAGGTAACGATTCATATTTTCGAGTTCACCAGATCGGTCCTTGCTTCTCTCCGCCAACTTCCACAATTGGTAGTATGACCTCATTTTAGGTGCGAGATCATTTGTAACTGAGGCTATTGAGAGTGCTTGTGTGAAATAATTTCGTGCAGAAGCGAGATCATGCTTCTGCAATTTGATCTGACCAAGTGTTAAATATGCATGGGGCAGCATTCTAACAATATTTTTTTCCTGGATTACCTTTAATCCCTCAAGACACATAGACTCTGCTTTCTCAAGGGAATCTTCATACAGATAGTGTTCGGCGATAAAAGTTTTTATTTCAGCGAGATTGATTTCATCATTAATAACCATGCCCGCAGAATCGGCTTTTTGAAAATATATGAGGGCCTTGTCAGCCTGTTTTATCTCTTCGTACAATCGCGCGGTTTGCAAATAAGCCGACATAATATCGCGTGTGTTTCGAAGATCCAGGCGAATCCTGTTGGCCCGAAGGTAGTTGTGCTCTGCCTTCGTATAGTCTTTTTGGGTCTTGTACAAATTGGCGAGACTTTGATAAGTGTACGCCAAGCCTGTAGGGTCATTGATAGCTTCGAAAATAGAAAGCGCCTTTATGAAATAAGCGTATGACCTGGCCAAAAGTCCCTGTTCAAAAAATAGTCTGCCAAGATTGTTGTTTGAGTGAGCGATCTGCAGGGAATCCCTTTGATCCATTGATATAGTCAGTGCCTGATCGTAATGTTCAAAGGCTTTAAGTCGGTTGCCCTTGTAATTTTGTGCAACGCCCATGAAATTTATCGGCTCCGCCAGTGACTTCTGGAGGTTAAGGACTGCGCCCAATGCGCTTGCCTCTCTGGCGTAGTGGATAGTGCTGTCGGGGTAGGCCCACCTGTATTCCCAGGCAAGGTCATTCAGAAGTTCAAAACGTCGCTGTGACTCCGCGCTTTTAAGCTGGAACTTAAGGCTGTCAATTAGTTGTAGATTTTGCGAAAAGAGGTCGGCAGAAACCCCGAAAAACGTCAAAAAAAGAATGATTTGCTTCGTCACAAGTCAGAACTTCAATTAATAAGCCAAGGGGTAGCCTTAGAAAAATTTGCACAAGATACGAACTAATCTATCTCCTCAAAATTGAGATCGCGACCATATGTTTCATCGATAAGTTTAAGTCAAATGAATGCGGTTTTCGTAGTGATACTGCTTATGATCAAGGCATCATAAGCTTTCGATATTAGAGCATAAATGCAAAAAGGGCTATCTTAGCTTTCTCTGCCTAAGAGAGGAAGTATTAGATTTAATGCTGTAGCAATCTTGCGTTACTACTGGCGGCCTTGGTCCAACTGTCTCTTTTCAAAAGCGCGTATACTCTGAGATCTCTTAATAATCAACAGAAGTATGGTTTTCGCTTCAAAAAACATTTTCCTCTGGCTATTTTTTTGGTGCATGGGTTCGAGTGCAATTGTGGGCCAGCCACTTAAGAATGAGTTAGAGTCAGGAGCTCCTTTCATTCAGAACTATGGGCCAAATGATTATCAGGCACACGTTCAAAACTGGGCAAGTATTCAGGACCGGCGCGGGATTATGTATTTTGCTAATGTGGCGGGAGTATTGGAATATGACGGCGTGAGTTGGGAAATCATTCGCACAAAAAATTCAACACATGTGCGCTCATTAGATGTCGATAACCAGGGAAGAATTTATGTAGGGGCGTTTGGTGAAATAGGATATATCGATTACGATTCGCTTGGACGATCTTACTTCTCGTCATTGAATCAATATTTGGATACGGCCTTTCATGATATTCTAGACGTGTGGAAAACATTTTGTATGGACGATGGCATCTATTTTTCCAGTTACGAATATCTACTACGGTGGTCTCCGCCTCAAGGCAATGCAGCCGAAGGTAGCTTCAAGGTCTGGAAACCCTCGTCTCTTTTCCAGTTTGCTTATTCCATCGGTGAGAGACTTTTCATTCAAGAACGTGGTAAGGGACTTTTGGAGTTGGTGAATGACAGCCTCCAGCTTATTGCTGGTGGAGATAAGTTTAAGGATAGCTGGGTTTTTGCCATGATGGAACAACAAGATGGAAACATTTTGATCGTGGACAGAACACACGGCTTATGTAATTATGATGGAAAGGAAGTAAGAGAAATAAATGCGCCGGCGCATAAGCAAATTATTGACAGTAAGGTTTTTCATGGGATTGCTCTTTCCGATGGAACCTTTGCCCTGGCAACCAATCTCAACGGCATTCTAATTATTAACCGCGAAGGGTATTTATTGCGTACCATCGATGTTTCGAATGGACTGCAGAATCAATCGGCTACTTCATTGTATCTGGATCGGCAAGATGGTTTATGGGTCACTTTATCAAATGGGATTGATCGAGTCGAATTAAACAGCCCAATCACTTTATTTAATGCCGCGCTGGGCGAGAGTAATTCCGTCCATTCGATCATCAGACACCGGGGAAAAATACATTTCGCGACTGGCGCTGGTGTTTTTGTATTGGAAGAACAGCAGACGTTAAGAAAAATTGAAGGGATAACTACACAATGCTGGGATTTTGTTTCGATTGACCAAACACTTTTGGTAGCTACAACACATGGACTTTTTTCCATCGATAACAAAGCATCGTTGATCGATGATGGTGTTTTTAGATCATTATATCAGTCAAAGAAAAACCCGACGCAAATATTTGTCGGCAAGCAAGGCAACCTGGGAACATACTCGCTAACAACCGGGAAAATCAAAGAACGTCTCATCCAAACTGAAATTAAGGACTGGATATTTTTTAT
>JAEZBX010000225.1 GCA_023412765.1 Bacteroidota bacterium
ATTTCAAGAGTTATGAAAAATATCTTAAAACGAAAAAAGGTAATAGCTAGCTTCTTATGAGTGAAAGTGTTCAGAATGTAGTAGTTGAAAAGAAGAGCGAGCCTCTTTTTTCAAAAAAGAACAGAAAACTTGTTACTAACCCATTGGATATAGATAATCCAATAACGGTCCAGGTATTGGGTATCTGCTCTGCCCTGGCTGTAACGACACAGATGAAACCATCATTCATTATGGCGCTTAGCCTATTGGTTGTAACTGCGTGTTCTAATGTCGCGATTTCGATGATGCGAAATTCAATTCCATCCCGAATCAGAATTATTGTTCAACTGGCTGTTGTATCCCTGTGGGTTACTCTCGTAAATGAACTGTTGAAAGCATATGTGTACGATGTTTCAAAGCAATTGGCAGTATTTGTTGGCTTGATAATTACCAACTGTATCGTTATGGGGCGGCTTGAAGCATTCGCAATGAGTAACAAGCCTGGACCATCTTTCCTCGATGGTTTGGGAAATGGTTTAGGCTACGGTCTAATCCTGATGATTGTGGGCTTTTTCAGAGAATTCTTCGGTAGCGGTGCGATCTTTGGATATAAAGTGTTTGAGGCCGCCGGACTTCCGTATCAGGGAAATGGGCTAATGCTATTGCCCGCTGGTGCCTGCGTTATCGTCGGACTAATCATTTGGGTACAAAGAAGTATTAACGGTTATAGAGAATCGCATTAATTAACAAGCAAATGGAAAACTTAATCAGCATTGCTGTACGCTCTATTTTTGTTGACAACATGATATTCGCGTACTTTCTTGGAATGTGTTCCTTCCTGGCGATTTCAAAGAAAGTAAGCACAGCATTTGGACTTGGTCTCGCAGTTGTATTCGTTCTTGCGGTAACTGTACCTATCAATTGGATTATCCAAAACTATGTTCTCACCGCTGGCGCACTTGCATGGATCGATCCAGCTTTTGCAGGCGTAGACTTGAATTTCCTTCAATTCATAGTCTTTATTTCCGTTATCGCTGCCGTTGTTCAGCTTACGGAAATGGCTGTTGAAAAATTTTCACCTGCGCTGTATGGTACTCTTGGTATTTTCTTGCCTCTAATTGCAGTAAACTGTTCCATATTGGGTGGAGCTTTGTTTATGGTCGGCAGGCCATACGACCTAACTGAGGCAACTGTTTATGGATTTGGATCTGGTATTGGATGGTTGCTGGCAATAGTTGCTTTGGCTGGTGTTCGCGAAAGAATGAAATACTCTAACGTTCCACCTGCGCTTCGAGGTTTGGGTATAACATTTATTCTTGTCGGATTAATGTCATTCGGATTCCTTAGCTTCTTAGGCTTTTCATTATAGAAAAAGAGAAATTAAAAAACTGAGGCTTCCGAAAAGGAAGCCTCTTTTTATTTGCATGCTTATGGATAATACATTCAAAAGATTTCTCAGGTACTTCTTCAGCGGTACCCTTTTCATCGTTCCCCTGGTAGCAACAGGCTATTTCATTTTTCTTTCGTTCACATGGCTGGATGATCTCTTAAGCCTGCCATACCCTGGACTTGGCTTCGCCATAATTTTGCTCGCGATTACCGGGTTCGGTTACCTCACCACTAATTTTGCTTTTCAGACTTTTACCAATTGGTTCGATCGTGGAATGAACAAAATTCCATTGGTGAAATTGATTTACTCAGCAGTAAAGGATCTTTTAAACGCGTTCGTCGGCGAGAAGAAGAAATTCAATAAGCCTGTGTTGATCGAGATAAACAAGGAAAACAAACTCTACCAGATTGGATTTATTACACAACCGGATTTAACTGAACTGGGATTGAATGAAATGATCTCAGTTTACATCCCGCACTCCTATGCATTCTCTGGCTATCATTACGTCATCTCCCGGGAGAGAGTACGACCTTTAAAGATCTCCGGTACGGTGGCTATGAAGTATATCGTATCAGGTGGTGTTAGCGGCTTTCGCGAATCAACATTCTAGAATCAGTCGATGATGCCTGATCCAATCAATTCTTCATCGTCATACCAAGCTGCGAATTGCCCGGGAGTTATACTTTTTTGGGGTGTATCAAAAATGATAAACAACCCCTCATTCCGGCGATGCAGCGTGCAGTCCACAAGCGGCTGACGATAGCGTACCCTGGCCTGGTAATGTTTTGTTTCCCCAGGTGACATTACAAGGTCTGGTCTCACCCAATGGATATTATTGCTTTCGATGAATAGTCCCTTCCGATACAAACCAGGATGATCTTCACCCAGGCCGGTATAGATTATGTTTTCGGTAGTGTCTGTACCGATCACAAACAATGGTTTTTCGTATCCTCCGATATTCAATCCCTTGCGTTGCCCGATGGTATAATAGTGGGCACCCTTGTGTTCTCCGATTACCTCGCCTTCGGCCTCAGCCAGGTTATATGCAGAGGAAAGATTTTTCAGATCGCTTGAATCGAATCCGTTTCGAAAAACTTCGGAACCAGGCGGAACGGCAATTACCTTACCTTTTCTTTGTTCGAGACGTTGTTGCAGAAAATCGGGAAGATGAACTTTTCCCACAAAACAAAGTCCCTGCGAGTCCTTCTTTTCGGCGGTAACTAAATTTGCTTTTCTTGCAATTTCGCGGACCTCCGGCTTCAGCAATTCCCCGATGGGAAAAAGTGACTTCGCCAGTTGATCTTGTGTCAGCTGACAAAGAAAATAGCTTTGATCTTTGTTCGGGTCCTTTCCAGCGAGTAGCCTGTACGTTACCTTACCATTCACTTCAACCGACGCTTTGCGGGCATAGTGTCCCGTTGCGACAAAATCTGCTCCGATCCGTAGCGCTGCATTTAAAAAGATGTCAAACTTGATCTCGCGATTACAAAGGACATCTGGATTTGGTGTTCTGCCGCGTTGGTACTCTGCAAACATGTAATCAACAATGCGCTCTTTATATTCTTTACTGAGGTCAATGGCCTGGAAAGGAATTCCTAAATGTTGTGCGACGATCATTGCGTCATTGCTGTCATCGAGCCATGGACATTCTTTACTGATGGTAACGCTGTCGTCATGCCAGTTTTTCATGAACATGCCGATCACCTCGTAGCCTTGTTCTTTGAGCAAATAGGCGGTTACGCTTGAATCCACGCCTCCGGAGAGACCGACTACCACGCGACAGCCCCGTCCAATGTTGCTGGGGCTGTTTGTTACGGATTCAAGTGATTTCATATTGGGACTTCAAACTTAAGCAGAACTGCGATTTAATTTAACGCAACTTTCTCGGTCAAAAGTTCATTTATGGTTTCATTGAACTGCTGCTGAAACTGTTCATAGTAAACGCCCGTGCTTGGCCCTGTAAATCCGGTGTGAATCTTTTTTACTTTCCCATCTTTTCCGATAAAGATCGTCGTAGGGAAGGCAATAACCTTGTTGAGCATGGGTAACGTCTCGGATGCTTTCTCTTTGTCTTCTGTACCAGCAATTACAAAGTCGTAGGTTACATCCAGTTTTTTAGCCATCTTTTTTATTCGATCGCTGGCATAGTTAAAGTCGGCCTTGCGCTCGTACGCTAGCCCAATTATTTCCACTCCGCGGTGGTTGTTTTCTTTGAACCAGGGTGCCAGATATCTCGTTTCATCCATGCAATTGGGACACCACGTTCCAAAGAGCTGAAGTATTACTACCTTGTTTTTGTACTTCTCATCATTAAGGCTAACGTTATTTCCATTTACATCGGGAAAGTTAAATTCGATCCGATCGTAACCTTCTTTCAGGTAAGTAAGATTGTCGGCGTCAGGCAACGATGCATTTTCATTTTTTCTGGCAACCCAATCTTCCATCCAAGTTTTTCCAGAGTAATACTTGCCTACAAGGGTTCCATCTTTTTCTTTTACCGCCGAAAAGAGATAGGCATAATTTCCATCAAAGGTGCTGAGATGCAATGTTCCATCGACAACATCTCCCTGTAGAAACCGGTAGTCACCAGTAGGAGTAAGAAAGGTTCCGGAAACGCTGTCGCCAGTTTGGTTAAAAATCGCGATAGCAGGCGTCGTGTCTTTTTCATGAATAAATTTCACCTCATACTTTCCTGAAAAGTCGACTGCCTCGCTATTGTTGGCGGTTTCGGCAAAGCGATAAGATTTCCCATGTACAGCGCGAAATGGTAGTCGGTAATCCTTTGCAAAGTTCTTGATAAATAGCCCTTCTAATTTATCGTCTTTAATAACTGCCTTGAAGTTGGCATCGAAAATATGTAGTGCGATATCCACTGAATCTCCCTTTATGCTGACCTCATCCAGAAGGAGACGTTCATCAGCATTTATCAAGTAGATTTCGAGGTCACCATTATTTCTTTTTACTTCGAAGTTAAACGGCAATTCGCGGCCTTGAATTTCAACAGTCGCTCGCCACATACCTTCCCTCAGATCCTGGTTATCATTCTTAGCGAGGCACCCCGCCATCATTACACAAAGAAGAAACGAACAAATTCTTATCATTCTATTAATGTTGTCTGTTGGGCAAACACAAAAATGCGAGAAATGATTTACATTTTCGCGGAGTTTGAAGATACCAATGCTCAATGATTTAAAAGTTTTAGAGCTGGCTTCGGTGCTGGCGGGTCCAGGCGTGGGACAATTCTTTGCCGAGGCAGGAGCGGAAGTGATAAAAGTGGAGAACATCCACACCGGCGGTGATGTAACGCGTACCTGGAGGGTTGCAGATGAGAAGACCGATGATCGTTCATCTTATTTCTGTGCTGTCAATTGGGGGAAGAAATCCATTGCTGTCGACTTAAAACAAAAGGAAGGGCAGGAGATCGTATCCCGGCTTGCACAGAAATCCGATATAATGATCAGTAGTTATAAGTCAGGAGATGCTGAAAAGTTTGGCGTGGATTTTCAAACGTTGTCATCGATAAACCCGCGACTGATTTACGGCCACATCACCGGATTTGGTGCCAGTAATCCACGGGTTGGCTATGATGCAGTTATCCAGGCCGAAGCTGGCTTTATGTTTATGAATGGTGAACCCGGAGGCCTGCCTCTCAAAATGCCCGTGGCGCTTATGGATATTCTTGCTGCTCATCATCTCAAAGAAGGCCTATTGATCGCGCTTCTGGACAGACATAAGACAGGAAAGGGTGATTACGTGCACGTCTCACTATTCGATGCCGCCGTTGCTTCGCTAGCTAATCAGGCTACTAATTGGTTGGTTGCCGGAGTTATTCCTCAAAAGCAAGGTTCGCTTCATCCAAACATCTCTCCATACGGAGAAATTTTTAAGACAGCGGATGGGAGTGACATCCTGCTTGCAGTGGGCAGCGACCGGCAATTTGCCTCTCTCGGCCAAATACTTGGGCTGGATGGAGAAGTGCAGAGACTATTTGCTACCAACCTGCAGCGAGTCAAAAACCGGGAGAAGCTGCGCGAAATCCTTCAATCCAGCATCGAAACCATGCCCGCTGCTACTTTAATTGCGTCTTTTAAGTCAGCCGGGATTCCCTATGGGCTAGTCCGAAATATTAAAGAGGTCTTTGACAGTCCGGAGTCACAAGCTCTCTTGATTCAGTCTGAGGATCGGATCGGCGTCCGAACCTATGTTGGAAGCTCGCCGAAGGGAAACATCTCCCACTTTCTACCACCACCCCATTTGGGAGAACATACGCTCGAAATCCTTCAGAAATCACTCAATTTTACTTCTCAGGCCGCCAAATTACTCTTCGATAAGGCTGTTGTCGCCTGAAATCTCCCCATTTCGACCCCGAAAAAATGCAATCCGTACGATTTTCTGTACATTTATTAATGAAAAACTAAAATAGTGGTAAAAAGTGGTTGAAAGTGGAGTAAAATTCTATAAGTTTGCTTAGGAGTATAAGACAACCACTACGTCTATGACTTTCTTCACCGGTAGATATGACAGCAAACTGGATTCGAAAGGCAGACTTGTTCTGCCTGCGAAGTTCAAGGCGCAGCTGCCTGCTGAAGGAGGACATGAACTCGTAATTCAAAAAGGGATAGAACCCTATCTATCCATCTACCCTTTATTGGAATTCAGGAAGTTGGTATCAAAGGTTTCAGGGCTGAGCGAATTCAACGAAGAGAACCGGGCAGTACGCCTTGCCTTCTTTTCAGGAATAGCCACAGTAGAACTTGACGACAATGGTCGGTTGCTTATTCCCAAAAGTATGCTTGCCTATGCAGGACTTCAGAAAGAAGTTGTCCTGATTGGTATGGATAATTTAATCGTTGCGTGGGAGCCCGGCCTTTTTGAGAAGCATTTGCTAAAAGATCAGCAAGAATATTCTAAGCTGATGCAAAAAAATCTTGACAAGTAGGGGCTAGACAAGGGAGATCATCAGCGCCGCTGTGATCAACCGACGTCGTGCGTTCATTAACAGCGTTGAATTCGGAAGCTTAAGCCCGGAAGGTATCTATGGACAACTATCATAAACCGGTGATGCTAAAGGAATGCATCGAAGCGTTACAGATAGACCCGGCTGGTACTTATGTAGATGTAACGTTTGGAGGAGGTGGCCATAGCTTGAAGATCCTTGAACATTTGAAGGGAGGGAGATTGATTGCATTTGATCAGGATGAAGACGCGAAACGCCAGGCAGAAAAAATCAACGATCGTTCTTTTACATTTTGTCACGCCAACTTCATGCACATGAAAAGGTATCTCAGGTTAAATGGAATCACATCCGTAAGTGGAGTGCTTGCCGACCTGGGAATTTCCTCTCACCAGATTGATTCGCCTGAGCGCGGATTCTCAACCAGGTTTGACGGACCCCTTGACATGCGTATGGACCAATCGTTAGTCGTAACTGCCGCAAAAGTGTTGAACGAATACAGCGAAGACCGAATTCACAAAATCTTTGGCATGTACGGTGAACTGAAAAATGCGAAGACAGCTGCTCGCCTGGTAACACAGGCAAGGGCGGCAAGAGCAATAGAGACGACGGCCGATTTGAAAAATGTGCTTGGTGCAATTGCTCCCAGGGGTAAAGAGAACAAATACTTTGCCCAGGTATTTCAGGCACTGCGCATCGAGGTGAACGAGGAGATGAGCGCGCTGGAAAGTTTTCTAAATCAATGCGGCGAAGTGATTATAGGCGGTGGCAGACTTGTAGTGATGTCGTATCATTCTCTGGAAGACCGGATGGTGAAGAACTACATCAACAAGGGAAAGGTGTTCGGAGAAGTCGAAAAGGATTTTTTTGGAAATGAAATTAAACCCTTCAAAGCGATAAACAGAAAGCCGATTGAAGCGGAAGAAAACGAAATAAGAGAAAATACCCGGGCCAGAAGCGCAAAGTTGCGTATAGCCGAAAAGTTATAGCATGAAAGGAAACAAATTTAAAATCAAACCTAAGACCAATACCGGGGGAATTGCCAGGGGGATTTTTTCGGGGTTAGAACGTAGGTTACGGTTGGAAGACTACTTCGAAGGAGGTTTTCCCGTAAAGTACCTGCCTAAGATTTTATTTGTGATGATACTGGGTTTGATCTATATCAGCAATACCCACTATGGGGAAAAGACTGTTCGTAAAATAAACAACTTGCAAGCCGAGGTCGAAGACCTTCGCGCTGACTATACCACACTCAAAGCAGATCTGATGTTTGCAAGTAAGCAATCAGAAGTAGCGAAGAAAGTCAGGGATCTGAATCTTAAAGAAAGTCTAAAGCCACCGTTTAAAGTAGAGGTACCAAAAGGTGAATATTAAGCAATCCATATTGCTCAGGGTCCGTGTGGCATTTTTGTTTGCTATCATTTTTGCCATCGGAATAGTTGCAAAGACAGCGCAAATTCAATTCGCGGAAGGCGAGGAGTGGGAGGCTATGGGCGAGAGAATCTCATTCGATTATAAACGTGTGAAAGCAACTCGCGGAAATATTTATTCCGACAATGGAAGCTTACTCGCAACGTCTTTGCCTTTCTATAAAGTGGCGTTCGATGCTACCATGCCCTCGAATGAAATCTTTAAGAAAGGGGTCGACAGTCTGGCATTAAACCTTTCACTGTTCTTTAAAGACAAATCAAAGACAGAATACAAGCGAATCTTGCTTGACGCGCGCAGCACGGGCAAGCAGTACATCGTCTTGAATAGAAAACGAATCGATTACCAGGATAAGAAAAAAATGATGACCTGGCCCATTTTCCGCGAAGGAAGATTCCGCGGTGGAAGCATTTTTGAAAAAGTGGATATCAGGTATCATCCTTTTTCAAACCTGAGCGAAAGAACGATAGGCTATGTGAACGAAAACGACAGAGGTGTAGGCCTTGAATACAGTTTCCACAAGCAGCTTGGTGGACAGGATGGTTACGCCTACTATCAAAAAATTGCAGGTGGAGTGTGGAAGCCCATCTTTGATGCAAACAACGTAAAGGCTGTAAATGGTCTCGATGTTGAAACGACATTGGACATCAATCTTCAGGATGTTGCAGAAACCGCTCTGCACAAGGCAATGAAAGCGCACAACGCAGCGGATGGACTCATTGTCGTGATGGAGGTAAAGACGGGTGCGATAAAAGCTATTTCAAACCTGAGCTCGGACGGCAAGGGCAATTATCGTGAGAAATTTAATTTCGCCGCCGGTCAACTCTTTGAGCCTGGCTCGACTTTCAAACTCGTGACGATGATGGCATTGCTTGAAGACAGTCCCGTAGAGTTAACCGATAGCATCGACACTGGAAATGGAGAGTATACTTTTTACAATAGCAAAGTCCGCGATCACGAGGAAGGTGGATTCGGAAAGTTAACAGTGCGCGAGGCATTCGAAGTTTCTTCTAACATTGCCATGGCTAAATTAATGGACAAGCATTTCGGACTGCGCCCCCAGAAGTTTATTGACTATGTTGACCGGTTGCATCTATCCAAACCGTTGGGTATTCAGCTCGTAGGAGAACCGACGCCGAAACTAAAACGTCCAGGACAGAAGGGTTGGAGTGGTATCAGTCTTCCATGGATGTCTTATGGTTACGGTTTCGAAATTACGCCCTTGCATACACTGGCGCTGTTCAATGCAGTTGCCAACGACGGCGTGATGATCAAGCCGGTATTCGTGAAAGCAGTTAAGCGTGCCGATGAGGAGGAAGATGTTTTTTCAACCCAGGTGCTCAACGGAAAAATCTGTTCTTCAAAAACCCTTGAGAAATTAAAGTTACTTCTCGAAGGCGTCGTGGAGAATGGTACTGCTAAGAATATCAAGGGTACACACTACAGAATTGCGGGTAAGACGGGTACCGCAAAGATCCTCGAGAACGGTAGGTACACCAATAAGTACATCACTTCCTTCGCAGGCTATTTCCCAGCACATGATCCAAAATACAGCGCGATTGTACTAATCAAAAATCCACGCGGTTGGTATCAGTATGGTAGCAGCGTTGCAGCTCCGGTTTTTAAAGAAGTAGCTGACAACATTTACGCAAGGGATATCAATCTCCACGATCCCATGGATGTAAAGAAATTTGCAACGCAGCAGGCACTTCCGGTTATCCGCGCGGGTAATCAACACGAGTTAACCATGCTTTGCAACGAACTGGGTATATCAAATCATTCGCAAACAGAAGAAGAATGGGTGAAATCTTCGGTAGCTGGTGGTGGTGTTAACTGGAAAAAATCGGTCAATGGACGTGAAGTTATACCAGATGTGGTAGGAATGACCTTTCGCGACGCCATCTATCTCCTGGAAAATTCTGGTCTCAGGGTTTCCTACGAAGGTAAAGGACGAGTGGTTCGGCAATCCATGAACCCAGGAGCTAAGGTGCAAAAGGGAAGTACAATTTTTATAAGACTTGGATAAATCAATCGGTGCCTGAATTAAAGGACATATTGTACAAAGTTTCACTCACCGCTGGATCGGGCGACATGGGTGTGAACATCACCGGAGTTTGCTTTGATTCCAGGCAGACGAAGCCAGGGTATTTGTTTGTCGCCGTCAAAGGGACTCAATCAGATGGACATCAATACATTTCTAAGGCAGTAAGTCTTGGTGCTGTAGCTGTGGTATGTGAAGTCCTGCCCGATAATGCTCCAGATAATGTCACGTTTGTTACAGTAAAAAATAGCAGCCAGGCACTCGGAGTTATCGCATCCAATTTCTACCAAAATCCTTCGGAAAAATTAAAGCTGACTGGTGTAACAGGAACTAATGGAAAAACAACAGTGGCTACGTTGTTATTCAAGTTGTTTACATCACTGGGATATAAATGTGGACTCATTTCGACTGTCGAAAATCTTATCATCGATCAGGTAATTCCATCAACGCATACAACCCCCGATCCTGTTCAATTAAATGAACTATTAAAACGAATGGTTGAAAGTGGTTGCTCGCATGTTTTTATGGAGGTTAGCTCACACGCCATTGACCAGGAACGTATTGCCGGCCTGAAATTCGTTGGGGCAATTTTTACAAATATCACTCACGATCACCTGGACTACCACCAAACTTTCGAAAACTATATCAAGGCAAAGAAAAAATACTTTGATGAACTTGGAAGTGATGCCTTTGCATTGGTAAACGCCGACGACAAGAGAGGAATGGTGATGTTGCAAAACACAAAGGCAACAAAATACTCTTACGGTCTGAAGAAGGTTGTAGATTTTAAGGGAAAGATCCTCACAAATTCAATTGAAGGGCTGGAACTTGACCTTGCCGGAAAAACGGTGTGGTTTAAGCTTATCGGCGATTTTAACGCTTATAACCTCTTGGCTGCGTATGGGGCAGCCGTTCTGCTGGGCGAAGATTCCGATCAGGTGCTCGTAAAGCTGTCATCGCTTAAGGGAGCCGTTGGACGGTTTGACCTTGTTCTCCCTGGCTCAAAGAGAATAGCAATTGTTGATTATGCGCACACCCCCGACGCACTAAAAAATGTATTGGATACTATCGCACAATTTCGCTCTGGTAACGAACAGGTTATTACGGTTGTGGGATGTGGCGGCAATCGGGATCGAGCAAAACGTCCTTTGATGGCTTCAATTGCGTGCAAGCTTAGCGACAAAGTTGTGTTGACGTCGGATAATCCACGCGATGAGGATCCTGTGGCCATCATAAAGGACATGCAGGCTGGCGTATCACCTTCAGAAGTACGAAAGACGCTCGTGATCGCCGATCGCGAAGAAGCTATAAAGACTGCCTGTATGATGGCCAACGAGAAAGACATTATTCTCGTCGCTGGAAAAGGTCATGAAACATATCAGGAAATAAAAGGAGTGAAATATCCTTTTGACGATCGTGAAGTTGTAGAACGAATGTTAAGATTAACCAGCAATAACTGATGCTGTATTACCTATTTGATTACCTCGACAAATTGGATGTTCCTGGTGCGGGTGTATTCCAATACATCTCCTTCAGGGCAGGTATGGCAGCATTTATTTCTCTGCTGATCACCATCACTTTTGGCAAGAATTTGATAAACATCCTCCGGAAAAAACAAGTAGGTGAAGATATTCGCGACCTGGGTCTGCAAGGCCAGGTGCAAAAAAAGGGTACACCCACGATGGGAGGAATCATTATTATCGCAGCGATCCTTATCCCGACGCTGTTGCTGGCTCAGCTCGACAATATTTACGTCATACTACTTATCGTGGCTACATGCTGGTTAGGCATCATCGGCTTCGTAGATGACTATATCAAGGTATTCAAGAAAAACAAGGAAGGATTGGCAGGTCGCTTCAAAGTTGTAGGACAGGTAGGGCTGGGGTTAATAGTTGGATTTACCTTGTATTTCAATACCCAGGTGGTGGTCAGGGAAGCGGTACCTTCAAGTTCTTCATCAAATTCTTCGGCCTTAGTTCAGAACAACGAGGGTGTTGTCGAAAGCAACGTTCAGTACAGGGAAGTTAAATCAACCAGGACAACTATTCCTTTTTTAAAGAACAATGAATTTGATTACAGTTGGCTCATACCGTTTCTTCCAGACTATACCTGGATAGTTTATGTGGGTGTCGTAATCCTAATCATTACAGCGGTATCGAATGGTGCAAACATCACGGATGGGATAGACGGTCTTGCAGCGGGCACGTCAGCTATTATAGGGCTTACCATTGCTATCCTTGCATACGTATCAGGCCGCATTGACTTTAGCAGCTACCTGAATGTAATGTACATTCCGAACCTTGGCGAGTTGGTGGTCTTCTGTACTGCCTTCGTGGGCGCATGCCTCGGATTTTTATGGTACAATGCCTACCCAGCCCAGGTGTTTATGGGTGATACCGGAAGTCTTACGCTAGGCGGTGTCATTACAGTTTTGGCGCTTGCTGTTCGGAAAGAGCTATTGATCCCCATATTGTGCGGGATATTTCTCGTTGAAAATTTGTCCGTGATACTTCAGGTATCATACTTCAAATACACCAAGAAAAAATATGGTGAGGGTCGTAGAATATTTCTGATGTCACCACTCCATCACCACTATCAAAAGAAGAATATTCACGAGGCGAAGATCGTCTCTCGCTTTTGGATCGTCGGAATTCTATTGGCCATCATTACCCTCGTAACGCTTAAGCTAAGATGATCGAAAGAGTAGTCATATTGGGTGCAGGTGAAAGCGGAACGGGAGCAGCATTGCTCGCGAAGCAGAAGGGTTTTGAAGTTTTCGTATCCGATCAGGGGCCTATCAAGGATAAGTACAAGGAAGAGCTTGATAGTGCCGCTATTCCTTTTGAAGAGAATAAACATACTGCCGAAAATATTCTGAATGCTTCTCTTATTATCAAGAGCCCTGGCATTCCACTGAAAGCGGACATCATCAAGAAAGTCTCCGCTGCCGGCATTTCCATCATTGATGAGTTGGAATTTGCTTCAATGTACACCGATGCAAAAATAGTCGCGATTACAGGAACCAACGGCAAGACTACGACGACCTTACTGACTTACCATATTTTGAAAGAATGTGGTTTTAATGTTGCACTTGCCGGCAATGTGGGATTTAGCATGGCACGTCAGGTGGCAACAGAGCAATACTCCTGGTATGTATTAGAAATGAGTTCATTTCAATTAGATGGAATAAAGACATTCAAACCAGAGATCGGTATACTTCTTAACATCACACCTGATCACTTGGACCGGTATGAATATTCACTTGATAATTATATCAGTTCGAAATTTCAATTGATTCAGAATATGGGTCCGAACCAGCACTTCATTTATTATGTGAATGATCCCATCATTGAACGTGAAGTGAACAGAAGGACATTGATTCCCAAACAAGTGCCAGTGTCGTTGGCACCCAAGTCTAAAGCACCAGTCCATTTCGATGGCGAGAAAATGAATTTTAACCTGACGGAAGAATTCCAAATCCGACAATCGGATACGACGTTGAAAGGTCCTCACAATCTTATCAACACCATGTCAGCTGTATCCGCGGCATCTTTGGCTGGCGCATCGACTCATGGTATTAAGGATGCATTGAAGACTTTCAAAAATGCACCGCATCGGTTAGAGTCGGTAGCGACAATCAACGGTGTTGAGTTCGTCAATGATTCAAAAGCGACCAATGTCGACTCCGTTGTGTATGCACTGGGAAGTTATAGTCAACCGCTGATTTGGATAGCAGGCGGAATTGATAAAGGGAATGACTATAACATCATCATGGATGAAGTTAAGAATAAAGTAAGAGTCCTGATTTGCCTTGGTAAAGACAATTCTAAACTGACAAAAGCTTTTGGAAATGTAGTCGAACAGATCTATGAATCTCAAAGCGTTCCGGATCTTATCCGTAGGGCTATGGAGGTAGCGCGTACGGGAGACGTCGTGTTATTGTCTCCGGCGTGTGCAAGCTTTGACCTGTTCAGGAATTACGAAGATCGTGGTGATCAATTCAGAAAAGCAGTATTGGATTTAAAAAATGAAGTGGAGGGGCAACGCGTATGAACAAGATTAAGGTTTGGGCTGACGAAAACTTGCAAGGCGATAAGGTGATTTGGGCCGTAGTCTTTGCCTTGTCCCTCATCAGCATTCTGGTTGTTTACAGCTCAATTGGTACGCTCGCCTATAAGCGTACAGAAAGTCCTGAGAGTTTTTTAATAAAGCATACGCTCACAGTGTTAATAGGGATTGCTGCTATGTGGTTTGCCCACCGTGTCGACTATCGTTACTACTCAAAGCTTTCCAAGTTTGCGCTGTGGATCAGTATCCCACTCCTTATCTACACGTTTACAAATGGTGTGACAATCAATGATGCTGCACGATGGCTACACGTTCCCATTATTGGTTCATTCCAGCCATCAGATTTTGCAAGTCTTGCCTTGATCGTAAATCTTGCCAGCATGTTGTCAAAGCGACAACAAAACATTCATGATATCAAAGAATCACTGCTACCGATCCTGTTCTGGTGCGGTACGATATGCGGACTTATTGCCTTAACCAATTTGTCGACGGCAGCACTACTGTTCCTTACCTGTATGTTGATAATGTTTATCGGCAGGGTATCCACAAAACACTTAGCTATGCTTGTCTTCGTGGGGGTTTTATTTGGTGCCCTCGCCGTAAAGTTTGGCGTCCGCGGCGAAACGGCTCGGAATCGTATTACAAACTTTATGAATGGAGAAGAGCTTCCGTTTCAGGCAAAGCATGCACGCATCGCGGTGGCTACTGGTGGAATCACAGGAAAGGGTCCCGGTAACAGTGATCAGCGAAATATTCTTCCGCACCCATATTCGGATTTTATTTATGCAATTGTCATTGAGGAATATGGTATGGTGGGTGGTGTAGTAGTGATAGTACTTTATCTCATACTCCTGCATCGCGGCATGAAGGCAGCGTATAATAGTGACAAAGCATTTGCCGGACTGTTGTCGGCCGGGTTAAGTTTTGACCTCGTGTGTCAGGCACTGGTAAATATGGGTGTCGTGGTAGGCCTTGGTCCGATAACCGGTCAGCCACTTCCGTTGGTTTCAATGGGAGGTACCTCAATGGTGTTTACCGGACTGGCTATTGGTATTATCCTCAGCGTAAGCAGGGGTGAACGCGACCAGAACTGGAATTCAAAATCTGATGGTGAAAAGTCAAATAGAAATATAAGTACGGCAAAGGCGGCCTGAACTTGATGAATAGTATGCAACCATATCGACTGATCATAAGCGGCGGTGGCACTGGAGGTCACATCTTTCCGGCTGTTGCTATTGCCAATGAATTCAAGTCACGATATCCAAGTGCAGAAATTCTTTTCGTTGGTGCAGAGGGAAGAATGGAAATGACACGCGTTCCAGAAGCAGGTTATAAGATCATCGGTTTGTGGATCAGTGGACTCCAAAGGAAATTAACTCTTTCCAACTTGCTGTTCCCTATCAAATTGTTAGTTAGTTATTTTCGCGCACGACAGGTCATCAAGGATTTTAAACCACACGTCGTTATTGGCACCGGTGGCTATGCAAGCGGTCCGATTATGATTGCGGCGACACGCAAGAATATTCCTACGGTTATACAGGAACAGAATTCATTTGCAGGACTAGCTAACAAGCAGGTTGCAGAAAAGGCTAGCCGCATTTGCGTCGCGTATGAAGGAATGGAAAAGTATTTCCCTGCGAATAAGATCGTGGTTACCGGTAACCCTGTACGCAAAGACATTCTTGATATAGAATCAAAGCGTGATCGTGCATTGTCACACTTCGGGTTCTCAGCTGATTCGAAAACCTTGCTGATCATTGGCGGAAGCCTTGGAGCGAGAACAATAAATGAAAGCGTCATCAACGGAATGGAGAAACTGGTGGCTGCACAGATACAAATAGTTTGGCAGACTGGGAAAGGATACTTCGAAGCCTACAAAGCGAAGCTTGCCAATTTTGATTTGAGGCGCGTCCGCGTACAGGATTTTGTTCGCGAAATGGATCTTGCGTATGCGGTGGCAGATCTCGTGATTTCACGAGCGGGTGCACTAAGTGTGTCAGAAATTTGCGTTGCAAAAAAGCCAGTGATTTTGGTTCCATCTCCCAACGTCGCAGAAGATCACCAGACGAAGAATGCAAAGGCACTTTCTGATAAAGATGCGGCAGTATTGATTACGGATGCGACAGCCAATGAAAAGTTAATCGACACGGCGCTAGGTTTGATCCTCGACTCTGAAAAGTGTGCACAACTTCAGAGCAACATTGCAGTATTTGCCAAACCTAATGCCACTAGCGATATCGTTAATGAGATTGAGAAGTTAATAGAAAATAAGTCGGTAGGTAACAGATCAGAATCGTATAAGCTCTCGGACTCGCGGTCGGATTCGGGTTTTGGTAACACTACAAATTTACAAACTGTATTAGTGAGAAGCAGACAATAAGGCGTGAAACTGAACGACTACCATAATATCTACTTTTTAGGCATCGGCGGGATCGGTATGAGCGCACTTGCCCGATGGTTCAATAAAAAAGGCTTGAATGTTTCAGGGTATGATCGCACGTCTACTACTCTGACAAAGGAACTTGAGCGCGAGGGTATCGTTGTTCACTATGAAGATGCCATTGAAAATATTCCGGCTGAGGTCAAGGGACAGAAAGAGAAAACACTGGTTGTCTTTACACCAGCTATACCCAAAAATCATATAGAGTATAACCATTTGAAAGACAATGGATATACAGTAATGAAAAGGTCGGAGGTTCTTGGATTGATCACGCGGGGTTATAAGACTATCGCGGTAGCTGGCACACATGGGAAGACAACGACTTCTTCAATGGTGGCGCATATCCTGAAGGTTGCTGGGAAGGATATGGTTGGATTCCTGGGTGGAATCACTACGAACTACAATTCCAACCTGGTAATGCAGGGAGAAATTAATGAGAACACCGTTGTTGTAGTTGAAGCTGACGAGTTTGATCGTTCGTTTTTGCGATTGTTCCCACAGATCGCAATCGTAACCTCAGCTGATGCTGATCACCTGGACATTTACGGTGACCACAACACCTTAGTCCAATCCTTCAAAGATTTCATCAAACAAATCAATAAAGATGGTTCGCTAATTATTCACGAGTCGATTGACGAACTGCTAACAAGTGACGCAGATCATGTGAAGAAAAGCATTTACAGCATGAGCCGGGGACAATTTTTTGCCAGCAGCATTACCGCCAAAGGTGGGTTTTTTGAGTTCGACCTGCAGGGTTTGAGCAAGGTTGAACACATCAAGCTCGGTGTCCCGGGTTTTCATAACATAGAAAACGCAATTGCTGCATCAGTTGCGGCAAGTGCTTGCAAAGTTCCAACGCACATTATTCGTGAAGCTTTGGAGTCCTTCACAGGTGTGAAAAGAAGATTTGAATACATTATCAAAGGGAAGCGAGTTGTTTACGTGGATGACTACGCGCATCATCCAACCGAGATTGAAGCTTTCCTGAAATCAATGAAATCATTATACCCGGGTCGTAAACTGACGGTGATCTTTCAGCCACACCTATATACTCGTACAAGAGATTTTGCAGAAGGATTTTCGAAAAGTCTCAGCCTGGCCGACGAGCTCTTCCTTATGGATATTTATCCTGCCCGTGAATTACCAATTCCTGGAGTTGACTCCGACATGCTGTTGAAGGGAATTACTTCACGTATAAAAATCCGGTGTGGTAAAGATAATTTGATGAGCAAGCTTGAAAGCATCGATGCCGACGTAGTTGTAACGGTAGGGGCAGGCGACATCGATACGTTTGTGGAACCAATTAAGACAATGCTTTTAAAGAAATATGAAGTATAAGTTTAAGCTTCGTCGTGAACTCAAGATAGTAGCCGCGGTCGTCGTGCTGGTCGGGATCATTGCTTTTACAGAGCGAAAGCAGGCAAGTGTCGCTGTTAAGGACATCACTATCAAAATCGACAATCTCCATGCTAACCATTTTCTGGATGAGTCGGATATCATGGAACTTATGCAATTCAAGGCGGAGAACCTAAGGGGAGCTAGCATTGATGAGGTCAGCATGAAAGGCATTGAAAAAAAGATCGAGAAGCAACCCTACATCAAGAAGGCTGATTTATATAGTGACCTTAAAGGAAATCTTGTCGTAAAAGCTGAACTGCGGCGACCAATTGCCCGAATAGTCAGAAATGACGGAGCTAACGGTTACATCGCTGAAGATGGAACAATAATGCCGGTCTCTGAAAAATTTACATCCAGGGTCGTGCTTCTGAGCGGTGCATATGTTTCGCAGATGCTGAAGCAGACCAATATGAACAACACCGAAGAGACGAGGAAAATAATGGATCTGATAAATCAAATCCGCGAAAATGAATTTTGGCGCGCTCAAATTGCTCAGCTCGACATTGACAGCGATTCGCGTATAACATTTTTTCCACAGGTTGGAGATGAGAAGATAGAATTTGGTAAACCGGAAGACCTTGATGGGAAATTCAGGAAGCTGATGATCTTTTATAAGGAAATACTTCCGAGAACAGGATGGAACAAATATAAACGGGTTAATCTCGAATACGAAGGACAGATTATAACCGAATAAATAAAACTTTATAACAACCACTATAACCTCTTCACAACCATGGAACACGAAAAAATAGTAGTCGGACTTGATATAGGCACAACGAAAATATGTGTCATTGTCGGTCGCAAAAACGAGTTTGGCAAACTCGAAGTGCTCGGGATGGGCAAAGCAGAATCGGAAGGAGTCTTCAAAGGAATAGTATTTAATATCGACAAAACTGTGTATGCCATCGAAAAGGCTATACGCGAAGCCGGCGACCAGGCTGGAATCGATATTGGTGTAGTCAACGTTGGTATCGCAGGACAACATATCCGAAGCTTTATTCAACACGGTGGTATCACGCGTACTTCGAAAGAAGATGAGATCACCATCGCTGACGTCGAACGTCTCACCCAGGATATGTACCGGATGGTTGTGCCTCCGGGAAGCCAGATCATTCATGTAATGCCCCAGGCGTACATGGTTGACTACGAAGATGGAATTAAAGAACCTGTTGGCATGTCAGGCGTGCGCCTTGAGGCCGACTTCCATATCATAACGGCACATACTAACGCTATCAACAATATCAATAAGTGTATCCGCCGAGGTGGACTTGAGATTCAGGACCTTATTCTTGAACCATTGGCGTCCAGCCTTGCCGTTCTGAACGATGAAGAAAAGGAAGCGGGAGTTTGTCTCATCGACATCGGCGGCGGAACAACAGACATCGCAATCTTCTACGATAATATTATCAGGCACACTGCGGTAATTCCTTTTGGGGGCAATATCGTCACAAATGATATCAAGCAGGGACTAATGGTGCTTCCTCAACAAGCCGAGCAATTAAAGACAAGGTTTGGAAAAGCTATTGCCGAAGAGGCAAGCCCTAACGAAATAGTTTCTATTCCTGGAATTCGGAACAGGGCAGCGAAGGAAATATCAGTGAAAAATCTTTCGAACATCATTCAGGCACGGATGGAAGAAGTCATTGAGATGGCTCATGCAGAAATTATAACCTCAGGATTTGAAAATAGGTTGGCTGGCGGTATCGTCATTACCGGTGGAGGAGCTCAATTGAGCAACCTCAAGCAATTAGTTGAATATATGACTGGTATGGACACGCGTATCGGTTACCCGAATGAACATTTAGGCAAAGGCAAAATCGAATCAGTAAAGAGTCCAATGTATGCGACTGCTGTCGGTTTAGTTCTCGCGGGTTTTCGCTCTCTTGATGAAAGAGAAGATCGTTACAAAGAAGCTCGCGAATCTATAAGAGCTACCAAAGTTAAAAAGCATTCTGGCGCATCGAAGAATTTCTTCAATGAAATCCTAAACAAAACGAAAAGTCTCCTGATCGATGACCTCGATGGAAAGAACGAGTATTAACAACCACTTAAAAAAAGAATAATCATGTTTGAAACTGGATCCTACAAATTTGAGATCCCCAAAGTAACAGGCCTTTCGTCGATCATCAAGGTGATCGGCGTAGGTGGGGGAGGAAGCAACGCCGTAAACCACATGTATCGCCAAGGCATAAAAGATGTCGAATTCATTGTGTGCAATACGGATAATCAGGCGCTTAGCAATAGCCCGGTACCCAATCGACTTCAAATTGGTGCAAACCTTACAGAAGGTTTAGGCTGTGGAGCCAACCCCGAAGTTGGTAAGGCAGCAGCAATTGAGAGCAAGGAACAAATTCGTGAAATGCTCGTGGGCACAAAAATGCTTTTCGTAACTGCGGGCATGGGTGGAGGAACAGGAACCGGTGCTGCCCCAGTAATCGCAAAAATCGCTAAGGATATGGATATCCTTACCGTTGGTATTGTAACTGCTCCATTCTCGTTTGAAGGAAAAAAGAAAATGGGGCAGGCAAGCCTCGGTCTCGAATCACTTCGCCAGAATTGCGATACGGTTATCGTTATTTTAAATGATAAGCTTCGCGAGATTTTTGGAAATCTCTCGATCGGACAAGCATTCGCGCAAGCTGATAATATATTGACAACAGCAGCGAAAGGCATAGCTGAAATTATCACACTTGCCGGTTACGTCAATGTTGACTTCCAGGACGTCAGAGCGGTCATGCGAGATGCTGGCGCAGCTGTGATGGGCTCAGCGGAAACACGTGGTGAGAACCGTGCAAGGAAGGCAGCGGAAGGAGCACTAGCCTCTCCGTTACTTGACAATCGCGATATTATGGGTGCGAAAAGAATTCTGCTATCGATAATCTCCGGAGAAGAGGCCGAGCTTCAGATGGATGAGCTGACAGAGATCACTGAGCATATACAAAACGAGGCAGGAGAAGACGCTGAAATGATATTCGGACATGGTGTGGACGCTGAATTGGGAGACCGCATTCGCGTAACTGTGATAGCAACTGGCTTCCAAAGCGAGTCGCAGATGACACCGAAATCACAGGACAAAAAAGTCCACGACCTCGATCGCGCACAAGGATGGTTGTTTGCGCCAGACAATTCTGTGAATGAAAACAATAACCTGGAGGTGCGCATAAAAGAAGAAGTCAAACCCGAACTGAAAGTTGAGACAAGACCGGAGCCGTTACCGGAGATAAAGCCTGAAGTGAAAATCGAGGTGATACCTGAAGCAAAACCCGGCGTTGTCAAGGAAGAACCCATGCAGCGCGAACTGATATTTGAAGGTCCATTCAATAAGATTGAAGAACCCAAGGCGGAAGAAGACGATGGAGAAGAAAGCTTGCTCAATGATGATGACTTTGATGATCCTGAGCGCTATGGTGATCAGATCGTAAGCGAAGATGGAATGATGGAACTACGATCTACAAAAGAAAGACTGAAGGAACAGGCCGAGAAGCGTAAACAAACGCTTAAGCAAACTCGCAAGCATGAAATGACCATGGATGAATTCAATGAGAAGTGGGCACTACCGGCTTACCTCCGGAAAGGTGTTTCGATGCAGGATGTTCCGCATTCATCGCAGAAATACATTTCAAAGTATAATTTGAATGACGATAACAATATTTTAGGCAATAATAAATTCCTGCATGACAATGTAGATTAAGTAGTTCATTAAATCCATTTGGTTTGGATTTATGAACGGAAGACATGGCATTAAAGCGTGACTGGTGTTTACTCCATTCGTAGTGGTTGTTGGTGGTAAATATTTTTGGCCGGCGCAGTGATGCCAATTTTTAGAGTGATGGTGCGCCAATTTTTTATTTGCAATTAAGCTCAGCAAATGGCGCGGAGAGTATGAATGCCGGACCTTGTGTCCGGCATTTGCTTTTTAAACGATGGTCCCGATAAAATCAGAATTATTTTTATGTCTTCACGGTTTAGTATTTGGCTTAAAATTTTACAATTTGATCCCAAGTGACAGCCTCACACATTATTGAATGAAGCCTTTCCTGTATGACCTTGCCCATCAGATCTATGAAAAATATCGATCGTTCGATAAACTGACGATTGTTTTCCCAAATCGAAGGGCGATCATCTATTTCAGAAAGTATCTAAGTTCCCAATTGGTCAAACCCGCGTTTGCACCAAGGATGCTGACTATTGAAGACTATTTCGCGAGTCTGTCGGATCTCGTGGTGCCCGATAAACTCGACCTTGTCTACCGACTTTATGAAGTTTACAATGATGTGGTTTTGGAGTGGAATCGTTCAAAGGGTATTGAGCCAGAACCATTTCACGAATTCTATTATTGGGGAGAAATGTTGCTGCGCGATTTTGATGAGATCGATAAATATTTGGTGAAAGCAAAGCACCTGTTTCAGGATTTACGATATCAAAAGGAATTGGATTCAAGCTTTGATTATCTCACTCCTGAGCAACTTGAGTTTCTTAAAAATTTTTGGGGAACCTTCGATGAAAACCTCACCGAGAACAAGAAAAAGTTCTTAACCGTATGGAACAAGCTTTATTCTTTGTACGAATCCTTTCGCGAAACCCTGGCAAACGAAAAACTTGGCTACGAAGGCATGATGCAGCGGATGGTTGTCGAAAAAAAGTCTCAAGTATTAATGAACCGTTCATCGACCGTCATCTTTGCTGGATTCAACGCTCTTACCAAAGCGGAAGAAGAGCTGATTAGCTTTCATGTGCAGCAAGGTTTGTCTGAAGTGTTTTGGGATGTCGATGAATATTATCTGCATGATAACAAACAGGAGGCGGGCAAATTCTTCAGAGAATACCAGGACCATTCTGTTCTCGGAAAAACATTTCCGCGGGATGTGCCTGCTAATTTTGTTAGCGGGTTACATGGAACCGACGGTGGTAAAAAATCAATCCGCGTTTTTGGCGCGGCCCATCCAGTAAGTCAGGCAAAGTTGATGGCGCAGGTTTTAGAGGATGAAATAAAGAAGGGGATTGATCCTGAAAACACAATAATTGTGTTGCCCGACGAAAACCTGCTGCTTCCTGTACTGCACAGTGTTTCTGGATATGTGCAAAAGCTGAACGTAACAATGGGATTTCCGATTGGTGCCACCCCTGTCTTTAATCTCATAGAGCTCTTGGTTGATCTACAAATTCATCGAAAGGGACTCGACTTCAATCATAAGCAAGTACTTGCATTGCTTGGTCATCCTTACGTAATCGCAGAAGAGGCAGGATCTTCAAATGCAAAACGAAAAGAGATTCTGGCGCGGAACTGGGTTTATATACCCTCGGGCTACCTGTCGTCGGAGACTCATCTCCACCGACTTATTTTTAGTCGCGATGAAAAGGGTCTATTACCTTACCTCCGCGATATCATCACGGCTATTGCTAACCTTAAAGCCATAACAGAGTTCGATAAGGAATATCTGTTATATTTTATAAAACTCCTCAACAAGATTGAAGGAATAACCGGAGATGCCTATCGTATTAGCCTCGGCGCTTCTACTTCAAAGCACTCAAAAACTGTAATCAATTCACTAAAAGCGTTTTTGAGATTGTTTAGGCAACTTGTTCAGACTTTTCGAATTCCATTCAGTGGTGAACCATTGAAGGGCCTGCAGATCATGGGAGTTTTAGAGACGAGAAATCTTGATTTCAAAAATGTATTCATACTATCGTTGAACGAAGGTTCATTTCCTTCTTTCGGGGGAAAGAGCTCATACATTCCATTTAGTATTAGAAAAGCCTACAGCTTGCCGACTGCTGAGCATCAGGACGCAATGTATGCTTATCTGTTCTATCGCATTCTGCAGCGAAGCGAAAATATTTTTCTGTTTTATAATACCGAGACCGATGTGCTGGGGCAAGGTGAGAGCAGCAGATATTTGAAACAGCTGATGTATGAGGGTCGGTTACCGTTAGAAAAGAAAGTATTGCATGACCCTATTCAACCGGGCGCTGTTTCACCTGTAATGGTTTCGAAGGATGAAAACGTAATAGAGATGCTTGCCACGCTGAGCCGTGGTAATCCGAAGTTCAAAGGTATTTCTCCTTCAGCCTTAAATACTTATATCGAGTGCAGGTTGCGATTTTATCTTCGTCATGTCGCAAAGATTAAGGAACATGATGAGGTGGAAGAGGATCTTGACGCGCGGGTACTAGGAAATTTCCTGCACCTGGTAATGGAAAAGTTTTACCGCTCACTCCAACAAAGAAAAGGAAATAGCCGCGTTGAACCCAGCGACTTTGAGAATGCCACGAATGTCGTTGACACACTCATTGATGAAGTATTTGTACGGTCGTACCATCTTGACCCTGACAAACCGGTAGAGTATGAAGGACAAAGACTTGTTGTAAGAGAAGTCGTTAAGCGGTTTGCTCATCGTATTCTGAAAATGGATAAGACCTACGCACCGTTCAATATCGAATTGTTGGAACAAGGAGGACTTGACTATGAAGTCGCACTCAACCGTTATCCGGGCAACGTGATCGTTAGTGGAAAGATCGACCGCGTCGATCGCAAGGGAGATCTTGTCCGCGTAATAGATTACAAGACAGGTAAAGACAAACTTGATTTTGAAAATGTTGAGTCACTTTTCAGGAGAGACAACAAGCGGAATAAGGCTGCCTTTCAAACGATGCTCTATGCATTGCTATATAAAAATAGTTCATTTAGTGGCTCGTCGGTTAAAGTTGTGCCAGGGCTGATCAATCGGATGAATCTATTTGATGATGATTTTAAATTCGGATTCAAGATGGGGAAGGAATTCCTTGAAAATGCGGATCCGTTGCTTCCAGAGTTCCAAAATTATTTACACCAACTGCTCGAAGAAATCTTTGACCCGGCAATCCCGTTTGATCAGACTCAAGACATCGAATTCTGCAAGTTTTGTTCTTACAGACATATTTGCTACCGCTAGCCCGACGAAGGATTTCTCAGCCTTCAACTCTACATTATGATTGGAAAAGCCCTATCAAAACGTATATTTAACTAACGGGCCATTCCAAGAATTATCCTATCGGGATTCTATCATTTTTTGGAGCGCCATGTATTCATCGCGTAGTTTCGCTGCCTCCATAAATTCAAGTTCCTTCGCAGCTTTCTCCATAGCCTTTCGGGTACGATCGGCCATTTTTATCAATTCTTCTGTGGAAAGGTATGCCACAACAGGATCTGCCGCCATTGTCAACTCCTCGCTTTCAACATAGTAATTCTTTACAGCCCGTTTCGAATCAGCCACTTTGGTTTGGCCCAGGATAGAATCCTTTGACCTTAAGATAGTCTTGGGAACTATTCCATTCGCCTTGTTATAATCAAGCTGAATTTTTCTTCTTCTATTTGTTTCGTCAATGGCGATCTGCATAGATTCTGTGATGCTGTCTGCATACATAATAACCCTCCCGTTTTCATTGCGTGCAGCCCGACCGATAGTCTGTACCAGAGATCGTTGATTTCGCAGAAAGCCTTCCTTGTCTGCATCCAGAATTGCTACCAATGACACCTCTGGCAGGTCAAGACCTTCCCTCAATAAATTTACGCCTACCAGTACATCAAAGATCCCCAACCGGAGCTCCCTTAGAATTTCAACGCGATCGAGTGTAGCGACTTCCGAGTGAATATACCTGCACTTTATTCCCACTCGGTCCATATACTTGGTGAGCTCTTCCGCCATTCGCTTTGTAAGTGTTGTCACCAGTACGCGTTCGCTTTTCTTTACTCGTTCGTCTACTTCTTCCAGTAAGTCGTCAATTTGATTTTTGCTGGGTCGTACGTCAATTTCCGGATCGAGAAGCCCTGTAGGTCTGATGATCTGTTCTACAACAACCCCTTCAGATTTTCGAAGCTCATATTCAGATGGCGTTGCACTCACGTAAATAACCTGGTTGAGCAATGATTCAAACTCATTAAAGGTCAACGGCCTGTTATCCAACGCTGAGGGTAGGCGAAAACCAAAGTCCACAAGATTAACTTTTCTTGATCGGTCACCTCCCCACATTGCTCTCACTTGCGGAACGGTAACGTGACTCTCGTCAATCACCAACAGAAAATCATCGGGAAAATAATCAATGAGACAGAAAGGACGTTGACCTGGTGATCTTCGGTCAAAATACCGGGAGTAGTTTTCGACCCCCGAACAATAGCCAAGCTCACGCATCATTTCCAAATCAAACTCCGTTCTTTCTTTTAACCGCTTTGCCTCAAGATGCCGGCGCTCACCTTCAAACATTTCTACCTGAGCAACCATATCGTCCTGAATCTCACGGATGGCCTGGTGCAAAGTAGATTTTCCAGTAACAAACAAATTTGCAGGGAAGATCGTCACGACTGTTTCGTCAGATATTTTTTTCCCCGAAACCGGATCTATTCTTTGAATGGACTCAATTTCATCTCCCCAGAAATAAATACGGACTGCGTAGTCGGCATACGCAAGAAAAACATCTACCGTATCACCCTTAACCCGGAAAGTTCCTCGCTTGAAGTCGAGCTCGGTTCTGTTATAAAGAATGTCCACCAAAGCGAACAAAAGTTTATTGCGCGACACAACTTCGCCGACTCTTAACTTGATAACATTTTTTCCAAACTCCTCGGGATTACCAATACCGTAGATACAGGAAACAGATGCTACAACGATCACGTCTCTGCGCCCTGTGAGTAGCGACGACGTTGCGCTAAGGCGAAGTTTTTCAATTTCTTCATTGATCGAAAGATCTTTTTCTATATATAAGTTTGATGATGGAATAAATGCTTCCGGCTGGTAGTAATCGTAATAAGAAATGAAATACTCAACAGCATTTTCTGGAAAAAATTGTTTGAACTCGCCGTAAAGCTGAGCCGCGAGTGTCTTGTTATGACTTAGAACGAGAGTAGGTCTGTTCGTGTTAGCGATGACATTTGCCATAGTAAACGTCTTCCCCGACCCGGTAACTCCTAACAAAGTCTGATGAGGTTCGCCCTCCACAACACCTTTTGTTAGTTGCCTGATTGCCTCCGGCTGATCTCCAGTTGGTTGATATGCGCTTGTTAGTTTGAAATCCATTTTTCGTTATCCGTTAATAGTTATTAGTTAATAGTAGGCTCGAGCCTGGTGCATCGCTCAATTTCATATTCATTCCCACTAGGTAATTTGAATTAAGTATTCACGTGTCTGCTAAATGCGCGCCCAACGCAGCAAGATTATAACTATCCAGCAAAAATAAGAATTCCATTACAACGCAGTAAATGACCGGCCAGGCACGCTAGTAAAGGCGTACCACTATTAACGGATAACTATTAACGGATAACTATTAGTTATTCCAGATGAGCCAGGACTTTTCCGCTTGTACGTGAAGCATTTCCAACCCGTTCTTAATGGTGGCTCCACGCATTTCAGCTTTTTGCAAGAACATTGTGCGCGCTGGGTTGTAGATGAGATCATAAACAAAATGATCTGCCCCGATCTGTTCGAAATCAATGTTAGGCATTGTTTCGGTGTTAGGGCTCATGCCGAGTGGGGTGGTGTTGATGACTAATTGTGACTCTGCTATGAGTTTTGGATGTTTTTCCAAATGTTCATAGGTGACAACTCCTTTTTTGGCTTCGCGTGAAACTACCTTGAATTCTATGTTGAGTTTTTTCAGCGCTTCCTGAACAGCCTTTGAAGAGCCCCCGGTTCCCAGAATAAGTGCCTTGAAAGTTCTGTCCTTTGGCAGCCATTTTTCCAGGGTCTCAAGAAAAGCTTCGGAGTCGGTATTATAACCTTTCAATTTCCCATCTTTAATTTTGATGACGTTAACGGCACCAATTTTTTTTGCAAACCCATCCACTTCGTCCAGGTATTTGATGACTTGCTCCTTATATGGAATCGTTACGTTAAGTCCGGTTAGGCCCTTTGTATCTTTTAGAAGGGGTTCAATATCGGAGATGTTTTTCAATGGAAATAGTTCGTAGTGATAATCTCGTAGTCCTTCGCGAAAAAACTTTTCATCAAAATATGACTTTGAAAACGAATGACTAACAGTTGCACCAATTAGTCCGAATATTTTTTCCATGTTCAGATTGTTGTTTTGCGCCGCGAGGCGATTCTTTCAATAAGTACTACGATAAATACGCCAAGTGCCATCATCAATATTGCCTGTAAAACTTGCGGGTCTTTTCCGGTCGTTGCATAATAATCCCAGGGTAAGATACTTTTGTCAAATGCAGTTACCTGTTCGCCTTTTCGGTTAGTGGCAAATTCAAGCACTTCACGCCAGGGCCATACCTTGTTCAAGAATCCTAACATAACTCCCGCCAGGATAGCCATCGTTCGCAAGTAGTTCCTGTGAAGAAAGTAGTAAGCAATTCTCGAGAAACCTGCAAAGCCAACGGCATACCCCAGTGTAAATATTAGAATTGCAATAATAACGAATTCTGCAAATGTTGACGCGATGAATCCGTATTGTCCTAATAGAATTAGAACGAACACAAATGATATTCCTGGTATCAGTGCCATTGATCCGGCCAGCACACCTGCGCCAAAAATGGTTAACAAGGTTCGTGGGAACTGAACGGGTTGAATAAAACTTAAGCCTACCGCGATAAGCAGAGCGAGACTAAAGCACATAATATCGCCTGAATCCCATTTTTTTATTTCTTCCCGCATAACAAGTGGTGTTGCCATAAAGATCACACTAAAGAAAAATGCGCTGGTCGGGATCGGGTAGTGCTTGAGTCCTGTCAAGATAAGGCGAGATAGGCCAACAATTCCGGTTATCGTCCCAGAGAGCACCGCGAGGAGGAAATTACCATTGACGTACTTCCAAAAGTCCCTGAATTTCTTGTTTGCGAGCAACTTTAGAGCTTGTCGGTCAAATGCTCGTATTGATCGAATCAATTCTGGATACACCCCGGTGAGGATTGCCCCTGTGCCCGCTGAAACTCCCGGAGCAGCGTCAGCCGCGCCCATGAAAATACCCTTTACGTACAAGAAAATATAGTCTTGTCTTTTTCTCAAAACGACATGGCCTTAATCGATCTCAAAGGGAGGGGCTGTGTTCGTATTTTTTCTTTCAATTCCAAGGAAATGCAGAAAGGTATCACCTCGAAGTCCCAGCCTGATGGTCTCGAGCGGGATCACTTCTTCCGGTGCAATATTCCCCAAGTTTACATTAGCACCGAGTAACTTGACAAACCAAACTTGCTGGGCTTTTTGTGGTGCTTCCCAAATAATTTTCTCGAACGGTATTTTGGTTAATATTTCCTGAACGAGTCCTGAACGTACTTCGCCTGTAGATCTGAACAATCCAACATTGCCGCCCTCGCGGGCTTCACCGATTACTTTCCAGGCACCAGCATCCAATTCCCTTTGCATTAGCTCTATCCATTGATAAGGGGGAATGATCTTGTCGGCATCCTTAGAACCAACCTCCGACAAAACTGTGACCTGCTCAGCAAGTTTGATGATGTAATCACATTTCTTTTCATGGTCTATGTCCATCGATCCGTCAGAAACCTCAGCGAAAGACATGTCGTATTTGTCAAGGAGCTTCCGATAATCATCAAACTGATTTCTGATGACAAAGGCCTCGAACAATGTTCCTCCAAAGTAGACGGGTATTCCCGCTTCTTTATAAACCTTAAGTTTGTCTTTGAGGTTTGGGGTCACGAAAGAAGTAGCCCAGCCAAGTTTGACGATGTCAACATGATCGGCGGAAGTACTGGCAAAATCTTCAGCTTGTCGAATGCTGAGGCCTTTGTCCATGGCCATGGTAAATCCGTATTGTCTGGGCTTAGTTGTACGCTCAGGCAGACTATTAAGATCGAAATTCATTAATTGTTTTCTTTTCTAAACTGTTCGATGATCTTATACAACGCCTTTTGTGTTTCCATTTTCGGGAAAAAATCAAACAGGGCAGTATGACCATCAAAGTCTAAAATTAAAGCATTTTCCAGATAATTAAATGCTTCTTTAAATCGACCAGCTTCGATGAGGTAAACTGTCATGCGATAATAAAATTCAGCATCGTTTGGAATGTCGTCGAATCCTTGTGATAAGGTGTCGATTGCCTTTTCATAATCGCCTTGCTCATAAAAGATAAATGACCAATTGAGCCATATTTCCTTGTCGGTTGGTTCAAGTTTGCTGGCTTCTTCATAAGCGTCAATGCTGGAAATAGTATTTCCAACTTTAAATTCTGCATGGGCGACCGACTTCCAGTATTCTGCGTTTTCAGTGTTGATCTTTAATGCCTTGTTATAAAAGTGCAACGCCTGATACCATTTTTCTTGCTTCTCCAAACACGCTCCTGCTCCAAACCAGGCCTCGTCATAAAGGGTATCCAGCTTAGTGGCTTTCTGAAAATATTTCAAGCCAAGCTCATATTGCTCAAGACTTTCATATGCGGCGCCGAGGCAGCAATACACTTCAGGACTTGGACCTTCGATGTCAACGGTCTTCCTAAACGCATCAAGCGCTTTTGTATATTCACCCATGTTCATATAGGTGTTGCCAGTATTGAAATGAGCGGACGCGAACGAGTCATCTATAGTTATTGCATAATCATATGCCTGTAGAGCTTCCTGGTATTTCTCAAGTTTATTGTAAACAATACCTAGATTATACCACGCGGCGGTAGAGTACGGATCTTCGTCAATAAATTTCTGATAGTATTCGATACTGCTCTCTAACTGGCCTGTGAGGTCTAAGCAAAATGCTAATTCGTACAAAGAACCGTCGTGATTGATATTGAACTCAATTGATTTCTTATACGCGTCGATAGCATTCTGATAATCCTCCATACTTTGATAAGCAAGCCCAATGCTGTAATACACTTCATCCTTATCGTCAGCAAGCAATAATGCTTTTTCATAATTCTGAATTGCATCAGCATGCTTTCCCTGAAGAGAAAGAATTGACCCCTTCGTTAAAAAGATTTCGGGATCGTTGGGTTGCAACGCATGCGCCTGATCCAAAAGTTCAAGTGCCTGATCATACTCTTCAAGGTTCGAAAGGATCTGCGCCTTGATAGTGATAAGTTCTATTGAAAAAGGATATTGGCTTATGGCTTGATTGACGGCTTGAAGCGCTTTGTTGTGTTTACCACGGAACATGTAATGTTCAATGATTTGCTCGTAAGCATCCAGATCAAAAAATTCTGCTCTCTTTTTTCTAAGATGATCTTCAAATCTTTTAATAAGCTCGTTGCCTTCCTCTCTTTTGCGATATTCTTTCGACATGGGCTAGAATCGTTTTCCTAAAATAGGTAAATCCAGGGTAAAGCTAAGGTATAAACTCTATTTTTTAGAGTTGAATTTCTTATTATAATAGCTACAGCACCACTCCAGAGTGTTATCAATCGACTGAAACTCAAAATTTAGGATTTTCTTGATTTTTTTGTTATCATAGAAAAATCTTGTATCAGCGATTTGTGCAGTCTCATGAGTGATCATTGGCTCTGATCCAGTTGCAAATGTTCTTATACTCTCCAATTTCGCTGCCATCATCAACATCTTTTTTGAAAGCCGTATTCGCGGTGTTTGCACCTTAAAATGAGCCGCTATTTTTTCAAACAAAGTTTTAAACGGAATATTTCCCGCATTAATAATAAAACGTTCACCGCTATGGTTTCGGTCTGCAAATTCACAGGCGATCGCAGCAACATCCCGCACGTCAACATAGTTCAAATATGCATCTATATAAAAAGGTCTTTCTTTCCATGCATACCTAAAAATTTTCGCGCTGCTCCTATGCCAGTCAGCTGGTGCTAAAATAACGGATGGATTAAGCGTCACGGTATTTAATCCTTCTTCCTGCCCGCGAAATACTTCAAGCTCAGCCTTATATTTTGATTTTGCATAGACGCTGTTGAAAGGGCTGTCAACCCATTTATTGCTTTCATCAATTAATGTTTGATCTTTTTGCCGACCGAGTGCAGCCACTGAACTGATATGAACTAATTTCCTCATGTTTTGTTCAAGACAGGCATTAACAACATTGCGTGTTCCGATCGCATTAATCTCCATGATTTCGTTTGCGCGATGGGTGTTATAGGACACAACGGCAGCCGAATGGATGACATGCGTGCAGTCTTTAAGTGCTTCTTCTAATGAAAGAGGATTCAGAATATCTGCATCCCGCCAGGTAATTTTTTCTGCCACATCATTTAACAATGATGTATCGCTTCCACTGCGTTTCAGCGCAACAAATGGTTTTTGCCCATCGATAAGCTTTCTGACAATAAAACTACCGAGCAGGCCATTCGCCCCGCTAATGGCTATCATAAGAAATTGTTTTACTTTCCCGAAACGTACGAGCTAAAACCGGAATGTCAAAGGGAATTATTTAGTAAGGGAAGTGCTAAAGCCTTTTGAAAGTATTTCATCTGCTGTGCTTCCTCAACCAGCCTTACATGTTGATAGTGATGACAGTCGCTGCCTAGTAAATGTACCCACCCTTTGTCAATTAACTTGTGCGCTGTATTCTGAACAACTTTGGAATAGTGTCCTGTAATTGAACTTATGTTCACTTGAAACAACACACCACGATCCAACAAATCTTTTGCTTTATCAGGATTGTCCTGAATATACGCGTATCGCTCCGGGTGCGCTAGTATAGGCTTATACCCCTTCGTTGTGGCCAGAAATATAAAGTCCCTAAGATTAAATGGTTCGTTTAAAAAATTCGTTTCAAAGAGAAGATAGTTTTTCCCGAAGGTCAGCATCCGTTGATCTTCGTCTACCATTCGAAATACATACTCATCAAGATAATATTCGGCAGCTGCCTGGATCTCAACATCAACCTCCTGATTTTTGAGGTACGTTTGTAGTTTTGCAAGGCGTGCAAGAATCCGGTCAGTCGTGTTCCTGAAGGTGTCACTCATCACGTGAGGAGTTGTTATCAGTTTCCGATAACCGATCTTTTGGAAATGAAGAATAATATCCTCGGATTCTTCATACGTCTGCACACCATCATCCAGACCTGGTAGCAGGTGAGAATGTATATCTACTGTTAATGCGTTAACAGGTTTTTTCGTTTCTTTTTTCGACCAAAACACTATACTCTAATAAACTTTTTTATCCACTTTTTGTTCGCGGGCTCTTCATAATAACCATAGCCATACCGCTGTTCGCCGGTCGATGGCAAGGCATTAAGCACCGTGGTAATATTAGAAAATTTATTGATGTTTATGATGCGTTGAAGATTTTGAACGAATGTTTTCCGCGAGTAATCAGCCCTGAAGATATAAATAGATATATCAGCTTGCTTCATTGCCATGATCCCGTCGGTGACGAGACCTACCGGAGGCGTGTCTAAAATGATGTAATCATATTTCTTTTTCAGATCATCCAAAAGCCCCGTGAACTCTCCATTGAGAAGTAGTTCAGATGGATTTGGAGGATGAGGCCCTGATGGAACATAATCAAAATCAGGAAGTTCTGTCTTCGTCACGCACTCTGTCCAAGAATTTTTGCCTATCAGGATGGTACTTATTCCTTTCGATTTGTCGGCAATTTCCATCGGCAGATTTATTTTCGGTTTGCGCATATCGAGATCCAGCAATATAACTTTCTTGTTGGAAACGGCCATAACTGCACCGAGGTTCATGGCAATAAACGATTTACCTTCACCGGAAACGGTTGAAGATACTGCAATAACCTTTTTAGTGTTGCTTACTTTGAAGAAATCAAGATTTGTCCGCAATGTTTTGATAGACTCGCTTACCATCGACTTTGGATGGTCGACCACGTGCAAGCCTACCCCAGTAGCATAGCGTGATGAAGGAACTACTCCTAATACGGGTATATCATTAATCTTTTCAATCTCGTTCAGGCTGGAGATCCTGTTATTTAGCAAATAAAGTATTCCGACAAAGAAAAGATTGATGACGATGCTCAAAACAAATCCGATTCCCGCGATCATCCACTTGTTTGGAAAAATAGGTGCGACGGGAAAGGTAGCTGGCGACAAAATTCTGAAGTCCTGTATGCTACCAGCCTGAGCAATCTCAAACTCTGATTTTGATTGCATTAGTGAAAGGTAAAACTGCTCGTAGAGTTTGTAGAAACGAAGGTTCTTGGAAAATTGAGTGCTCTTGTCAGGGATGCCAGCGAAATCGCTTTCTAGGGTTTGTTTCCGACGGTTTAAATCTGCAAGGTTTTGATGTGCGTGGTTTCTCAGCTCTTCTATTTGCTTGAACATCTTTTCTTTCAGCGCGTCAACATCTTTCATTTTTTGCCTGAAGGCAAATGTTATTTCACTATGCGAAAGCTTAAGCCTTTCAAGCTCGAAATAGAGCTGTTCCAATGCGTCAAGATTTTTTGAAACGGCTGTGGGTAGCGATTGACGTTGAGTAAATGATATCAAAAAATCCTGTTTCTTTAGATTGGTCATTAGCTCGTCCAAAGCATTTGCCTTCCGGGATAAATCATATCGCTGTGAATCAATCCGGTTTATGGCCGCTACGGTTTTCTTGAGGTCGTCATCAAGATTGTTGGTCTTGTTCTGCAGCGTGAAATTTTCAAAATAGGTTTCATATGACTCCATTCTGTTTTCGATTGTCACGAGCTCATTTGAAACCCAGTCGATCTTTTGCTTGTTAGCGAGATTTTTTTGGTCGTTGCTGTATTGAAGATAAAGGGTGTCTATCTTGTTCAGGATGTCTTGCGCTTTGTAGGCATTGTGGTCCTTGAAAGAAATGCGTATAGTGTTAGCGTTAAAATTTAATGGTTCAGCCGTAAGATTTGTTCGCAGATAGTCAAGCAACACATCGCGGCTGTTAATCACAAAGAAATATCCAACCTCGTCTCCTCGTGCAAAATCATTGTTTTTTGTAATGGTCAGAGTAACATTGTGAACCGGGAATGGCACGTTGTATCGCCCCTTTATTGCTTCACCATTGTGTCCGATTGTTATCGTAAATTCATTTCCTCTACCTTCTTCAAAGTAGATCGGGATGTTGTATAAACTGCGGGGATTGGGACTGTACGTAACATTAAACGGAAGGCTTTGATAAAGCTCTTCGTTCAATAACCTCCCGAGGCTGTAGTAGCTGACATCTAGCTTGGCGGAGTCGAGGATCATGCTCAGAAATAGCCTCGACTGAATGATTTCAATTTCACCCGAAATCAAATTCAGGTTTTGATCTTCAACGGCGCTTTTTATTCCAAATTCCGTTGCCTCTTGTTTTACATCCAGCTTGAGTTCTGATGATGATTCATACAAATTCTTTGTATATCGTATGAAAAGGTATGCAGTAAAATTAATAACAAAGAAAATAACCAGAATCCATAGCCAATTATTGCGAAAAGCGATCTTAAGTTTATTAAGATCGATGCCTTCCGGGGCCGTTGATTGATGTATTTGTCTGTTGTTTTCCACGTGTGCTACCGAACTCCTATAATAACTACAGCCAGAGTTGTCAAAGTTGTTATAATAGTAAGAATTGGACCATAATCGCGAAGACTTTCGGTCAACGGTCTTCTTACCGGTTCTACATAAACAATATCACCAGACTGGATTGGAATATTGTTCTTTACGTACCCATCGAATGTGCTGAGGTCAGCAACAAAAACCTGTTCACCCCGCATAATACGGATATTATGCGCTTTCGCGTCATTATTTAACCCCTGGGCTAGAGCAAGAACTTCAACTAGTTTCATATTCTCGTTTGATAAAGGGATCACCTGGCCACCCGTCGCGCCTAACACAATTACTCTCTTGTTGGTGTAGCGCAACACTGCGTAGGCATCTTCGTAATATTTCGAATAAGCATCTTCGAGCAATGCTTCAGCCTGACGAATAGTAAGTCCTTCCAATTTGATCTCACCTACCATAGGGAATTTTGCCTGCCCTACTGCATCTACGAGGTAGGTGGGCTTTGTCTCAACTACTGTACCGGTACCAGCGCCAGTTGGCGGAGGCGAAAGTGGGTCAATTATTCTTTCACCTTTGTTTGTAAAAACCTCTAATTCGAGAAAGTCGTATTTCTGGATTACGTAGTTTTTTTCGGCAATATCGATCTCTTGCTTCAGCTGCGTACCTTCCGGAAGCTGAAACATGATGTTTTGCCTGTATGATGCGCAGGACGGGAGAAGAAACACCAAAAGCAAATAAAAAAAGCGCTTACAACAAAAAATGCTTCTCAACGTTTAAAAAATTGTTTCAATATATATACTATATCGTTATTGAGTTTTCCAATAGTTCGGCCATCGAGGGCAATTCTGAATCTTTTTTTGAGATAATCGGATTGTCAACTCCCCAATCGATATTCAATTCAGGATCGTCCCACCTGATACCTGATTCCGATGCCTTGTTGTAGACATTGGAACACTTGTAATAAAACACCGAATCCTCTAATGCGGCAAAGCCGTGTGCAAAGCCTTCGGGTACCATTAACATGTTTCGTTTCCCGCTATCCAACTCACAATAGAACACTCTTTTAAATGTCTTCGAGTTTGGGCGAAGATCCACTACAACATCCATCACTCTACCCGTCAATGCTGTAACCAGTTTGGCCTGAGCATATGGATGCCGTTGGAAGTGAAGGCCACGAACCACCCCTTTTTTTGAGAACGACTGATTTTCCTGAGGAAACGAATAGGGAAGATTGTGCTTCTTGAAAGTCTCTTCTTTATAAAATTCGTAAAACCATCCTCTCTCATCTTCAAAGACGTCAGGATAAATCTCTATCAAGCCATCAAAGCTTGTCGTTTGTACCCGCATAAGTTCTTGCTCGCCTACGAGGCCTGCTTTAGTTCAACTAAAGCCGCAAGATACTTATTTATCACTAGAGATTCATCATACTGAGTTTCCATCTTGGCCCTCCCATTCATTCCAAATGTCTTAAGCGTTTCATCGCCCAACGTTGCCATTTGCTTCATTTTCTCAGCCAGGTCGTCAGCATCCTTAATTTTACAGAGCAAACCATTGAAATTGTGTTCAACAACATTGTTACATCCAGGGACGTCAGTTGCAATGATAGGTTTGCATGAGCTAGCAGCCTCCAACAAGGTCCGTGGTGTTCCCTCGCGGTACGATGGCAACACGATGCAATCGGCGTTTTCGATGAATTGTCTAACGTCATCGGTAGTGCCTAGATATTCAATTGTTCCTGAGTTGATCCATTCCGCGATCAGGTCAAGCTTGATGCCGCGTTTGTGTAATGGGTCCATTGCACCGAGAATCTGAAACTGAGCGTCTATACCTTGCGCTTTTAGCTTCTTAACCGCCTCCACAAATTCCAATACGCCTTTATCAGTAATCAATCTTGAAATCAATAGAAACGTGAACTTGTCATTTCGTTTGAAGAGCACAGGTTGAAACTTTGCGAGGTCAATACCAGATCCTGGTATCGTATCTACTGCATTTGCATTTACAAGTCGCTTGTCAAGAAAAAGTTTCTGATCATCGGAATTTTGAAAAAACACCTTGCTCGCAAATCGAAAGCTGATCTTGTAAAGAAAGATAGCAATTGATGAGATCAAGTTGTTTTTCAGAAACACCGTGCCAAGTCCACAGACATTGTTGATTACTGGAATTCTCAACATTGCCGCTGCAATCGTCCCATATACGTTGGGCTTGATGGTGTAGTGTAGAACGACGTCAGGTTTAACCCGGCGATAGATCGTAAAGAGCTCGAAAATCAGCGCGGAATCTTTCAGCGGATTTGCGCCACGGCTATCCATCTTTACGCGGTGATGAATACAACCTGCGTCAACAAGAAGTGGCGTATAGGTATCTTCCGGCGCAATGGTGTGGACTTCATGGCCTTGCCTAAGCAGGGCTTTGATAAAATTCATCCTGAAGTTATAAATGTTCCAGGACGTGTTGAGGACAATAGCAATTCTCATGGGCTCGGGTGAGAACTATCTGGGATCGTTTTTCGACTTGCGGCGAAGATCAGATAATCTTCAGTTTACTAGTTTAAATCCAAAAATGAGTTATCAAGTAACTCGGCTAAACACATTAAAAAAATATCCGTTATGTTTGAAAAGTTAATGTTTAAAAAGGCCATAACGGTTAATGTTAAAGCAAGATAATAAAGCGGTTTTGATTGCGTTGGGTACCCCCCGCAACGAGGATGTAACACAGGAGCATTTAGATGAGCTTTCCTTCCTGGCCGAGACAATCGGAGTACATACTATTAAGCAATTTGTTCAAAATCTTACACAGCCGGATTCACGTTTTTTCATAGGTAAAGGCAAGCTTTCAGAGGTGCGCGATTTTGTGGTAGCTAATAAAGTCACCAATGTAATTTTTGATGATGATTTATCACCTTCGCAACTCCGAAATCTCGAAAAAGAGTTCAATCCTAAAGACAGCGAGGGGCCCACAGTAAGGATTTACGACCGAAGCTTGCTCATTTTAGACCTGTTTTTGTACCGCGCGAAAACTGCCCAAGCAAGGACCCAGGTTGAACTTGCGCGGAACCAATATCTACTTCCACGATTAACACGGATGTGGACTCACCTTGAACGACAAAGAGGTGGAACTGGTACCCGCGGCGGGGCGGGTGAAAGAGAATTGGAGACAGACCGACGTAATATCCGTAATCAGATTGATGTGCTTAAAGAGAAGCTGAAGAAGATAGAAAAGCAGCGAATCACACAGCGGAAGTCGCGAGGCAATATTGTGCGTGTAGCCCTTGTGGGTTACACCAACGTAGGCAAGTCTACTTTGATGAATTTGTTATCCGGCTCCGATGTGCTTGCCGAGAACAAACTTTTTGCAACTGTAGATGCTACAGTTCGCAAAATCACTTTTGGTAACATTCCCTTTCTATTGTCGGATACAGTTGGATTCATTCGAAAGCTTCCGCATCATCTGATAGAATCTTTTAAATCCACTTTGGACGAAGTACGCGAAGCTGATTTGCTGATTCATGTCGTTGATATAGCTCATCCGTTTCACGATAATCAGATCGAAGTTGTAACTAAAACTTTGGAAGAAATAGGTGCAGCAGATATTCCAACGATACTTGTCTTAAATAAAATTGACCTTTATCGCCAGCAGAGCATGCAACTGAATATCGATGAAATGAAAGGCTACTATCGGCAGATGGGTTACGAGAACGTAATTTTTATTTCAGCTGCCTCAAAAGAGAATATCGTGCAGCTAAAGGAAATGATCTTTGACGAAGTGAAGAAGAAACACATTCAGATATATCCAAATTTTCTCAAGGATGGATTTGAGTTTTCTCCATTCCCTGTGGAATAGTTAATAGTT
>JAEZBX010000261.1 GCA_023412765.1 Bacteroidota bacterium
GTGTTCCTGAAAATAAAATCGCTTGCCGATAAATCTACAACGCCTGTCCTGGGTGTAACGGGTACTGGTGGTGCCGGGAAATCATCTATGGTCGACGAACTTGTGAGGCGATTTCTGAGAGACTTTAAGGATAAAACAATAGGAATTGTTTCCGTTGATCCCTCCAAAAGAAAAACGGGCGGCGCACTCTTAGGCGATCGAATTCGAATGAATGCGATCAACAATCCTCGTGTCTTCATGCGTTCGCTGGCAACGCGGCAAAGTAATCTCGCACTGTCGGGTTTCGTAACCGAAGCCATACAAATACTAAAAGTAGCAGGTTATGATTTGATCATTCTTGAAACTTCTGGTATTGGACAAAGCGACACGGAAATACTGGAGCACAGCGACGTATCGCTTTATGTAATGACGCCAGAATATGGTGCAGCAACACAATTGGAAAAGATCGATATGCTGGATTTTGCCGACGTCGTCGCGCTAAACAAGTTTGACAAGCGAGGCTCCTTGGACGCGCTGCGAGACGTAAAAAAGCAAGTGCAGCGGGGACACCAACGTTGGGACAAGAAACCAGAAGACATGCCTGTGTTTGGAACTATTGCTTCTCAATTCAATGACCCGGGCACCAATCAGCTTTACTTGCATCTGATACAGGTGATAAAGGATAAAACGGGTGCAGAGTTTCAGAGCACTTTTACGGCGGATCATGAAATGTCAGAAAAGGTGTTCGTCATCCCTCCGAATCGCACGAGGTATTTAAGTGAGATCGCCGACGAAAACCGGCGCTATGATAGCTGGGTAAAAGAGCAATCCGAAACTGCTGAAAAGCTGTATGCTATTCACAAGACTTCCAGCTTGGTAGAAAATTCAGATTTGAAGAAAGAGTTAGGAGCGATTCACGAAAACCTCAGGCAGAGCCTTGATCCCCAGAATTGGAAACACATCGAAAGTTGGTCCGAAAAGGTAAAGAAATACAAAGAAGCTGTTTACAAATTCAAAGTTCGCGGAAAGGACATCGCGATTAAAACACACACTGAGTCATTATCTCATTTGCAGATATCCAAAGTCTCCCTTCCCAGATACAAGGGTTGGGGTGATTTATTGGCGTGGATCTTAAAAGAAAATGTTCCGGGCGAATTTCCTTATACTGCTGGGATCTATCCCTTCAAGCGCGTGGGAGAAGATCCAACACGGATGTTCGCTGGAGAAGGTGGTCCTGAAAGAACAAACAGAAGATTTCACTACGTGAGCTATACCATGCCCGCGAAGAGACTTTCAACCGCTTTCGATTCGGTAACACTTTATGGGAATGACCCGGACTATCGTCCGGATATCTATGGAAATATCGGGAATTCAGGTGTATGCATCTGTTGCCTCGACGACGCCAAGAAACTATACAGCGGATTCAACCTTTCTGATCCCATGACCTCTGTGTCAATGACCATCAATGGTCCTGCGCCAATGCTATTGGGTTACTTCATGAATGCAGCAATTGATCAGCAATGCGAAATTTATATCAGAGGCAACGGACTGGCTGATGAAACAAGTAGGAGAATCGAAGCGCTTTATGCCGGCAAGGAAAAACTCAGGCCGGGATATCAGGGTGATCTGCCGAATGGTAACAATGGACTGGGTTTGATGTTGCTCGGTGTAACTGGTGATCAACTTCTGCCGGCTGATATTTATGAGAACATCAAGAGAGAAACCTTATCTCAGGTAAGAGGAACGGTGCAGGCGGATATTTTAAAAGAAGATCAGGCACAAAACACTTGCATTTTCTCTACCGAGTTCGCCCTACGACTCATGGGTGACGTTCAGCAATATTTTATCGACTGGAAAGTTCGAAATTTTTATTCCGTTTCGATTTCAGGTTATCATATCGCCGAAGCAGGCGCCAATCCTATTACACAATTGGCATTCACTTTGGCAAATGGTTTTACCTATGTGGAGTATTACCTAAGCCGTGGAATGGACATCAATGCATTTGCTCCTAACCTTTCCTTTTTCTTTTCCAATGGCATCGATCCCGAATACGCCGTTATAGGGCGTGTAGCCAGGAGGATATGGGCGAAGGCAATGAAATATAAATACAACGCAGATGACCGGTCACAAATGCTGAAGTATCACATTCAGACATCAGGAAGATCTCTTCACGCACAGGAAATAGATTTCAATGACATTCGTACAACATTGCAGGCATTGTATGCGATTTACGATAACTGTAATTCACTCCACACGAATGCCTATGATGAGGCAATCACCACGCCTACCGAGGAATCGGTAAGAAGAGCAATGGCCATTCAGTTAATAATCAATAAAGAATTGGGTCTTGCAAGAAATGAAAATCCGATGCAGGGATCATTTGTTATAGAAGAGCTAACCGACCTGGTAGAAGAAGCTGTTCTCGCTGAGTTCGACCGGATCACCGACAGAGGCGGCGTTCTCGGCGCAATGGAAACAATGTATCAACGCGGAAAAATACAGGAGGAGAGTTTGTACTACGAGACTTTGAAACATACAGGAGAATTCCCAATCATCGGAGTAAATATATTCTTAAGTTCAAAAGGTTCGCCAACCATTCTTCCCCAGGAAGTGATTCGCGCTACTCCCGAAGAAAAAGAATATCAAATCAAAATGTTAAAAAATTTGCATGCCTTTCAGGGTCAAAAAGCAACGGCCAGCCTGGAGCGCGTGCAGGATGCAGCTATTCATAACCGAAATATGTTTGAGGAACTCATGGAAGCAACAAAAGTATGTTCCCTCGGCCAGATTACTAACGCATTATTCGATGTTGGAGGACAGTACCGGAGGAATATGTAGGCATTACTGAAAAAGTGAAAAACGAAAATCAAAACGGCCTATCTAAAAGTAAAACTCCTTTGAGGCCTTAGATACAGTACGTGCAAGAAAAACGAACCCTATCTAAATTGCATGCACTTAATCCTGTTACCTTGACCGATGGGGTTCATGTACCTATCCACTTTTTCTTTTGCTCACCCAAAAGAAAAAGTTCCAAAAAGAAAAGGGTGGGTCGAAATATGCTGGCCAACGCACCTTCCGGGCCACCCCCGCATTTCGACCAGGCCACCGCGCCGGCAGAGATCCATGGACGTGCCCCGACCTAATACCAGATCCCTCATTTACAGCAGGCTTTACATAACAATTATTTTTGTTAACAATTGGTCGGAGGATCAACGGCAAACTTTTACGGGAACGATATACAAGACGGGAAATGGTTCACTTAGCACACTCTAGCGTTTAGCTTTCTGCGTTATGCTTTCTGCCTTCACACACTAGCTGTCAGCTGAATGCTGTGAGCTGTCAGCTATTGTGAGCTGTCAGCTTTTTTAATTGCGTATGTCCAAATCGGATACTCCACATGATTCACTACCCCCTCCGTTATGCTTCCTTTGAAAAGATGACTTAATCCCTTGCGGGCATGGGTCCCCATCGCAATCATTGTAGCATTGATCCACTGGGTGAATTTGATAATTCCAGTTTCCTTGTTGTTGGACTTAAAGACATTCACCGTGTAATTATTGAGCATAAAACGTTTTGCAAATTCTTCGATCTGCTGCTTAATAGAATTATGGTCGCTGACTTTAGTACTCGTGTCAATCCAAACCAGGTGCAACGTTGCATTCAATGCGTGCTGCAACGCTTTTACGTGAAGAATAAGATCTTCCTGGCCCTCTTCGAGTGAATTGGGAAACACGATATGCTTAAGGTCGTCCAATGTTGCTTTGCGCTTAACGGCTATGACAGGGCAGGGCGCGTTGCGCACAACTTTTTCTGCTGTTGATCCAATGAACACTTCTTCAAGTCCGGATACTCCCTTTGTTCCCATTACAACCAGAGTAATTCTGTTTTCTTCCAAATAATCAAGAATGGTGGGCACGATCGGTCCAAATTCAATTTTTGTCTGGATGTTTCCTTCAGTTACAAATTCTTCTTTCCACTGTGCAAACCTTTCTTCCGACCGCGCTGAAAGCTCACGCAAAAGTGTTTCATCGAATGAAGGCATGGGTGTAAGTACGTCGTCGTGCATGATGGGCAATTCCACCACGTTTAGAACATGAACTTCAGCCCCAAACTTGTTCGCCATTTCAGTGGCCAGCAGAAAGGCGCTCTTGGCAGGTTCGGAAAAATCACACGGGACAAGAATTCTTTCCATGCAGCAGAGGGGTTTATGATCTTACTCCAATATACCGATTTTTAGTGACGCTTAAAGCAAAAGGCAGAAAGCAAAAAGCCAGGGTGTACGAACGTGAAAGTTAAATACCTTGTAATGTGGAAGATTAAGTTGGGGCGGACCCGACAGCCTTGATTATTGCTGATTGCTATAGCAATACTGTTTGAGATAGTCTGCAACGTCATCAAGTCCCGCTTCAAATGCTTTATTGAGACACCGACATCCTTCCTTTTCCTCCCCTGTTTCGACAAGTGCTATTCCTTTGTAAAACAACAGGGAAAGATTGTCGGGATCAAGCGCTAATGCTTTATTGATGTAGGTGAGTGATAACTCGTACGCATCCTGATCGAGACAAAGCGAGCTAGCATACAAATATACTTGTGTATAATCAGGAGCTTCTGCAATTACCTCGTCAAATAATAATAATGCGCTGTCAGGCTTATCTAGGTAATAGTAGGTCAAGCCTAAATAAGATTTCAGTTGGGGACCAGACTGATATTGTAATAACGTCCGAATATCTTTCTGAGCTTCCTCATATTTTCCTGCCTCCATAAGAACCGAAGCACGCCACTGCAAAAGTTCCGGACTACCTGGATTCATCGAAACAAGTTCATTTAAGTCTGACAGCTGTGCATCATAATCTTCAAGCTCCTGATAAATATACGCGCGAACAAGCTTTGATTGAGGAGATGGAAATTTTTCAATCACACGGTTAATATCCATCAACGCTTCCTGGAAATTTTCTAGTCCATAGTAACAAACCGCGCGCTTGTGATACAGCTGATATTCTTCCGCAGTCTTCGGTTTAGACTTTTCAATAATCTTATTGTATAAGGAGAGCGCTCCGGCATAGTCCTGCTGAGCCAACAAAGTGTCGGCTTCAATTTCTTTTGCACTTTGAGCAACCAGCGACATCGGCGTCAGTAACGCCAGAAGAATGAGTACAATAATAGTATGTATTCTTCCTTGTGCTCCCATAACTACTACCGGTTATAGCGCTTCCGTTCGTTTTCGGTGAGATAAATTTTCCGCAAGCGAATTGATTTCGGTGTCACTTCGACGTATTCATCAGCCTGAATATATTCTAACGCCTCCTCGAGTGAAAATCTAATAGGAGGTGCGATTCGCATTTTTTCATCGGCACCCGAAGCCCGCATGTTGGTAAGTTTTTTTGTTTTGGTGACATTCACTACCAAATCACCACTGCGGCTGTGTTCTCCTATAACCTGGCCTTCGTAAACAGGCTCACCATCACCGACAAAGAATTTTCCACGATCCTGAAGGTTGTTCAAACTATAGGCAATCGCTTCTCCTTGTTCCATAACAATGAGTGAACCATTGATACGACCTGGAATTTCACCACGGTATGGCTGGTACTCTTTGTATCTGTGCGTAACAATTGCTTCACCAGCCGTTACGTTGAGCAGGTAATTTCTCAATCCAATAATTCCGCGCGAAGGGATCATAAACTTCAATATCATGCGATCGCCCTTAGGCTCCATGTTCAGCATTTCTCCCTTGCGCTGAGAAACCGTTTCGATGGCTTTTCCCGCATCTCCTTCGGGCAGGTCAATGGTAAGTTCCTCCATAGGCTCGCATTTCACACCATCGATTTCCTTAAAAATCACCTGCGGTTGACCTATCTGTAATTCATACCCTTCACGACGCATCGTTTCAATCAATACTGACAAGTGAAGTACACCGCGACCAAATACCATGAAACTATCCGCCGAGCCTGTATCACCAACCCGCAATGCAAGATTCTTTTCCAGTTCTTTATCTAGTCGTTCCTTAATATGTCGTGATGTAACAAACTTTCCTTCCTTTCCATAAAAAGGAGAATTGTTGATCGTGAAAAGCATGCTCATTGTCGGTTCGTCAATGGAGATGGTTTTCATTCCCTCGGGTTTCTCAGGATCAGCAACAGTATCGCCGATTTCGAAACCTTCAAGACCAACCAGCGCGCAAATTTCTCCAGCCTTCACTTCATCCATCTTTTGTTTTTCGAATCCTTCAAAAACATAAAGATCTTTTATACGCGATTTGACTACTGCCTTTGTATCCCGTTTTACCAGAGCGATTTGTTGACCTGATTTAATTGTACCTCTGTGCACGCGACCGATGGCAACCCGACCGATGTATGACGAGTATTCCAGTGACGTGATCAGCATTTGTGTCGACCCCTCCTCAATTGCAGGTGCAGGAATATATTTTATAATTCCGTCCAACAGTGATGTAATGTCACTTGTAGGTGTCTTCCAATCCGTGCTCATCCATCCCTGTTTTGCAGAGCCGTAGAAAGTGGGAAAATCCAATTGGTCCTCAGTAGCATCCAGCTGATACATAAGGTCAAAAACCTGCTCATGCACTTCATCTGGTGTGCAATTTTTCTTATCGACCTTGTTGATCACGACAATCGGCTTCAATCCGAGTTGCAAAGCCTTTTGAAGTACAAATCGAGTTTGTGGCATTGGACCTTCAAATGCGTCCACGAGCAATAAACAACCATCCGCCATGTTTAGCACGCGCTCCACTTCCCCGCCAAAGTCGCTGTGACCGGGAGTATCTATGACATTAATTTTGAAGTCTTTGTAACGAACAGAAACATTCTTTGCAAGGATGGTGATACCTCGCTCGCGCTCCAGGTCGTTGCTG
>JAEZBX010000289.1 GCA_023412765.1 Bacteroidota bacterium
CTGTGATCCATGGTCTGATGTCAGTCTGCAAGCCGGCCAGGATAACACGGCGATCCGTAGTAAGGTATTTCACAGTATCTTCCCCTAGTGGGTCGTGATCTTCTTCAAAGTTTCCGATCAGCAGCAGCAGTAATCTCCTTGTTGGAAATTCCTTAGACACTGTTTCAAAAGCTTTCACCAATTCGGTGATGCCCTTATCGTTCACAATCCGACCTGCAAACGCAAAGACAAAATCTCCACTAGCGATTCTGAATTTTTCCTTGATGGCAACAGCGACCGATTCAATATCCGGGGATCGTTCAAAAAATGCTGTATCGATACCGTTGCTGCTTCCTTTCCCTATTATTTTCAACTTTTCGTCTGGCAATTCAAAGGTCTCTGAAATAAACTTCTTCAAACCTTCAGAATTTGAATAAACAACTTGAGCACACGCATACGTTACGCGTTCTGCGGCCTCCAGCAGAGTGCGCTTAAAACCAGTGGCTTCAATCAACGGTAGACCAGCAACAGTATGCAACCTTACGGGTACACGACAAATTCGCGCCGCCAACATACCCAGGAGTCCTGCTTTGGGTGTATGAGTATGAACAATATCGGGCTTTAGTTGCCGAAACGCTTGTATCAGCAACCAAAGACACTTCAGATCCTGAAACGGCGTGATCTTCCGGGTAAAGGGAATAGCAATATGTTGAGTTCCATCCTTTTTAATCTCTGCAACCTCCGGTCCATCTGCACTTATAGTAATCACATCGTAGCCGTGCGCACGCATGTAACCAAACTGCCCTTTTAAAAGCAATTGCAGAGATATGGGAACGGTAGTAATGCGAATGAGAGTAGGCACGTAACTCAAATTTCAATTTTCGACTTTCTTCATCACCAAATCGGCTATCTCTCCCATACTCAAACTTTCCATTCCATACTTCTCCCTACACATTGCAAAATGATCCAGTATCTGCTTTAACCCCTCCATACTTTCATTTGGATAATTTCCAAAGTTATGCGGATGCCACCAGAGATGATATATCTCACCATTTTGCGCTGCCCTTTCCATCTCGGCTTTAATGCGGGATATTTTCATTTTGTTTAGAAACAATTCCTTTGGTCGATAAGGCCGCAATAACCGGCTTGCGGGTATGCATACCGGTAGGCCTGGACGAAATTGGAGACTATTTATCGAGTATGTATTTTTCCCTCCAACGGGTATGTAGGCATCGAGACCTCGATTTAATCGCTTCCACATCGACTCGCCTTGGGTGCTTTGAATATTCCAAAACCAGTCGCGCGGGTTGTCGCGGACTGCGATGAAGCCTGCTTCGTAGCATGCCCGGAGGTATTCTTCATTAAATTGATTGCGCGGGAATACCAATGACTTCAGTGATCTGTTAACCATTGCGGCCGATCTTTGGGCGGCTTCAAGGTCTGCACGAAACTCTTGTACAGTCTGTCCAGCTTCATTGCAATAATAATGGGCGAAGGTATGCGAGCCTAATTCCTGGTATGGGGTTTCAATAATTTTTCGCACCAGGCTCGCTGCAAAATGATATGGATCATCTTCTTCTGAATTACCAATCCCATGATGTTGAATAAAATGATATGCTGATAATTCCGCATCATCGTATGATGGTTTTAAAGACGGCGCATTACGAACCAGTGAGTCTTTCGATTCGTAAAACAGCATCCCCACCGTTGCCCAAGTGGTGTGCACATCATAATTGCTAAACTGGCTGAGAAGTTGTGGAATTATTTTGCGTGTATTTAAAAAATATGCTTTGTAATTTTCTAAAGGCCATTTTTCAAAACCACCCCAGTGTAATTCAAAATCGAGCGAGATGCTGAACAAGGGTTGATTCATACAGCTGTTTCTTGGGACTTAGCTAATCTTGCCCTACGAATTTGATTTACTTGTAATATCCTATACGCCTTCATTTTTTGAGCATCCAGAAACGAAATGATTACGAAAAGTAGGAGAATTATTACCTGACTTTTTTGACGGATTGCAAGCCCCAGATTACCCGATACTTGCGCCAAAGCTACAGAAACTGTTAGAAAGCTAAAAAAGGCAGTTTTAACTAAGAAGTTAGCCGTGATCAAATAGTTTAGTCCCTTCAAGTTAAAAAGCCGTAGTGTGATTAATAAATAGAATACATTTTCGAATGAAACAATTAACCCAAGGATACCGGGGGCATCAAAGAAGAGTGGTCGATACAGAAAAGTAAATACCTGCATTGGCAAACTATAACTCATTATGTCTATGCCAGAGGTTGCTTTTGTTAACTCCCTCGCACGGCTTGTTAATCCTAAACCCTGCGAAACAAATTCGTCCTCATTAATTCCGACCATTTTAAGGACATCAGAATAAATATAAAAAAACACGACGCATACTCCCATCAGAAACAGGATTCGCACAGACATAGAAATGCCTTTTGTCGTAAACATGAATCCAATGGCAGAGGAGACCAAGAGCACAAGCATGACATGGGGTCGCACATGATAAACAAGAAAGCCTCCAATCAATATCGCTATCCACCTCGATTGAATCTTAGATATGCCGTAAAAAAAAAGTCCAAGCCCCAGGAATATCACCGCACCTTTTCCAAAAGACGCAGACCAAAAATGAAGATTAGGAAGGAAGAAAACTATTTTCACAAGGTCTAGTCCAAAAAGAGTGTGCTTGAATCTAATATTCTCACGAAAGAAAATGTAGAAATACAAGAACCCTAAAAAGCCAAGAAAAGCAAAGAAAGCCATGGATGCTTCATAAGAGAACTTCAAATATTGAACTATTGGATACCCAATGAATTCGATGAAGCGGGTACTTGTACCATAGTAGTCGACCCAACTGGTTCCACGAATTTCCGTTTCAACTTTAACGTAATAATAATGTGAATCAGATGGGTTCAACAAGCCGTATCCATAATATGCTAGGAGCAGAAGGCAATGATAAAAGAAGAGATTTTTCAGCAACGTTGCGTCGAGAAATGGATAACGCGCCTTATAGTGATCAATGATCGCAAAAGAAATTATACACGTAAGTATGACTATGAATATTCCTCCAATCATTGCTAAAATAATTCTAGATCGCCGATCGATGGAGTCCAGTCTTTAAAATTCGAAAACGAATCCAGGTTGGTCAGTTGCAGCGATCGAATTGTTACAGTGGGTCCCACCGATGCCTTAAAATTAAGAATAGAAAACAACTTTAAGGTATTTCTTCCTAAGGTGCCGGAGAGTGTAACATAATCTACTTCCATGGATTCTCTCCACTTTTGAAATTTCGATCGCATCCGCTCCTCGTCGATATCTGTACTAAAAAAGCAATCGGTAATGCGTAACTCTTTTCCAAACCGCGTTTGTTTGATTCGACCAATAATTAAACTTGTTAATTTTTTTCCTTGTTCATCGCCCATAGCCACGTAGCTAGCCACAGGTACAGTTAGATACCGCCACTTCAAATAATCAGGAGATACGCTGGTGATTATCGTTTTTGCCTGCTGACAGTGTTGATTTAACAAACTCTCCAAGCCTGTATGTTCAAGAATATTTCCAAAAGCAGGATCCTGATTATCTTTTTTAGGCTTATGCAAAAGATAGTTATAAAACATTGAAAATGGCTTTGTTGGACTCACCGTAATGGGAAGTCGGCCGGCTTCTACCCAACCCATTTTTAAGTATCCAGGACGACTTTGTTGATTTGGGGTATTAAATATGAAGTGATCGCCGTTTTTACCACAATTATCAACCAATGAAAGTGTCAATTTTTTGAATATACCTTTTCCCTGGTATTCTGGATGGGTGGCGGTGTCGACGGCACGCAATGCACGATAAACCTTGCTATTACTTTTCCATTCCCAACGCATAAACGCGCGCACACCGATTAGTTTCCCATCCTCCCAACACAATAGCACTGGCGAGCGACCGAAAGGATTATCCAAATGTTTCCAGCGCCAATAGCGTTCCGATTTTGGCATTAGGCCTTCACCAAGGCTACTTTTCAATAAATCAACGATCGAAGGAATATCAGATTCATCAGCCTCGCGTATTTCCATCCTTTGCTAATTTCAAAAAAACGAAGGTAAATATAACACATTGCGCGTGTTGGAGGTTCTGGGGGCTAAGAAGGCACGGTTTTTTCGTACAAACATTGAAGCTTATTTACCATCTCTACAAGGCTAAAGTCTTTCACAACTCTTGCTCTGGCATGATTGCCAAATTCCATGCACTTATCGCGTCGATTTAACAAATCGCAAGCAAAATCTACTAACAAATCTGGTTCATCCACACTGCAAAGTAGTCCATCAATTGCTGGACGAATAACCTCTTTAATACCACCCGCATCAGTTGAAATGATCGGACGCCCCATTGACATAGCTTCCAATAGTGCTACTGGTAACCCTTCAAAAACGGAACTCATCATGTAAATATCAAATGCGGCTAGGTAAGGTCGCACCTCCGTTTGCAATCCTGGCATATGAATTCGATCTTCAAGTTCCAGTGATTTACGTTTCTTCAGTAATGATTCTTTCAATGGGCCATCACCAACAATAATGAAGTGGGCTTTTGCATTGCGTTCTAAGATTTTTTTTGCCAGTTCCATCCAGATATCAAGTCTCTTCTGAAAGCGAAACACAGCAATTGTACCAATAACAGGTGCATCAACAGGAATTCCCAGTTGTTTTCGAATAACAATAGGGTCTAAGTTTGAAATATTAAAGTAATCTGTATTTACTCCATTCAAAATAACACTAACGGGTGGAATCACGTGAGCTTTATGACGATAGATAGACTCTGCAACATCGCTCGACACAGCAACAACTTCAGTGTTGTAATTCATCGTCGCAAGGTTCATCCATTTGGTAATAAAATGATATCGTTCCTGTTTATTGTGCTCTGTATATATTACCGGTATTCTTGATCTCCTGCCCACTTTTCTAGCAACAATACCTGCCCACGGCAAATGGGCATGGATCAGTTGGATACCATGCTCCTCCGCATACTCAACAACCTGTCTTACCTTAAGCATCAGCTGAACATTATTATTGGCAGGAATGCAACGCACGACGCCCCCGTTAGCGTGGATGCTTTCGACCATTTGATCTTTCCAGGGTAAAAAATATATGTAGTGAAACTCGAATCTATCTTTATCGTGTAGCTTAAGCGTTTCTGGCAACAGCATTTCTGCGCCACCGCGACCTAGTGACTTTATAATATGCAGAACTTTAATTTTCGGAATCGACATCAATTTTTCAATTCGAGCCTGTTGTCTATCACTGTCCAATCCTTGGAATTAAAGTGATTGACATTGTTTTGTAATTCGCTTTTTATGAACCAATTTGCTGGAGCAGTGATAAATTTATCAGGTGTTGCATTCAGATAGGCGCCCCACCAGCTGAAGGTGCTATTGGCTATAATGAAATGCTTAAATTTTGTCATTAGATAGAGTTCCTCAACATCAGTGTTCGTGTTGGCCGGGTTTGTGTAAACCTCATATGAAAAATCATCTTCAAAATTGTTGTTTACCCATTGCTTATCATTAGTGAAAACCACGAACTTAGGTGTACCGATCAGATCGCTCATTCGCCGCATAGCTGCCTTATAATAGTCAATTGTACACGCACCAAATGAGCGATTAGTTAAAAAATCACCTCTTCGAACATGGATTCCTACGAAATTCTCATCTATGCGATCCAACATTTTTTGACAAACACTGGAAAGCTTGAAAGAAGGTCCAATCATGTTCACCAGCGATTGATGAATTTTTGAAAATAGTGTTGGTTGTTGCCAGTAACCTTTCAGATAAATATCTTCATTGTGGCGTGCTATAATTCTGCGAATATCTTGACCGTTCACTTCGCTTTCACTCAATACACGGATAGCGTTCCCCGCTAGCTTTTCCTTTATCTCATGTTCACTAATTAAGTTAAATGGCTCTTTTATGATTTTGCGTAAACGAAAGGAACGCACCTCACGTCCCAAGATTTTCTTCAAGGTATATTTGAGCCCAGAATCAAAAAAAGTTGGGCATAGGATTAATTCCCTGTTGAACTCTCGAGCGAGCGCGTAACCAAATGCAAACTGAAACAACTGGTTACCCAGTCCACTTCGTACCTCACAATAGATTTTAGCCATGGTCCACGTTTACATTCCTTGCGGATATACTTTGGTAATAATCATTGAAACGAGAGGCAATTTTTTTCATGTCGAATGAAGCCATTATTGTTTCTTTACCTGCTGCGACTAAACGGAAACGTAGCGCCTGGTCAGTAGTCAATGTGTGCATACTCTCCACATAATTGTCTTCGCTAAACGACGACAAGCAATGACCGTTCACGCCGTGCACAAGAATTTCAGGAATGCCACCCGCGTCAGATGCGAGCACTGGCGTGCCGCTTGCCAATGATTCCAGAATTACACCAGGGACACCTTCTACGACCGATGGAAATACCAGCAGATCGGCTGATTTTAAGAAAGAAATCGTGTCTTGCCTTGCACCCCAAAACATAACGTTGTTTTGCAAACCTAACTGAGCAACCTCAGCTTCGACAGATTCCTTTAGCTTTCCATCACCAACCAGCCAAAGGACTCCTCTGCCATAACGTTCCAGATACTTTGAAAAAATCGTTATAAGAAATTGGTGATTTTTCTCCCAAACAAAACTTCCTATATGTAGAAAAATTGGACCTTCCCCATTCCTGGGATGTACGGCGCTTTCCGAAGTGTCAGTCAGGTATGCTCCTATCGGTATAGTAAGTGATTTTTTATTTGCTTCTGGAAAAAACTTAATTAAATCCTTTCTACAGTTTTCACTTACGCTCACAACGCTATCGCAATGCCTCAACAAAAAGCGATTATAAATCTTTTGTAAAGGTGAATACATGAGCCTTCCCATCAAGCTTGCGTTTCGAAAAACAATTCTGGCTTTCCAACCAAAAAGGAGTCTTGATAATATAGCATATTTCAAAGTATCAGCTGCGTTTGCTTGAACTATGTCATACTTGCCTTTGTTAATTATTCCGTTTAGCCGTTTGTAAGCATTCCAGTCCCACAATCTTCGATTAACATTTGCCGAAAGCGGAACGAAGTTAAGTTTGAATTTCAATGCGAAGGGATCATGATTAAACAGATAGACTATATCTACCTCTATTCCTCGCTGAATTAGCTCCTGTGAAAGCTGACAAGCAAAAATTTCGGCACCGCGAAGCTGAGGTTTTTGTATGAGTTGAAGAACCTTCATTTAACTACGACTCTTCATCTATTAATGATCAGCATACTAGTGTATAACTCTTCGTGAAGCCGAACGGTATTTTCAATATTGAAACGTTCAATAGCTACTGTTCTGGCATTTAGGCCGAGCGTTATCCCGGTCGGGTAATGGTCCATCATCCATTCCATTTTTTCTGCCAGATCCTTACTGTTAAAAAGCTGAAACAGCTTTCCGGTTTTATCATTAGTTACCTGCTCGCGAAAGACTGGGATATCAGAAGCAATGATGGGTTTAGCAGCGAGCATAGCTTCGACCAGTGCCCCACCCTGTCCCTCGTAATGGGAGGGAAAAATGAAGCAATGGGCGTCTGCAAGTAATTCTGGAACGTCATCCCTACTGAGGAGAAATTGAATGTTTTGCTCGATACCCAGTTCTTTCACAACTTCAACAAATAAACCGTAATCGTTACCTTTCCCTGCAATCCGGATAATAAAATCTTTTCCTCTATCGCGCAATATTTTCGCAGCATGAAATAATTCCAGGTAACCTTTTCGCTTTAGGAGCCGGGCTATTGTTAGAAATCTAAAAGGCTGTTCAGTAGCCGGAGGGTGACAAACATTAAAGTCATTTATATTACGCCCTCGATAAATACAGGTTATCTTTTTAGGATTTATAAAAAGAGCCTTTGAGTTAGTATCTGCAATTGCCTGAGTTATTGCCATGAAACGAGGAACAGATTGCGCCGTAATTGCGTCCACCAGACGAATAAAATTTAGTTTGATATTTCGTATAAAAGATTGGTGCGAGTAACGATTGCGTGAATAAGAATCGTTAACAAAACTTCCGATGTGCGGTATATCGGTACCGAACAACGTTAATCTCGCAACTAGTTCTGATTTAAATAATGTCGCATGAACTACGTCAGGTTTTACCTCTGCCAGGGCTTTCTTTAACTTGATCATTCCTTCAATCCACCAGAATCTCGATCTAATGTTCAGTTCAATTAGCGGAATTTTTCGAAGTAAAAATTCCGACTTTAAATCGGATTTTCTTGGATCCAGCACACAAACAACTGGACTAAACTTTTTTAACCGCGAAGATATTTCCAGCAAGCTTCTTTCGGCGCCTCCGGTAAGGTAACTATCAATAATAAACATGACTTTCACCTATGCATATATGTTAGCTCGGTACAAGTTTACTATAAATAATTTCATCGGTATACGGATTGAGTCGATTTGAGCTTTGCCGAAGAGCATTGAAATTCACTTAATTCTTGGAGCGTAAAGATATGGTATATCTCCAGAAACAGACGGTGCATTCTAAATAATCAATGCTTGGCAAGGGGTTGCACAGTAAGTCCCAGTTTCTTAAACACACCATCCTTTATGGCGAGAATGGTAAGGTAAAATCCCCGCAATCCATTAGAGGGCCTACTGAGACCATATAATGCTTTCAAAATCGATCTTGTTATGATGTACAGTACTACCCTTGGCTTGTTGAATTCATATAAAAACATGTATATAAGGTTTCTGATGGAGTAATAGTTACGCCACGGAAGAATTCTTGTTTTACGCAAATCAGATTTAGTCAAATCCCATCTTGAAGCCAAACTGCGATACTCCTGAAACAGATCGCACGGCACAACGATTTGATAACCTGCATTTAAAACCTTCAAACAAAAATTCGTCTCTTCAAAACCAAAAAAAAGATTTGCAGTTGGCAGACATTGGGAGTCCACAACGCTACTGTTAATTATCATGCATTGATTGCCTCCTACTGTATGCAAATGCAGATACTGGTTGTTCAGAATCTCATTATCCTTCACTCGAATCGTTGCGCCTCTTTCAAGATTGAAATATGAACCAACAGGCGCAATAATCCCGATCTTTTGGGATTTCAGTTTTTCTAGGTACATAAACAGTCGTTCATTGAGATCCTTTACTCTTGGGGGATCATCATCATCAATCCATTGAATCCACTGAAACCCGCGAGAATTTAGTGTAGTTAATGCAAAATTTGCTGCTCCCGAGGGCCCCACATTAGATTGCATTTTGCATTGCTCGATTGATATGCCAGGCAGACTTGAATGCAATGAATTTGGAATCGCATCACCATTGTTAACTATGAGTATCGTTGATGGTGAAACACTCTGTTCACCGATCCGATAAATCGTATGCTGTAGTATATCCGGACGGTTATACGTGATAATGAATGCGGCAAAGTCAGAACGGATCATAAAATTTTTCGGACAATCGTTGGCTGCAACCCAGGATATCAAATTCAGTTCTTCTCACGTGTTCCAAACCCTATCACGCACCCCAGGAATA
>JAEZBX010000299.1 GCA_023412765.1 Bacteroidota bacterium
GCTAAGATCGGAGACCATTGATTCAGGCTTTGTTCGATTGCCGTCCGTGGAAGAAACATCGGTCGAAGTCACCCTTGCTCCGTCCCAAATGGGAAAGCCGGAATGATTTCCAGTCCATGGTTGAGCAAATTAAAAGAAGACAACTTTTGATCGTTTAAAGAGCCCAAGCCTATTCTGCTACTACGCTAAATTCAATGGACTTGTTAAATCTATGAGGCATAGATGTTCAGCGAAGATCATGCTATCAACTTTCATCGTGAGATACCATTTCGGAAGTTGGGGAAATTTATAATCTAGCTCACTCTCGATTGAATATCCTTGCAACTTCAATGCGTCCCTATACCCTATACCTCACCGTATTCTTTGCTTCAGAATAGGAATAAGTATGAGGTCGCAGAGCGAGCACCATTGTACCCTATCCCTATTCCTTATTCCTTCCTTCGGAAACTTTCCATAACACAACAAATTAGATTAGGTCTTCTCCCATCAAATTATTTCTCTTTTTTTAAACATTCTTTTTATTACTTCCGTTACTAATAGTATTACTATCATACTATAAAGCATGACTATCTTATCCTTTAAATTGTCGGAAAACCTTTTTCTTCGGGATCCGCAGGAGACCGAATTGGGAAGAAACATCATTCAAAAGAGCATAAAAATGATTGACAAGCTCGGTTTTGAGGATTTTACCTTCCGAAAGCTCGCTACCTCAATCAATTCAACGGAAGCTTCCATTTACAGATATTTCGACAACAAGCACAAGCTACTCATATACCTGATTGACTGGTATTGGACATGGCTTGAGCACCAGATTGATTATCACATAAATAACATAAAAGACCCGGTTGAACGGCTAAAAATTTGCCTAAACAAGTTGGCAGAAGAAAAAGCGTTTGATCCTGGTGTCGCATATGTTGACGAAGCCGCGCTCCAGAGAATTGTAAGTGCTGAATTTGAAAAAACTTTTCTTACAAAAAAGGTTGACGTCGACAATAGAAAAGGCCTGTTCCTTCCCTATAAATCGTTGTGTAAAAAAGTTGCAAACATTGTACTTGAGGTAAATCCTCAATATGAGTTTCCCCATGCATTGGTAAGCACGGTTCTCCTAACCCTAAAGCACCAGCTATACTACGCCGAACACCTCCCCTCACTCACCGATATCAAATACGATCCCAAAAAACATCATAAGAAGCTAAATCAGTTTCTTGAAGAATTTGTATTTAAAACAATCTCGTAAGAGGAATGACAACGGGAGATATAATTCAAATCATTCGCGAGATCTCACTCCATTTGAAATTGGATTTGAGGGAGGATCAGCTGCAGGCTGTTTATTTCAATCAGCGCGACTATGAGAATGAGGATATTTTTGAATTTAAGAGAGACTTAATTGAAGCAGCAAGGAAATGCGGTCTATTCATACTTGAACAAAGTATTGCAGCGTCCGAATTTGAATCACGCCTTCGTGAATCAAAAGATGCGTTCATCATATTCATTCCGGATGGAGATCAATTTAAGCCCGATGTGCTTGTTAATATTCGCTCCCAGGTATATTCACTTCTTTTAGGTGGCCCCGTTGATTTAGGGCAGGCTGATCGCTGGCTCGCCACCGAGAGTGGTGGGATCGTTACCCTCACGGCTATTCCATACAAAGAGGTAGTGGGTCAAGACCCGGTAAACACTGTTCCCCTTTCACCCACAAGGAGACTGTTCAAATTATTTAGCACAGAGAAAAAAGACATCGGCTACATACTCATCTATGCGCTGTTTATCGGATTGCTAAGCCTAGTACTACCGTTGGGTCTTCAGTCGACCATAGAGTTTATTTCGGGGGGCGTTTTTTTCAGTTCCGTCTATATATTGATTGGACTCGTCATTCTGGGAGTGTTTGCAACCGGTGTTCTGCAGATGATACAGATCAGTATGGTAGAGCAACTACAGCGAAGGGTATTTGTGAAAGCTGCCCTTGAATTTACCTATAGAATTCCTCGGATAAGACTCGAAGCATTGACGAAAAGTTACGCCCCTGAATTAGTCAATCGCTTTTTTGATATCATTACCATTCAAAAAGGACTTCCCAAACTTTTGCTGGATCTATCATCCGGCGCAATACAAGTTCTTTTTGGCCTGTTGCTACTGTCTTTATACCACCCCGTTTTTGTTTTCTTCAGTGTAGGCTTAGTGGGTGTTCTCACCCTCATGTTTTATTTTACGGGACCTCGCGGACTTAGTTCGTCCATCAATGAATCAAAATATAAGTACAAAGTTGTTCAGTGGCTGGAAGAAATTGCTCGAACCATAAAATCATTTAAACTGGCTGGTGACACTGACCTTCCGATTCGTAAAACCGACCAGGTGTCCGGCAATTACATCGAGTATCGGAAAAAACACTTCGGAGTGCTGCTTTCACAATTTTCCTTTTTTGTCTTTTTTAAAGTGGCAATCACTGGCGGCTTGCTCATCATGGGGACAATTCTGGTTGTGGACAGGCAAATAACGCTTGGGCAATTTGTAGCTGCGGAAGTCATCATTATACTGGTACTCAATGCTGTTGAGAAAATCATACTCTACATGGATGTGGTGTATGACCTACTGACTGCTGTAGAGAAGGTATCACACGTTACCGATCTTCCACTTGAAAGATCCGGAGGTCTCGATTTGCCGAAACACCAGAACGGCAAAGGCTATGATATTTCCTTGCATGATCTTACTTATAAATACTCTGACAGCCCAAAGTCTGTATTAGATAACATCAATCTTGAAATTAGAGCAGGTGAGCGAGTCTGCATATGCGGTCCTGGCGGAAGCGGCAAATCAACACTCGCGGATATTGTTGGTGGCTTGCTCACAGATTATACCGGATCTGTCGCTATCAACAAATTTTCACTTCGCGATCTTGACCTTACACACTTGCGCAATAAAGTCGCCAAGAATATATCACCCGACGATATATTCGATGCAACAATTTACGAGAACATCACCATCGGCAAGCCCACCGTAAAAGTGGAAGAAGTGCTTCGCATAACCGAACAAATCGGACTGGCTCATTATCTCCGCTCATTACCAGATGGATTAAATACGCGCATAATCAGTGGTGGCAAAGGATTGTCAAGCTCAACACTCCATCGCCTGATCCTAAGCCGATGCCTTGCTAAAAAACCAGAACTGATGATTCTCAATGATTTCTTTTCCGGCCTGAGTAAATCCGACAAGCTGGACCTTATTCGTCATGTAATTAACCCGGAAAGTAGTTGGACACTTTTGGCAATATCGAATGATCCATTAGTGATGGCATCTTGTGACCGTGTGATTGTGCTAGATCAGGGTAAGGTAGTAGCCGATGATTCATACGAAATCTTAATGAAAGAGGATGTCATTTCAAAATATTTCGAATAACATGAGCGCCTCACAAAATACAAACGTGCCTGAAATCGCATATGCCGGTTCGTATACACTTCGAACATTAAAGTCGCGAACGGGAACACATGCCCTTGCAAAACTTTTACTGGCAATGTTGATTCTATTTATCCTCTTGCTCTTCCTGCCATGGCAGCAAAACATCAGAGGCATTGGCCAGGTTACCGCGCTCGATCCGGCCAACCGACCACAGACGATCGAAACCGTGATCGCCGGACGTATTCAGAAATGGTCAGTGCGCGAAGGGGATTTGGTGAAGAAGGGAGACACCATTGTGAGCATCAGTGAGGTAAAGGAAAAATACTTTGACCCCGAATTGTTATCGAGACTAGCCCAGCAAATTGAAGCCAAAGAAAGTAGCCTCGATTCCAAAAATAAAAAGGCAGAAGCGCTGCAAAGACAAATCAATGCACTGAGAGAGGCTATGGAATTAAAAGTTGAACAATCGAAAGCCAAACTCGAGGCAGAAAAAATAAAATTCCAAAATGCTGAGAACCAGTTTCAGCGGAACAAAAAACTATACGAGGCCGGAAACATCCCCCTTACAAAATACCAGGAGTTCGAATATAAGTTTCAAGGCAGCCAGGCAGAATACCTCAGCGCAAAACTCGAGCTGGACAGAACGCAAGCTGAATACATGGATAAAATCAGCAAGGCAGAATCGGATTTAAGCAACACCCGCGCTGAAGCATTTGATGCAGAAGTTGACATCATCAAATCACGCAATGAATTAACGAATACTCAAATCCGCAGTGGGCAATACCAGATCGTTGCGCCACAGGACGGATACATAGTGAAAGCCATGAAGGCGGGAATCGGCGAAACCATTAAGGAAGGCGATGCTATTTGCACCATCATGCCAGAGGCTTCTGACATGGCCGTGGAGATGTATGTGAAAGCCATGGATGTTCCCCTTATCAGCAAAGGCCGCAAAGTGCGCATTCAATTTGACGGATGGCCCGCGCTGCAATTCAGCGGCTGGCCGAGCGTATCCGTTGGAACGTTTGGCGGAGAGGTGAAGGTGATTGACTATGTGAATTCAAAACCCGGCGAGTTCAGGATTTTGGTGGTGCCTGACTCAAAAGATGAATCATGGCCACCTCAATTGCGCAATGGCTCAGGCACCAAAGGCTGGGTCATGCTTGACAATGTTCCAATTTGGTATGAGTTATGGCGCCAGCTAAACGGATTTCCTCCCAGTTTGTATTCAGCCCCTTCTACGGCAGAAAACGTATCAGTCGAAGATGAAGTGATAGACAACCAGCAGCTATGAGAGAACGACTAACCTTAGTATTATTCACTCTGCTGATAAATCATTCGATCCTAAATGCTCAGATGATCGACACACTTTTTGTTATCCCTGATTCAACACGCGCATTTACACTGGATAATCTTTACGACTTGATTTTACAGAACCATCCCACAGCAAAGCAGGTTGAATTGCTCTCTGAGGTAGCCCGACAGGAAATACGCCTGGCCCGTGGAAATTTTGATCCGAAGCTGGAAGCGCAGGTTGCTTCAAAACAATTAAATGGTAAAGACTACTACGACATCTTTAACAGCTCACTGAAGTTGCCAACATTTATCCCCGTCGACCCAACTATTGGTATTGATCGAAACAAAGGAATATACCTCAATCCAGAACGATACATCGACAATGAATTTAACTATCGACAGTTCTATGCGGGCGTATCGATTCCGCTAGGCCGCGGACTTTTTACTGATGAAAGGCGTACCACCTTGCGCCAGGCTGAACTACTTAAAGAAATGACAGAAGCCGAACAGGTAAACATCATCAACAGAATCCTGCTCGACGCGGCAAAAAACTATTGGGATTGGTATTATGCTTATTACAATTACCTCCTCTTAAATCAAAGTGTGCGCATCGCGGAAGAAATTTTCAGCCGCGTAAAAACGAACTACACCTTTGGCGAAGCCGCGGTTATCGATACCATCCAGGCTAAGATCACCTGGCAACAGCGCATCATAGATCAGCAGGAAGCGTTTATGAACTATAGGAACTCCGGGTTGGAGTTGTCGAACATGTTGTGGGACAGCTTAGGCCATCCGCTTGATCTTGATTTGACATGGGCGCCAGTATTAGTTACCGATCCAGGATCCCTTACTGCCGAAAAATTAAAAGAACTGGCTGACCACGCCCGCACAAATCATCCAGAACTAAAAAAGATCGATGTAAAAATCATGCAACTCGAGACCGAAAGAAGACTCGCTGCTGAATACCTGAAACCCCAATTGAATTTAAACTACTATGTCATCAATCAACCCGTTAAACCTGACGGAGATTTTTCATTTATCGCAGATGATAACTACAAATTGGGTATTGATTTCTCTTTTCCTCTTTTTTTGAGAAAAGAACGATCAGAGCTCGCCCTGGCCAAACTTAAAATATCCAACACGCGATTTGAACAATCCTTAGCCGAACGGCAAATCATCAACGACCTGACCCGCATTTACAATGAGTTGACCAATTTGCAATCCATTATGACCAACCAAAAACAAATGGTCGAGAGCTACGAAAGATTATTGGAGGCGGAGCTTGTTAATCTTGAGCAAGGTGAAAGCGACCTTTTTAAGATTAATGTACAACAGGAAAAACTTATCGAATCACAAAGCAAGTGGTTAAAACTGTTGGCGGATAACGAAAAAAAGAAAGCACAGTTGTATTGGGCTGCAGGTACCTATAGGGTTAGTCAATAATAGGTCCTTTAATTTATGTCGCAATTTTTCAATACTACGGATATCTTAGTTTCGCAGGTTTGTTGGTGAAGAACACCAACAAAGGCAAAAAGCTGGCAGGCCGAGTTCATATGTTATTTACTTGCTCAATCTTTCCAGGTTCTCGTTCAACTTACGCAGCTCAATTAAAATTGAATCCTGGGTTCTTTGATTTAAAGAATCCTTGCGAACTAATAAGTTTCTAATAAATGAGGTTATGTTTTCAACTCCTCCAAAATTCCTTGTAGTGGTTGTTTTTACCTCGATCGAATCGCCTGGTGAATAAAAGGTATTGCTTTCTCCCGGATTTATTTTAATTGACCGACCTCCCAACACGCTGCCATCTATTATTATTTCCGAATCAATAGGAATAGAAACCTCTTCCTTCACATTAACAATCGCGAGAACCTTGTACTTATTTGTTAATTTGATGTCTTCTATTTCTCCAACCTTGTATCCATTTATAAACACGGGTGCTCTTTCGGTAATAGCTTCGCCTTCTTCAAACGTTACGAAGTACTTATTTGTGTGTTTACAAGAAAACGTTATGAATAGAAATATTAATACTAGCAGCTTCTTCATAAATCGGCATTGTGCACCAGGGTTACTTGAGTTTTTCTGTCTGGAGCATTCCTTAAAGTCTTTCGTAGTATGAAAAATTGAATCTGAAACACTGGTCGAGATAGTTTATTAAATGAACGAGCCAAGGCGCAACCACTTTGCTATTCCGACCCAATAACGAATAACGATTAACTAATAACGAATAATGAATAACGATTCACCAACCATCACACTACCGTATTCCCTCAATCAAAACAACTTACTACCTTTCAGTCAAAAGTTACAAATATGCGCGTGTATTTAATCTTGCTCGTTCTCCTTATGGCCGCCTGCAACGGTTCACAGGTAGGAAACCTCAAAGCACCATCACACCTCAAATGTGAATATCTTAATAATCCTGAAGTAGTTGATGTAACCCCACGATTAGGTTGGGTCAATTCAACAACTGCCTCACAACGCGCGGAAGGACAGAAAGCCTACCAGATCCGTGTAGCCAGCTCGGAACAGCAGCTCGACGATCCCGATCTTTGGGATAGCGACAAGGTTGTGTCGACCGAATCGAATCGCATCGAGTATAAAGGAAAGAAACTGATGTCCGGACAAGACTGCTATTGGCAGGTCCGCGTATGGGATAAGAATGATAACCCTGGCCCCTGGAGCGAACCCGGCAAGTGGAGAATGGGATTGCTGAATAACTCCGATTGGAAAGCAACGTGGATAGGTGCTCCGTGGCAAGGTGAAGAGGCTCTTCCCAAGCCAGGTGGTGGTCCGAATGG
>JAEZBX010000033.1 GCA_023412765.1 Bacteroidota bacterium
TTATTCATCACCGAGGCGGCAGTTAATCCAGACCGGCGTCGGTATTCAGTGCCAGATGAGGCTGCCAGACATTATATCGATCTTGACCACTACGGCGACAGCATTCTGGCTACCATGCCAAGGTATTGGAAAGATGCCGTAGATGAATTTACGGAAGACACATTGAAGTCATATGGGATAGTGCCATGGCACGTCAATACCATGTACTACCGTCTGCGCGATGCTTTCCTCTTACGTGATCCCGACAGAATTCTTAAAATGTCGTCAGAGATCGGCCACTATATCGCCGACGCAAATGTGCCACTCCACACCACAGAGAACTACAACGGGCAGCTTACTGGTCAGGATGGGATTCATGGTTTTTGGGAATCAAGATTGCCCGAGCTGTTTTCTGACCAGTATGATTATTTTGTTGGCAAGGCTACCTACCTGGAAAATCCTCAGTTGGTAATTTGGGATGGGGTAGCTCAAGCGCATCAATGTGTTAAGGCGGTGCTGGATGAGGAGAAGGAGTTGGCAGAGCGGTTCAAAGAAAAAAAATATTCGTTCGAGACTAAAGGCCGACAAACTGTGAAGGTTTATTCGAAGGAATATTCAAAAGCATTCCATAAGATACTTGATGGGATGGTTGAAAGTCGTATGCGTGCCTCCATTAAAATGATCGGCGATTTTTGGTATACCGCGTGGATCGATGCAGGACAGCCAGATCTGAATTTGCTGATCGACTATAAACCCAGCGAGGAGGAATTGTTGTTGCGTAGGAAAGAACTTGAAGAATGGAAGGTTAAAACTTTTAAAGCGCGTGAACATCACGACTCTTCTGAAGAAGCGCAGTAGTAATGTCGTCCCATTCTTCGTCCAATGACGTTTTGCATACCGGTTGGCCTGCACGACGATACCAATAGGCCGCATTGCTATGATCTCCCTCCTTGCGATGAAGGTATGCATGTATCCACGATCCCTCAGAACTTGATATTTCCTGTGCTATATCGTGGGCACGATCCCAGTTACCTGCTGCGTCGTGCCACATGGCTGCAAGCGCGTCCGACAATCGATCGGGTACATTGCCAGAGGCTATAGTAGATTTAAAGTCTTTCAAAGTCATATTTCCTGGTGTTGAGACTCAAATTTAAAAAAACAGTCAGCGGATTTTAGGGACGTCTGATTAATAGAATCGAAAACGTTTGCAATTATCTTAGAATTTCGGAATCTTTAGATACACCAATCCTTTACTGCAATGGGCTTAAACAATCCAAACCGCATTCCTGAAAATTATGGTCTGCGAATCTCAGCTGCTTTAATTCTTTTCTTTTTGATTATGAAGCTAATAGGTTTAGGCCACCATGCTGAGTTGCGCCTCTTTAACCTGGTGATCCTAACCGTCGGCATTTATTTAGCATTGATAAAATTCAAGCAGACACATGCTGAACGCATGAATTATTTCCGTGGGTTAATCATGGGTGTTGCTACAGGTGGAATTGCATCTGCTATTTTTGGTTTGTTCTTGTTCATCTACATGAAGCTTGATTCAGGCATGATGCAGTCTATTATTGAAAACGAGCCAATGGGCCGATATCTCAATGCATACATCGCATCTTTTATCGTTGTGCTTGAAGGATTCTTCTCGGGCTTCTTAGTGACCTTCGTTATTCTAAACTGGGTTGCCACGGATGAGGTAAGCGCTCCTGTAGACCAGGAGGCTTGATACTCGCCACTAGACTAGTTGTTTCAATTGTTTGACTAAGGCAAAATCCTTTTGTCCGGGTAATTTATTTTTACCGGTACTGTGACGTTCAAATTTTGAAGATCATTCTTCGATACCTGGCCCCGGCGCGCTTTCCAAGCAGAAGATTATTTAACTTGCTGGTCAATTCATAACTGTTTACGAATGAGATATAAAAACATCAGCAAGGACCTGTTTGTGTCGAATCGCAAGCGGCTTGTCAAAGAACTTAAGCCAAATTCCCTTGTAGTGTTGAATGCAAATGATGTTATGCCTACCAATTCGGACGGGACGATGCGGTTCCGACAGAACAGCGATTTGTTCTATTTGACTGGTGTCGACCAAGAAGAAACCATTCTTGTGCTATGTCCTGATTTTCCCGATAAGAAATTCAGAGAAGTTTTGTTCGTCAGGGAGACCAATGAACACATAGCAACCTGGGAGGGTCACAAACTCACTAAAGAAGAAGCTCGTTCTCTTACGGGAATAGAAAACATTATGTGGACATCCGACTTCTGGAAGCTGTTTCATACGATGATGGTTATGGGTGACACACAATTTGTGTATCTCAATACCAATGATCACTACCGCGCAGAGACCAACGTTATTACGCGCGAAATGCGTTTTGTTAAGGCGTGCATGGAAAAGTATCCGCTTCATGCCTACGAAAGACTAGCACCGATAATGCATCGCCTGCGAAGCGTTAAATCGAAATTCGAAGTTGATTTGCTCCAGGAGGCATGCAACATCACCGAAAAAGCATTTCTCAGGGTTTTACAATTTGTTAAACCCGGCGTAAAAGAAAATGAGATCGAGGCCGAGTTCATTCATGAGTTCATTAGAAGCGGATCGCGGGGTTTTGCTTATGAACCGATCATAGCTTCTGGAAAAAATTCATGTGTGCTGCATTACATTGATAACGATAAGGTGTGCAAGGATGGTGATGTACTCTTGTTGGATGTCGGAGCGGAGTACGCCAATTACAATGCGGATCTCACAAGGACAATTCCGGTAAATGGTCGTTTTACCAAGCGGCAGAGAGATGTTTACAACGCTGTGCTACGAGTTCAGAAAGAAGCGATCAAATTGCTGAAAGCCGGCGAAAAATATTACGACTATCACAGGCAGGTGCAGGGAATAATGGAGCGTGAATTGATTGGACTGAAGCTAATCGACAAAAAAGATCTCAAGAATCAGGATCCTGCCAAGCCGCTGTTCATGAAATATTTTATGCACGGCACAGGCCATCAATTGGGATTGGACGTCCACGATGTTGGTAGCATGTATCATAAAATGCAGGTTGGACAGGTGTGGACGGTGGAGCCGGGTATTTATATCCGGGAAGAAGAATTAGGTATCCGGATTGAGAATAACGTGGTGATACAGAAAAACGGTGTACTTGATCTCATGAAAGATATCCCGGTTGAAGTGGAAGAAATCGAAGAGATTATGAATCCCTAAGTGGGTACTGGAAGAATAGTTTCTCTCACGGCAATCATGAAGAATTTTATTTTTACGATAGGGCTATTCGCAAACGTCATAATTTCCTCTGGTCAGGAAGCATGGCTGCAACCTGAAAGATTTTTTTATAAAAGTGGAGACGAACTTTCCATAGGGTTTCTGGCCGGAAGAGATTTTATCGGACGATCGTCATTTAAAAAAAGCGAAGTAAATGATTTGACCCTTCATGAAATTTCTTCGGCCCGCAATCTTTTAGATAGCATTAAAGGAAATGGGGATGCAACCCTGAAGTATGCGCTAAAGTCTGATGGGACTTACTTGTTCACCTTGCAAACTACTGGTAATTTACGCGAGTTTCCGGCTGATACATTCAACATGCTTGTAAAAGATTACGAGTTGGATGCAGTCCGGAACCAGAGGCAAAAGGATAATTCGGTTAATACTACTGCGCGTGTCAACAAGCGAGTGTTCGGAAAGTTAATCATCCAGGCAGGAGAAAAGCGCGAAGAGATTTACAAAAAAGTTATGGGCTGGCCAGTTGAAATCATTCCCGACCGAAACCCGACATCATTGAAGGTTGGTGATCAAATCAAGTTCAAAATTCTCTTCGATGGCAAGCCTGTGTTCGGAGTACGAACAAAAGTGTGGAATCGATATGATAATCGTAC
>JAEZBX010000047.1 GCA_023412765.1 Bacteroidota bacterium
TTTTTATGGCGGGTGGGCCTTCGCAGTTTGAAACATTCGACTACAAGCCCGCGCTGATGAACCTCGCGGGACAAGATCTTCCGGATTCAGTTCGGAAGGGGCAACGTCTAACCGGCATGAGTGCGAGCCAGGCAATATTGCCGGTCGTTCCGTCGATCTTCAAATTCCACCAGCATGGCAAGACGCAGACCTGGATAAGCGACCTCTTGCCCCATACCGCCGAGGTAATTGATGAACTGTGTATAATCAAATCACTCTATTCAGAAGCGATCAACCATGATCCTGCGATTACATTCTTTCAGACCGGGAGTCAGCTTGCAGGGAGGCCGAGTATAGGATCTTGGGTGAGTTACGGGCTGGGATCAGACAACCAGAATCTGCCAACTTTTATTGTGTTAGTGTCAAAGAATGCGCAGCTAGACCAGCCGTTGTATGCGCGATTGTGGGGCAATGGATTTCTTCCGACGCGTCACCAGGGTGTAGAATTCCGTGCGGGTAAAGATCCGGTGTTGTTCCTGAATAACCCCGAAGGATATGATGGATCGGACCGCAAGGAAATGCTGGAATACCTGACAAAGCTAAATCAGTTGCAAGGTGACTTGTATGGCGATCCTGAGATCAACGACAGGATTTCGCAATATGAAATGGCATTCAGAATGCAAACCGCAGTTCCCGACGCAGTAGATACTTCAAATGAGCCTGATGAAGTATTTGATCTTTATGGACCCGGTAGCCGCGATGCAGGTACATATGCTGCTAACTGTATACTTGCTCGAAAGCTGCTGGAAAAGGACGTTAAATTTGTTCAGCTTTACCACCAGGGCTGGGATCAACATAGCGGTCTTCCTAAAAATATGGTCAGGCAATGTAGGGATACCGATCAGGCAACGGCCGGGCTGGTGAAAGACTTGAAACGCCGTGGACTCCTTGAAGATACATTGGTTGTATGGGGAGGAGAATTTGGAAGAACGGTGTATTCTCAGGGAAAACTTACGGCAACCGACTATGGACGCGACCATCATCCGCGATGTTTTACCGTGTGGATGGCGGGCGCTGGCGTTAAGCCGGGTTTTACGTACGGAGAGACAGACGATTTTAGCTATAACATCGTGAAAGATCCGGTGCATGTTCATGATTTCCAGGCCACCCTCATGTACCTGATGGGCATTGACCACGAGCGTCTAACCTATAAATTCCAGGGGCGGCGATTCCGTCTCACGGATGTTCATGGAAAAGTAGTAACGCCCATATTGGCTTGATCGCTATTTGAATTTTACATTGCTGACATGCCGACTATACTTTGCCGATTAGACTGGTCCGCGCTACATGATATTGCTTGACATCGTTACATTTTTGGGACGGCTTCATCCTTTAGTTGTCCATCTGCCCATTGGGTTCCTTTTCATAGGAGCAGCGTTTGATCTGTTGTCGCACAATGTGCGATATAGGATATTAAAAGAAGCTGTACCCATTACGTTGCTCGCTGGATTTGTTTCCGCTGTGATCGCGTGCATTATGGGTTACCTTTTATCCCTGGACGGTGAATACGATCGTGACATTTTAGGCAATCACAGACTGGCAGGCATCATGCTTGCCATTGCATCCGGTATACTATGGTCGATGACCACACCAATCTACGCGCATTACGTTGTCGTTTCCCGTAAGGTATTTACGGCGTTGTATGTAGGTTTAGTTGCCATGGTGGCGTATACTGGACATCAGGGTGGCAGCCTTACGCATGGCAGCGATTACCTTTCGCTTGAGACCCTGACGCACGAGAAGCGCGTAATTCCTGTGAAGGCAGAAGAGGCCATGATCTTTGAAGACGTTGTACATCCGGTGCTGGAGCGTCGATGTGGAGCGTGTCACCGAAAAGGAAAACGCAAAGGCGAATTAGTCATCACGGCCTATCACGAACTGATGAAGGGCGGAAAGAATGGCGCTGTGATAGTAGCTGGAAAGTTGGACCAAAGCGAGCTCTATCGTCGCATCACACTAGATCCTTCGCATGAAGATTTTATGCCCACTGATGGTAAGACACCCTTGACAAAAACGGAAACGGAATTGATCCGGTGGTGGATAGAGAAGGGCGATGCACAAAAGGAAACTAAGGTAACCTCGGTGGAGGGATATGAATCCATGCTTCCCTTAATTGCAAGTGTACTCGAATTGCCTGGTGCATCGCCCTCGCAAGAAAATATCCTCGCTAATTTGAGTCCAGTCAATCCGTTGATTCCGGCAACAACAGATATGACAGCAATTGATAATCTCCGTAGGAAAGGATTATCGATACGTATTATGCTGCATACACCTGTTATGTTGGATGTCACTTTACCTTCAGCAAGTGGATTAGCTATGCAGGAAATTCAGAAAGATCTCAGCGCAGTCGGGCAGAACGTGATATGGCTTAATCTCTCCGATAATAGTTTTACTGAGAGCGATCTATCTATCTTGAGGAACATGACCAATTTGGAAAAGCTGAGATTGGAAAAAAATCCTATTGGTGATAGCGTCGTAGACTTGCTGTCCGAATTAAAGCATCTCGAATCATTAAACCTGAATGAAACGCGCCTTACGGACGAGGGCTTGGTGCGATTGAAGCAGCATCCTTCCTTGAAGCGTATTTATACATGGAAGACTCTTGTCCAGCAAAGCAATTGAGGTTCCATGTTGAAAAATTATTTGGAATATGCGATCTCATAATAAATCGCTTTGTGAACGGCGCCGTCTAATATGAGTCTTCCATTCATAATAGGTATTGTCTTTCCTGTCCGGTTGCCGGTATGGTCGAGTACATATACAATTCCTTTTCGCTTCGGATCAAGTTGAAGATCGATTGCAACGGGTTCTAATAAAATGGGTGATGTCCCCACGTCTAGCAGTTCGGTTCGTTCAGTATTAAATTTCATTCCGGTATTTTGAGCACGCGCCACCGTTGTTATTAGAATCGTTTTAGCCTCGTCAATCGATTTATCTTTCTCTAAACTGCTGATCAGGATTACAGCAAAATCATTAGTTGTTTTTAATTTAATCGAACCCAATGTCTGCTGCTGATTAGCTGCAAAACCGACCAAGCCTTTTGTGCCCGGTGTGTTGATCGTGAAGTATCCTTTGCCTGAATAGTTCCACTTCAATTGACTTGTTGTAGAGACTATTTCGTTTGCCTTTTTGTTCCAGTACTTTGATAAGTCGATTTCTTTTGTTGCCGCAGGTTCATCGAATGAAATGGTGACACGACCAATGGCCAGTGCTTCCAAAGGAACAGAAGCTTCGAAGCTTTTTACATCGTATTGTTGTGATGTTTTCTCCAGGAAGTCCAGCTTGCCTTTTTTCAAATCGTCCAGGTTTACATTCCGATTTGCTACTACATCGCCTTCTTTCACATCGCCTCGGTAAAGCATAGCGGCCAACGCCGGATAGAGTGCAAGTTGTGTTGGTGACGTTACGTTATAAACCTCACGACTTTGAATAGTATTGGTAAATTGAGTGTAGTCCATTGCGAACGCGAACGAAGCGTCCCAGCCTTGCAGGCCCATGCCATACACAGCAATAATGGGCGAGCTTTCTGCCGTCCATTCCGTAGGAATCAGATTCATCCACTCTGAAATTTGAAATGGTTGGTCTGCTACCTGTTGCAAACCTGTACTGAACAATCCTGAGCCAGGCTGCGATACCATCGCACGGTTATCAAACTTTCCGGGTTTCAGTGCATGCCCTTTCCCTCCACCAGAATAATTGTGTCGATCGATCGCACCTGTTACGTAGTCAGTATGAAGATTGAAAAAATGGGTGATACCTGAACCTGCCTGCCAGCAACTGCCAACAATAACGCCTTTGTATCCCGTAGCGCGAATAGCGGCACTAAATTTATTATAGAATGCCAATTGCTCCTCATATAAAAAAGTAGCGCGATCGGCTATGTAGACAGGAACGCTGCGATTTTCTTTAATCGCTTTTTCATACTCATCCGAAAACAAACTATGGTTAGGATGAGGATAAATATTTTGAAGTTCAAGAGATTCATTTGCGTCAATGCCTTGATTGTTCCAGGCTTCGTTCAGAGCCTCTTGCGTTTTGTATTTGTTCTGAAGCCAACGTGAGAATTTTTTGCAGAGTAGTGCGCGATACGTAGGCGTTTGCTTTAATGTTGCTTCTATGGCTGACCAGTAAATGTTATCTTCATTTTGCAGTTCAATAAATGTCAGCGCGGGATCATCGGCATAACGTTTTCCTGTATACGGATTTACATGATTAAGCATGTTGACCGTAAGCTCTATGTTCAGTGCTTGCAGGTCTTCGGCAAAATTTACGAGTGAGCTTGTAGTTGAATTCAAATGCGACCATGGGAATTTTGTTTCCTTCACTTCCTGGTAAGCAAGTAGGCGCGCACTATCAGCTTTCATTACACGATGACCGTAAATGTGCGACCAGCTATAGTAGATGCCGGCATTTCGTAAGCTGTTGGAGAAGTAGTCAAAGTTTTTCCATTTCTCATTCGTGATTTGAGTAGAATGAATTCCATCGGTAGCATTCCACGTGAATTTATGAAAGCGAACTCCGTTTATTCCGTATTTTGCCATGAACCTGATCCACTCTGTTGCTTTTTCGGCATTTGAGAATGGTGCATTACCGGCAATGTTTACGCCCCAGAATTTTACAGGCGTTCCATCTTCAAACTGAAAGTCTTTTCCTTTCATTTGCAAAAAACCATGCTTGCCTGCTGGTTTGTCTAACCAATCGCTCATGTTGAGCGAGCCGGGTTTGTAATAATCGGTTGGATTAAAAGGAAACCAGTTGTCGGTTGAATTTTGTCCAAATGCCAATTGGCTAAACAAGAGAAAGAAAATCCATAGATACTTCATGTTGAAATGATAAGTCTTAATTCTTCAATTTGGTTTTAATTGGAGATTGTAGGTCTTCTTGTAGATTTTAGGGGTTATTTTTTGCTGTGCGATTTCTGATTACTTCTTGCGTTGTCACAAGTTTTTCGATTTGTCTAGCATCTCCACAAAATCCAACTTGATCAACTCCCAATGCTTCCCCTTCAAGCAGATCGGTGTAAAGTCTTCATCAGCCCGCTCGAAGTTGGCAAAGTTCTCACGAATAAGTTTCTCGTCATGACTGTGCGGATATCGTTGTTTATGCAGGTCGATCATTTGTTCAATCGAATATTTCTCCAGCAACTCATCCAAGTCCCAAAAGTCCTTCTTCCTAGCTTTGCGTTGAACAATGTCGATCTTCATTGCTATTATCTCTTCAACAGTAGCCAGTCTGTACGGATCGATTTTTAAGGCTGGCTGGATGAAAGTGTCCGTGTAAAACAAATCAAGTTTAACGATCTCATCCTTCGAATGACCAACCAGGTACGACACACCTATACCAAAAGGGCCCGGTGCCAAATCTGAAACGTATTTGAACGTCTTCCGTAGAAATTTGTCTATCGCGGTAAAGTCGAGCGAACCATAAGGTTCGTCTGTAAATAAATCAATGTCGTCAGACATTCTGTGACCAAGCTGCAAGCTTAATGATGTACCACCTACGAGCCTGAACGGATCAAACAGTTTCTCCTGCATTAAGATGGTCAGCACTTCTTTGAGAATCGGCTTGACCGTATTCCAATGCAGACGATCAGGCATGTTGCAGTTTTAGAGCAGCAGCGATATTATTGAAAATCTCCTCACCATAAAATCGTCTGATCTCTGCTTTCTCTTCTTCACTGCCTCTTTCAATGACACGTTCAATGACCGCACGTTTCTGTCCCTGCCAATCAATAGTATTGATGTCTGTATCCCAGAACAATCCAGTACGAAGTTTGGATAAATCAGGAGTTCCATTGATTGAATGTTGACGCAGCTTTTCCTCCTTCATATCATAAAAGGCTTGCAGTACCATTAAATATCCTTCCGCCAAACCAAGTGCTTGTTCAATCTTGAATGCAAGCGTTGGATTCATTGCGCGTTTCCCTTTTGTAATTGCAGTTAGCGTTTGAGGATATTCCCTGATCGTAATAGCAAATCGGCTTTTCTTCAGTTTCTTTTCACGAAGCTTTCGCTCCAGGATCAAGCCCGGGTGGATGCCCTTAATTATCGATATCTCCTTGAACATAAAACCAAATCTAAACAAATATAAGTAATAAATAATAGGTAAACAAATTTGTTTACAACTTAATAAATATGGCCTAAAATGATGAATTTAGGGCAATAGCTGCTCAATTTAGTAGGAGGGTAGCAGCGGAATATGACCATTGAAACGACTTACGGATTTAGGGTATGAAGACAAACAGCTTGTTTGAAGAGGGGCACATCGTGACAATTGAGACCAATCCATTAAAGTGGTCGGATACATTATCATGGGTTCTACGAAGCACATTCCGAAAGGAGGGTCCAAACTTTAACACCGGTCCAAGAAAGACAAATCAATAGTATCCAAAACTCATCGATTGCTGATTTGCTCTTTAATTTGTTCCGCTTTTGTAAACGCATCTAACATAAATACTAAGTATCGTTAAATTGCCTTTTACAACCGCTTACCATGGCTGACATCAAAGCGCACGAAAGACGGAGAATCGAAAGCTACCTATCAATGGGAGGCGGATATGTGCTAGATTTTTCCAACCGGACATTTCATGATTTCATATTAGAAACGATTGGCGAAGATCCATATAACAACAAATATGATAGGGATGGTTGGAGCAGTTCAAAAGCAAACAGGCTAAGGCTAATTTTTGAGATTGAGTCAAACAACAGGGTTGGCGCTTTGCTGAATGCTCTGATTGAATATAAGCGCACTATGCCATCGTACGCGGCTACTGCAGAGGATCACAATGACGAACTTGTTGTGGCCGACATTGCCAAAAATTTACTTTCTGAAAAAGTCGTTGAAGGTATTGAGACAATCAAAGGTAAAGTAGAACTAAAGGACTTTAGTTTGTTAGCAAAATCAATAAGAGAAGCAATTGAGCAGAATCAACCACAAGCTGCCCTTGATCGTTTGCATACATATGCTTTCCATTTTATAAGGGAACTGCTAAGCAAGCACAAGTTGGAGTATGAAAAAGAGCAGACTATTGACTCTCTATTTGGCAAGTATATAAAGAACTTGACAACGAACGGATTGATTGAAACGAAGATGACGGAAACGTATTCTGAAATCTTCGATTAGTCTACTTGAAGCGTTTAATGATATACGCAATAACAAATCAATGGCGCATGCGAACCAATTATTAAACTACGATGAGAGTAAATTAATTGCATCGTCTGTTATCAGCAATATTCATTTCATTAGATCGATTGAAGAAAACTTTGACCGTAAAGCCAGAGAGGAAAAGAGAAAGCAAGCTGAATTGGAAAAGCAATCTAAAAATGGAGGCGATGATTTGCCATTCTAGAGGAATTTCCAGACGCAACGCTCTTTGCGAGCAGTCACATCAAATGAAGTAGTTTCGACTTAATTTATTTTGGCGAATGTAGGCGAGAAAAAAAGTGTACTAACAAAATAAAAAACCCGCAACGCTTTACGCTATGCGGGTTTATCGAGGTCTCGAGCGGATTCGAACCGCTGTACAAGCTTTTGCAGAGCTCTGCCTAGCCACTCGGCCAC
>JAEZBX010000054.1 GCA_023412765.1 Bacteroidota bacterium
GAATTTGCCTGGTGTGATGGAGACCGTTCGAGTGCTGAATCGTGAGGGCTGGAAAATTGAAACGGAACATATTCGTGAGGGATTGGAAACCGTTGTGTCAGCCACGGGCCTGAAAGGAAGGTGGCAGGTATTGGGGAAGAGACCTTTGGTGGTATGTGACACCGGGCATAACATTGATGGAATGCGAGAAGTGGTTCGACAGATTCAACGGCAAGGCTATCGCAAACTGTACATGGTTTTGGGTATGGTAAAAGGAAAGGATATTTTTTCGATACTCGGTATTCTTCCTAAGGATGCATATTATTTTTTTTGCCAACCAAAGATTCCCCGGTCGCTGGATGCGTCGATCTTATTTGAACATGCGAGATCCAGCAATATTCATGGTGAGATAGTGACGGATGTCAACGAAGCCATCCTTGCAGCTAAGCAGGTCGCTGGTGCCGAGGATATGATATTTGTGGGGGGAAGCACTTACGTGGTTGCAGAAATTGATGGCTTATGATTATGAAAGTGTTGTAGTGAAAGGTGTGTTAAACTTAAAACGATATTTGAGTACGAATGAAGCGTAAACTGGAAAGGTTTAGAATTATTGAAGAACGTACAAATGTTATTGAGAGAAGTAAGGATATTTATGAAGAGATCAAGGGCAAATGGCGTGGTGAATACTTCAGGAACAACAATCCAATAACCGCGGAGCTTGCCTGCGGAAGAGGCGAATACACTATCGGTCTGGCTGCACGTTTCCCTGAACGAAATTATATCGGGATTGACATTAAGGGCGAACGGATATGGAAAGGGAGTACTTTGGCAGTGGAACAAAATCTTACCAATGTTGCCTTCTTGCGTACGCCAATTCTATTGATAGAAAACTTCTTTGAACCCGGTGAGCTTGATGAAATATGGATTACGTTTCCTGACCCTCGCCCTAGAAAGAGAGACGTTAAGAGGAGGTTAACCAGTCCTCGTTACCTTGACATTTACAAACGACTGGTAAAGCCTGGAAGTTATTTTAGACTAAAGACTGACAATACAATGCTTTATGAGTATACGCTTGAAGTGGTTCAGTCAAGAAATGACATATTTGATCTAAAATATACCGATAGTCTGTATGAATCGGATTTGCGTGACGAGTGTTTTGATATTAGAACTAAATACGAAGAACAGTTTTCTCTGAAGGGTGAGACAATAAAATATTTGAGGTTTAGATTTTAAGTTGGTAATTTTCTTTATGGACGAAGAAACAAATTTTGAATTGGAAGAAAAGTTTTTAAGGGCTGATCGCTTGATTTCCGAAAATAAAATCAGCGACGCTGCGCACCTTCTAGATGAAATTTTGCACGAGGCACCGGACTTCGGTAAAGCACATAACCACCTTGGATGGCTTCATGAAACGAAGTTTAAAAATTACGACAAAGCGCAGGAGCATTACCGTCTTGCAATCAAATTTTCTCCTCACTATCCGGCCGCACACTATAACTACTGTTATTGCCTGTCGACCCTGAGAAAGTATGATGAATTAGAGAAAGTCCTGGAGCAGGCGATCAAGGTGTCAGGTATCAGCTACGCGACTATTTACAATGAGTACGGACTTCTGCGGGAGGTGCAAGGCAACTACGATGATGCAATTCACTACTTCAAACTACACATCCAAAACTCTTTCGACTCGAAGAGCATCGAGACCGCAGCGGAGTCGATAAAACGGTGTGAGCGGAAGAAGCAGCTGATTGGGAATTGAAAATTAGAAGATTAGAAAATTGGAAGATTGGAAGATTAAAATATTGTGCAAAGCACCGCCTTTGCGTGCCGCACGGACTACTACTTACTACTTACTTCTTACCACATCAACTCAAGCCGAGCGAACCGATCACGCAAGTTCGCGCAAATCCACCGGCACAACTCGGGAAATTCCCTTCTCAACCATCGTGATACCATAGATCACATCAGTTGAGCTCATCGTCCGCTTGTTGTGCGTAACAATTACGAACTGCGAATCCTTGCTAAAGTTTCTGATGATGTTGTTAAACTTATCAATGTTCGCATCATCTAGCGGAGCATCAACCTCATCAAAAATACAGAATGGAGCAGGCTTTAACAGGTACATACTGAAAAGCAGTGCTGTTGCTGTAAGCGTCTTTTCTCCTCCCGATAATTGGTTGATGGTTAATGGCCTCTTGCCTTTGGGTTTCGCAATGATGTCGATTTCGGAATCCAGGGGATTATTAGGATCCAGGAGCTTAAGATCGCATTCGTCTCCTTCTGTAAACAACGATCTGAATACACGTATGAAGTGTTCCTTGATTTGGTTGAAGGCATCCATGAAACTTTGACTCGCTACACCTTCGATCTCGGTAATAGTATTCAGCAGTGAATCCTTTGCCTTCAGCAAATCATCCTTTTGAGTAAGGATAAAATCGTTGCGTTCTTTGATTTCGTTATAAGCCTCCATAGCCATAGGGTTGATAGGGCCCATGTTGTCGAGGCGGTCGCGTATCTTTTGTACTTCCTGACGAATCTTGTCCTCATCTGCAAGCGCTAAAGCTTCAGCTTCCTCTTCGGTTGACTCACCGATTACTGAATCGAGATCCGTGTTAAATTCGACGGACAAACGTTCCTTCACTGAATTTAGCTGCATCCTGCTATCACCAAGTTGGTTCTGCAGCTCCAGCAGCAATGTGTCGATGTTCTGGCGTTGGTGCTGGATTTCACGAAGCTGTTTTTCCACCTGGTCGATGCTTCCGCGCGAATCATAGTATTCTTTCTCCGCTTCACTGAGACCTTTTTCCATCTCATCTTTTTCAGCATACATTCCCTGCAGTTCCTCATCATTGGACTGCGTTGTCTCAATGATATTGCGGATCTCGTCTTCATTCTTTTTTAGCTCAACGACATTTGCTTCAATGCGCTGACTGCTTTGATCCATGGATTCCTGCTTGAAGCGGGTTTCCTGTTCAATACTTTTTACGCGATTCTCCTGTTGATGGAAGAAGATGTTTTGCTCGTTGTAAGCCGCTGACTTTTGAGTGAGCAGCTCACTGTTTGCCGTGAGGTTTTCGGTGATGGTACCGAGCTTTATTTCGTGCTCTTCAAGGTCGTGCAATGCTTGCTGCGCCTTTGGCTTCAGTTCATCAAGTTCCTTTAAGAGTGTATCAATTTTCTCAAGAATGTCTTCGCTTCGCAGGTCGGCGTTGCTGAGCATTTGAGCAAATTGCTCGCGCTTAGTACGTACCGATACAAACTCTTCATTTACCTGGCGAATGGAATTCTGAACTTCTTCGATCTGCTGACGCAGCTTGTTATTTCTTAATTTTTCAAGATCGGTCTGTTTTTCCAACAAGCTTGATCTAATTTCGTCCAGCTTGCGAGTCAGCTCTTTTATCTCTTTGTCGAGCTTCTCCATATTCTTGGCGCGACCGATCTTCTTACCTTCGAACAAGCCAACCGACCCACCGGAGATACTGAATCTGCGCTTAGTGAGTTTACCGTTCTTGGTTATGAATGTGTTCTCTTCGCCTTGCGGAATTTTTTTGATATCGCCTTCATAGATATAAACGCCGTCAAGAATGAAGGACATCAGCTTTTTATACTTCTGATCGTACTCTATGATCTCCGTTGCGGGGAAAGCATTGTCGTAGATTTTTGCCGGTGTTGATTCAAAACGTTCAAATGAATCCAGTATAAAGAAATGCGCTTTACCTTTTGCCGCATCGCTAAGAATATTAATGGCATCATATGCTTCAGCTTCGTGTTCAACTATGTAGTAGTTGAGGTAAGGCTCAAGATAATTTTCGATTGATACACGATATTCTTCGGAAGTTGTAAGTATATCGGAAAGGAGAGGGGCATTCTTTCCAACCTTCTTTTTAAGGAATTTGATGGCTTCAGGAAAACCTTCAAGATTTTCTACCAAAGATTTGGTGAGGTTGTATTCGTTCTGCCGCGCGTCGAGTTTACGACCTGTGAGGTTCATTTCCTCGCGGATCATTTCAATTGTTTTCTCAGCGTCGGCAATGCGTTCCTGAACGCGTTCCTCTTCCGCCTTCAGATTTTCTTCCTGTTTGTTTTTCGAGTCAAGTTCTTGTTGAAGTATCTTCAACTTATTTTCAAATTCCGCCAGGCTGGCAGTTTGATTGGTCGTATCAGTCGCGTGCTTCTCCAGTTCCTGTTTGAGGGATGAGATCTGGATCTCACGAATTTCAACCCCTTTGTTGATCTGAAAGCTTTCTTCCTGATGCTCGCGCTGAACCCTTCTGATTGAGTCAGCCTGTTGTTGAAGTTCCGCAGTAATTCTTTTCTGTTCCTCGTAGTCAGCTTTCAGCGAATCAACTTTTTCTTTGATCTCCGCAAGTATGTCCTCGGCGGAAGCTTTCTCCGTCTCAAGACTTTGAATACTGAATCTAGCCCGGTCGTTGCTTTTCTTGTCTTGTTCGATCTGATCCCGAAGTCCGGCAGCGCGATCATTAAGATATTTTAGCCGGGTATTTTTGATTTGTTTCTCGCTTTCGTAATGTCTGATCTTCGATACAAACTCGTTGATCGCCTTTTGCCGGGTAGAAAGGGTCTTTTCTTTGATGATAAGCTCCGCCTTAGCTTTTTCTATCACTGCTTCTTTTTCAGAGATGTCAGCAGCGAGAGCTATTTTGCGGTTATTTTCTTCTTCAACCTGTTTGGTGAGATTGTTAAACTTTTCCTTTTGCTTGTTAACAACAACCTTCGCGAGGTGAATACTTTTGTTCTTATATTCTTCCTTAATGCGATAGTAGTTTTCCGTTTGCTTTGCCTGTTTCTCCAGGCTTTTCATATTCTTTTCAATTTCGAAAAGAAGGTCTTCAACTCGTTCAAGGTCTGCATCGGTGTCCTCCAGCTTTTTGAGGGTTTCCTTCTTGCGTTTCTTGAACTTTGAAATTCCGGCTGCTTCTTCGAACAACATGCGGCGACTATTGTCCTTGTCGTTTAGGATGTCATCCACCATACCCAACTCGATAATCGCATAACTGTTTGATGCTATACCAGTATCCAGGAATAGATTGGTGATGTCTTTCAAACGGCACACGACACCGTTAAGCAGATATTCACTTTCACCTGTCCTGTAAAGTCGGCGGGTGATTGTAATCTGGGAGTATTCTGTGGGGAGGATATTTCGAGTATTGTTGATGGTCAGTGATACCTCCGCCATCTGCTGCGGACTGCGCTGACTTGTGCCATTAAAAATAACGTTCTCCATTTTTTCGGAGCGCAGGGCACTGGTTTTTTGCTCTCCGAGCACCCAGCGAATAGAGTCTACAACATTTGATTTTCCGCATCCATTTGGCCCAACAATCCCCGTGATCCCTTCATCAAAATTGATAACGATTTTGTCGGCAAAACTTTTGAAGCCCTTAATCTCCAGTTTCGCTAATTGCATTTTTGTAGTGGTTGAAAGTTTAAGGTTTAAAGTTTAAGGTTTGAAGTTTGAGGTTTGAAGCTTAACATCAAACCTAAGACTCAAAATTTTCACGCATCCAATAATTACAAGTTTAAGAACTGGGGTTTATTGGATTGCAGCACAGCTACATAAGTATCCTGACCTCAAAACTTGAACTTGTAACCTTAACTTTAAACAAGTCGGCAAAGATAAGGTACTGGTTTCGGCAATTCAAAATAAAAGTTTCGCTGAAGAAAGTACATCAATTTTGTGGCTTAACGGGCTGGAATAGGTCATTTGAATTAATTTCATAATTTTGGTTCATGGACGATTTTCAATTTTGGTTGTACGTCATTATTGGGGTCATCTACCTTGTGGTCCGGGCCATGAAAAAGAAGGCTCCGCAAGAGCCGACTGATTTTCCGGATGCAAGACCGGAGCAGCCCGCGACACGTTTCGATCCGCCGACAGCCAAGCCAAGACCACCATCAAAGACGCTGACATTCGAAGAACTTTTGCGGGAGATTACGGAATCAAAAACGCAGACGCAAGAACCAGTTGTGCCCAAGGAGGAGTACGTTGACTATGATGATAATCTGAAAGATGAAGTTGAAGATCTCGAAGATGTAAATTATGACTACCGCAATGACAAGGTTGCAAGGGAATTCGCCGCTGCGGAGCAACAAGCGTTCAGACATAGATCGTTGGAAGAAACAATGAACGTTGCAAAAACAGAAACAAAATTTGAGAAGTTTAAAGTCTTTGAGCAGCAACAGCAATCCAACCTCGTGGATAGTTATCTCAGCGATTTTTATGATCCCGAAGGGTTGAAGAAGGCTATTGTAATGAGCGAAATTCTTAAACCGAAATTCTAATTTTTTAGACTAAATCTTACAAGGCTTAGTTAAGCAGTTTTTTCAAGCAGCGCCAACCCCTGGAACAGCGATCTTTACCCTTATTTATTATTGGGGTTACTATAATTTTTTGAAGGCAATTAAGACGAGAGTTTGTCAATAATTTTTTAACAATGAAACTTCCCCGGATTTTTCCTCTGACATTTTTATGCCTTGCGCTATCGGCTAATTCTGTTTTCTCATTAGACCAGGAATGTGACAAAATTGAGGTGGATGTTAGAGTCCAGGATACGCAAGGTGCTCAAAGTAACGGTACGGTTACTCTCAATTTAATTCGGGGAAGCCTCACAAATCTAAAATACATTTTTTGTGCTTCCGAAAACGGGAAGGTTTTGAATGAGGGCAAGTTTCAAGTTAGTTCAATGGACAACCTGGCTCCCGGCGAGTATTTCTGCATAGTTAGCAATAGCGATTGCTCGAAGAAGATAAGTTTTACCATTAAGTAATTTAATGAGAAGGACTCTGACGATCGGGCCACTTATGAGATACCTTTTTCTGGTGCTGTTGTTTGCATCAATCGGTCCCTATGCAAGTGCGCAGAAATTTAACTATGTCAGTGGGACGCTTGATCTCACAATAGACGTTTTTAATCCATGTGGTTCACCCGCGCCAGACAATGGGAGAATCGAAATTACTGTCAATTCAGCTGATGGTGGTGGAGCTTTCTTGATTTTTCTCGACGGGCCTGGCGGTGTTGATGCGAATGGAGTAACAATCAACACTGGTTCGACCTTTGTGTTTAATGCATCGAATACTTTACCAGACGGCCTCTACCATATTATCATAGAAGATCTTGCTGACAATATCACTATAAACAGTTATTCTGATCCAGTTAATTATCCGCCTTTCACGTTAGCCAATGTAACTCCGGCAACTCTTACAGAAGACATTTTACAGAATAACACTGTTTGTACAGACCCTACGACTGGTCAATTGCAATCATCGATAAATGGGGGAAGCTTAAGCCTTCCAGGAGGCGGATCATTTAGCTACGAATGGTCATCAACAAACGGCTTAACGGGCCTTCCGCTTGTTGGTACAACCGATGGTACAACTCCATTAAATCTTGCTACGATGCTAGGGGTACCAGGTATCCCTGGAGGAACGTACACCCTTAAAGTCAGGGATCTTTACTCTGCCTGCGGTGAAGTTAGTAGATCATTTGTATTAACAGATCCTTCACCAATTGTTCAAACGATTCAAACGCCGACCCCACTTGGAGTTTGCTTCGGGGAGGATATAACAATAACGTTAGATGGTTCTGAAGCAGGTGTTAACTATACTATTCTTAATAATGGAAGTGCAACGGCTCATATCTTCCCTGGTACTGGTTCGGGTCCATTTGTAATGACTTTTCCCAGCACTGGTTTTGTTACAAACAACGTTATTTCAGTTCGCGCAGCGAATGGATTTTGTAGTCCTTCAATTATGAATGGCACAGTATTACTAAATATTAATGCCATTCCAACAATTACCGGTGTCGTTGTCGGTTCCGTCTGCGCCGGTAGCACTTCAACAAACTTAAACTACACCAGTACCACTGGGTCTCCTAATCAATATAGCATCGATTTCTTTGGACCTGCTGAGGCTGCCGGTTTTGTGGATGTAGTAAATGCTGCATTGACTCCAAGTCCTCTCACGATTACCATTCCTGCTTCAGCTCCCGCCGGAAACTATTTTGCTACGCTTACCATCCGAAACAGCGTGACCGGATGCGTTAGCACCGACGTTCCTATCATTGTTACACTGCTTGCCAATCCAACGATTACCCTGGGCGCAAATCCTTCGGTATGTATTGGAAGCCCTACGGCGAGTCTCACATATTCGGCTACGACGGGCAGTCCGAATCAATATAGCATTGACTTTAATCCCGGAGCCGAAGCTCAGGGATTTGTTGATATATCAAATGCGGCTTTACCGGCTTCACCTATCTCAATCACGATCCCTGGTATTGCTGTACCCGGCACCTACAACGCAACACTTACGGTTCGCAGCACAAGCAGTACTTGTTCAAGCTCATCGCAACCCATCACAGTAACGATCAATCCGAATCCCACGATAACACTGGGAGCAAATCCCACGGTATGCTCTGGTCAGACAACCACTAACCTGGGATATAGCGCAACAACAGGAAGCCCTGACCAATACAGTATAGATTTCAATGCTGCTGCGCAGGCTCAAGGATTTGTCGATGTTGTGAACGCATCATTGACCGCAACACCAATTGTGATCGCTGTGCCAGGTGGAGCTGTGGCAGGTGTATACAATGCAACCTTATCAGTACGTAACGCGAGTACCGGTTGCGTCAGTCCCAATACAAATATCACGGTGACTGTTGTTGCTA
>JAEZBX010000069.1 GCA_023412765.1 Bacteroidota bacterium
TTGTGAAAGAAAAAACAAAGCTTGGAGGAAATGCTCTAATACTTGCTAACACGCTGGGACGACTTGGCGTCGAAAGTTATTGCGCAGGAAGTCTGGGTTATCCTGAACGACATCCGATATTTTCTGAAATGGATGACAAATGTGAGGTGATAAGTCTAGCTAATCCGGGAGACAGTCGTGCGGTCGAATTTCGTGATGGAAAAATTATTCTCTCTGAATTAAGCGCTTTCAAGAATTACGACTGGAGTGCCATAAGAAATGCACACCACGTTGATAGCATTCGTGATGCAATTTTGAATAGTGCGATTGTGGCATTTGTTGATTGGGCGAACCTTCCATACGCAAGCGAGATCTGGCAAGGTGTTCATGACGACGTTATCAAGCCGTCAGGGAGGAAAGACTTTATATTCTTTTTTGATTTGTGTGATCCTTCCAAAAAGACCACGGAACAGATAGATGAGGTGCTCGATTTGATGAACTGCTTTTCCTCCTACGGCAAAGTGACGATAGGACTGAATGAAAATGAGGCTATCAAAATATGGAAAGCAATCAATGGAATTGAGTTCTCCCTTGAGAAAAAAACGCCTGATGTCCGCGAGGTCGGGAGTGCCTTATTTAAGGCTCTAACCGTTGATTGTTTACTAGTTCATCCGATTGACAGAACTCTTGTCTTCCGGGAATATGAAACGATTGAACTGAATGGTCGCCTCGTCACAATGCCCAAGGTGTTGACAGGAGGAGGTGATAATTTAAACGCCGGATTTTTCCTGGGAATGATCAACGGATACGATATACGCGAATGCATGCTTCTTGGAATGGCCACATCCGGTACCTACATTCAAAATGGGATTAGTCCCGACATAGATCAGATCATTGATTATATGGACATCTGGATCTCAGAGATACAGACGAGTACAACTCTTAAACCCTTACACTCATAATTAAGAATACTTATTCTACTTTGTCATGTTTTGAGGAGTTCTGAAGAAAGGAATAAAGGAATAGGGAATAGGGTATAAGGTGACGCGGCGCAAAGATTGGGTTAATAGAGATCACTTGTAGGGTCTTCAGGTCTAGCCTTTATGCAGTGATGTCTATGTCACTGTCATCTGTAGCAATCAAGCATGCTGATAATTGGATTTGGATCAACCTGATCCTGTGATGACACCCCGAGTAGAAATCCAACAGTGCTACGCCGGGAAGATTGGCGCTATTTACCGAGAGTGTTAGACAAGATCACAAACTGGTTAGGTTTTAGACGTACCTTTACAAAGTGCCTTGTCCCGTCTTCATTTTTTAAGACGTGAACTTTTCCTTTGTCACCATAACAAAAACGAAATGTTGATCCTTCGGGATTTAAATGTCTGTCTACAACAATGTATTCCTCATCTTCATGGGTCTGGGAGTCATTGTATACAATAAGCATTTCTTCATCGTACAGTATTCTGGAAAATGAAAGCATGCAATCATGTGTTACTGGCAAACCAAAGGTTTTACCATCTGCTGACGATTCGCGCATGTACATTCTTCCGAATTTCAATACGGCGTTTTCCTTTCTTAGATGTGCAAGTTTTGCAATTTCTTTATAGATAACGTTACCGGCGTTTAACGCGTTGCTAGACATATCGTCGGGATTAAACATGGCTTCGCGGATGTTCGCGTCATCCTGGCCTGCCCCTTGAAAGCCTTGCTCAGTACCATAGTAAATACATGGTGTGCCGAGAGCGCATAAAAGAAAGCCTACCCCTGCTATAATTTGTGCTTCACTTGCATCATAGCCAAATCTCCTTTTGGGGTCTTGGCCGACCTGGTCGTGATTGTCAATGAACGTTACAAGAAATTCGCCGAATTCCCCTCTTGAGAGCGCACTTTCCCGAAGTGACTCATACCTTTTGATCAGCTTTTCCGGGGTTTCTTTTCCAAGAATAACATTTGATAATACATGGTAGAGCGGAAAATCCAGAACTGAATTTAACCCATAATAAATGGCGGTATCGTCCAACTGAATAGATGTCTTGGGTCCAATGTATCGGTTATACATTTCTTCAGGAGCAACTAATTCGCCAAATAAAAAGAAACTATACTTGCCTAGCTTATAAGCATATTCTCTTATGTGAGAACAAAATTGGCTGATAAATTTTTCGCCCATGTGTTTTACTGCATCGACGCGAAATCCATCAATATCAGTTTCGCGAATCCAGTAACAATGTATTTTTGTTAATACTTCCTGTACGTAAAGCGCCTCAGGAGACTCATCATTTTTGAAAGCTTTCAGTGTCTGAAAATCGCCCTCCCTCGACTCGGGATAAACATCATAGTTGCGCATTTGCCCTTTCTTCCAGTAAAGGTCGGGATTCCTTAACTCTTGCGGTGACGGTTTGTCGTCGCGTCGCCATTTTCCGAAGGGAAAGGGTACGCCATTATAATAATAATAAGGCAAGTCATTGGGGTAGCTCCAGTTATCACCAGAGTGGTGCAGGACAATGTCCATGAATACTCGCATATCAATGGCATGTGCGGCTTCAACGAGTTCGGACATATCTTCATTTGTACCGAACCTCTTGTCAATAATTGTGTAATCTTGGATGGCGTAGCCATGATATGATTGCTCATTATTCTCAAATACTGGACTTATCCATAATGCAGTGCATCCCAGTCGTTTGATGTAGCCTAAATTGTTTTTTATTCCGCGTAGCGTTCCACCGCATATTCTATTCAGTTGGTTAGAGCTCCCAAATCCTTTCGTTTTACCTGTGATATTAATAGGGGTTCGGTCGATACTATCATGAAATCGATCGACAATAAGGAAATAAATGAATTCCTCCCGCCATTCCCGCATTCCGTTTCTCCAATATTTTTTTCCGGGTTTTGGTGAAAGGTCAAGATCTTTAATAGAATTAATTTTCATATCGAACTCATTAACAAAACGTAATCATCTTTCAAATAGGACTATGAAGAGGAAAAACGCGCTGACAACTTTCATTTCTTTTTATGATATAAATCAATACACTATTCTGTGCTGGCAATTAAGTTAGCATAACAAATAACACAAACGCTACAATTATGAAAACGGGAAAAGCACTTATAGGAATATTGACGGGTGTCGCCGCCGGCGCAGCTGTCGGAATGTTGTTCGCTCCGCATAAAGGACGAAAGACGCGCAATAAAATCTCAAGGAAGAGCAAAGAGTTGGCCGATGCCATCAACGATAATATTGATCTTAAGATTAACGATTTTTTGAAAAGTATATCCCGGGCAGTAAATCCTTCGGGTGAAACTAGTCGGCCCTCGCAACAAAGCACGGCAAATTCCGGAAAATAGAATTTACACCACTGAATGACGTGAGACAAGATGCTTTCTTCGACAAAATTGATCGTTGAAAGTTTTCCCTGGGTCTTCGCCAGTAACACCGTGCAGCAAGAGATTCAATCTCTTCTTGAATCTCAATCCGTGATAATCTAATGGTATGTTTTTTTAATTTCCAGTTGCAAACGGGTACCAAAGTCTGACATCATACTCAACCCTGAATTGAGTATTGATAGTCTTTATCTTCTCTTGCCTCTGTTGGCAAAGCGTCAATGTGTGATTCTGATGAATGGTGTTCGAGGTCGTCGAGGGCTGATCGAAGGCGATTTCCAACTTCTGTTGCCAGGCCGGCAAGCTGAGTTGCCTTTAAAGCTTTGTCAATATTTTCAAGTGGATTGATCGCGGAAATTTCGACTTCACCGTTTTCGTGTTCCTGAACAACTATATTGCAGGGTAGCATAACGCCCAGGTGTGATTCAAGACTCACCGCTTTATAGGCGAACTGTGGATTGCACGCTCCCAGGATCTTATAATTTCTAAATGCAACATTTAATTTTTGCTTGAAGATGTCCTTCAAATCAATCGTAGTGATCAGTCCAAAGCCCTGACGCTGAAGACTGGTTGACACTTTACTTAATGCATCCTGGAAGGACATTTTTACTTTGCGTGAATAGTATGCAGCCATAGTAAGTATTGTTAAATGAACGTTGGATATTCGTTGTATTAATGTTCTATATAAAGTAACGCTCTTATCTCTTGCGTTACTATGACAAATGTCATGCTTCCAGTTGCGTTTTTTCATATTGTCGGTGCCTTTGTTTGAGTAAATAGACCTAAAAATGGAGGCCTTATGTACACACATGTTAAAAAAGTCGTTGTGCGAGGAGCATTTGAAACGGTAGTTGACCGGCTAAAATCCGAGCTATTCAATGATGGCTTTGAAGTTGGAGGCATCACTGATTTTCAGAATCCAACCTCGAGGTGCCAAGTAACTCATACGAAGCACAAAGTGTTGTCAGTCTTCTATGGATTCTTGTATAAGGAGATGATTACTCAGTCGCCCTTTGCCGGTATAGTATTTCCCTGTGTCGTATCCGTTATTGAGCTATATCCAGGCGAAATTGCAATTTTCTCTCACAACGCAACCGAACATATAGCAAGAGCGATGTCACTCGATTCAATCGAAAACCTTGCAAAACAGGTTGGTAAAAGATTGGACGATGTAATTCATGTGCTTGAGAATACGCAAAACAAATACCCGGATCTTGTTACGTCATGGGGCTAGGTGAGGACCTCGGCGCGAAAATGCTCCGGCGGGCAGCCGTTAAAACTTCGGAGACTGCCGGTGACGGTACAACAACGGCTACGCTACTCGCGCATGCGATGATTAACGTAGGACTTATACGTATAGCTGATAAAAATCAGACTTTGAGATTGCCAAAGTCATGGGCCGTCCACGACCAGAAAGAGACCTTTGAATCATGTTAAAAATAAACAAACCTAAACCATAAAATAAACACAAAGATGTCGTCAACAAACCCGCTTGAAGTTTTTTATCGCGAGGCTCCGTCGGTGGCAACTGCTTTTGATGGGTTGGTGCAGTCGCTTGTCCAATGCAAAGGGCTTGACAACAAGACTAAACAACTCATCTACATTGGGATCAAGGCTGCATTTGGCGATACGAAGGCTTTATACTTTCATGTTCCCATAGCTAAGAAGGCCGGGGCTTCGCGAGATGAAGTGAAAGAAAGCATTTTGATAACCTTAACGGTTTGTGGCTTAAATGGCGTTGCGTCGTGTTTGCCCCTTGCCCTCGAGGTGTATGATAGAACAGTATGATCATTACATAGCCTGAAACCCTACTACTACCGCCATGAATGCTTCAGATACCGAGACATCCAAATACGTAAACCTGTATTTTCAAGTTCATCAGCCAAGGCGCCTGAGAAGGTTTCAGTTTTCTGAAATAGGATCCGAGACCTCAATATTTAATGACAAGCTGAATGCCGCAATCATCAAAAGGACCGCAGAGGATTGCTATTTGCCTGCCAATAGATTGATGTTTCAGTTAATCCGCAAATATCCTCAAGTAAAATGTACCTTCTCAATTTCAGGGTCCGTCCTTGATCAATTAAGTGAATACGCTCCTCAAGTCATTACGAGTTTCAAGGAACTGGCAGCCACTGGATCCGTGGAGTTTCTTGCCGAGACATACTTTCATTCGTTATCTTATTTTATTGATAAGGATGAATTCATAGACCAGATAAACAGACATCGCCGGAAAATCTACGATCTGTTTGGACAACGTCCAAGATTCTTTAGAAACACGGACCTCATATACTGCGACGAAATTGGTCGGATTGTCTACGATCTTGGATTTGAGGGAATATACGTAGAGGGAACCAATCGGCTATTAATCGGGCGGCCAGGCTACAACCTATACAAGCATCCCGACAACGATCTTGTTCTTTTTCCCAGAAATTATCAGCTCAGTGATGCAATAGCATTCGGCTATTCTGAGGAAGGCCGGTCGTTAACACCCGAACGTTTTATTTCCTTAGTAAGAAATGGCGGACCGGGGAAGTTTACCGGAATTGGTATTGGATATGAAACATTTGGAGAACATAAAAAAGCAACTGATGGAATATTCAGTTTTTTGGAAGGTTTAATTGATCAGCTGGCACGAGGCGACGAGTTTGAACTCACAACACTGCAAAAGACTGCAACACTAATTCCTCCCAACAATACTATTCGCGTTGGCGATGTGATATCGTGGGCTGATCAGGAAAAGGATCTGTCTGCATGGTTAGGAAATGAATTGCAAAAGATCGCTTTCGAATCGCTGAAAAAACTATATAGGTCCGTCAAAAGTACAGGCAATTCTAAATTGATTGCCAGTTACAGATCGCTTCAAACCAGCGACCATTTTTATTATATGTCAACTAAGGGAATTGAGGATCAGGCGATACACGACTTTGTAAACCACTATGGATCTCCGTATGAAGCTTTCCGAAATTACATGAATACTCTAAGCAATTTCGAACTCCTGGTCGAAAAATATAGGACAAAAAAGCATGAGCCTGCTTATTGTTTACAGAACTAAAGAACATAAGCAGTAACAGGAAATTTTATTTGAGGATAATTCATATGCTTAACAAGACGCGATATCACAAAACAGGATCCTTTAAGCTAGTTACCGGAGTTTTGTTCAGCCTCATGGTGGCGGGTGTGGCGTCTCTGGGTATTTTATTGTTTGAGAAGAATTCTACTTCCAACGAATCATCGTCCGGGCTTAATCGTACGCTCCAGGCCCTTGACCAAATCGAAGTGGTTTCTGCGTTGTACAAGGACGTCCAATTGGAGAGTAATGGTTTGTTTATCAGCGGCGACTCCACCTATATTTCACATTACAACAATGCCAGAGGCAAAATATTTGATGAACTGAACAAAGTTAGAGTATTGTCCAAAGGCAGTCCAATTCAGCAAGATAGACTTGATACGCTCGAGACTCTTCTTAAAGACTTAATCACTTTTTCGGACTCTGTTTTGCTCATGCCCAGAAAGGGAGTGTATTCGGAGAGCAGACTTCTAAGTAGAATAGATGTGAGTCAGGCGTTTCGGACACGCATCAGTAGGATAATTGATCAACTGAAGATCGAAGAAAAAAGGTTGTTGGCGATAAAGCAAAAGGTGAGTGAGGAAAACAGAGCCTCTTTCAATCAAACGTTTTCCCTGTTGCTGATTGTTATTTTTGGTTTGTTAGCTACAACTTTCATTTCGATTCGTTACAGTTTCAACAAGCGTTTTCGCGCTGAGTTGGAACTCAAAAAAGCGAATGACCTTTTTTTTAAATTATTTCATGAAAGTCCGGTTGGAATGGTGATAAGTCGTTCGGACGATGGTAGGATTATAGATTGCAACGCCGAATACGCTGAACTTGTCAATTACCATCGTGGAGAAATAATAGGTAAAACTGCCCTTGATCTCAAGGTATTTAAGAATGAGGGCCAAGTTCAAGAACTAGTAGCTGCTGCCCGTGATTTAGGAACCGCGAAAGACATCGAAGTTCTATTGCAACTAAAGGAAAAAGGACCTCTATGGGTTTCCATATCACTGCAATCCATCCAGATACAAGACACTTCTTGTATTCTAGCTGCGGTGTTGGATATGACCTCGCATAAGCAAGCTGAGGAAAAAATAAAAAAGGCGTTAGCCAAGGAAATCGAACTCAATAAAATGAAATCGAACTTTGTCACGCTTGCCTCTCACGAATTCCGTACTCCGCTGACAGCAATTCTATCATCAGCTGTTCTACTCGAAAAGTATTCATTGGAAGGAGATGCACAACGGGCAGAGAAACACATGGGTAGAATCAAGTCGTCCGTAAGCAATCTGACATTGATTCTTGATGAGTTTTTATCAGTTTCGAAAATTGAAGAAGAGAAAATTTCCGCAATGTTGGAAAAAATAGATTTGAAGGAGTATTTAAATGCCGTGTTTTTGAGTCTTAAAGGTTCTGCTAAACCAGCACAAAAGATATGCTATAGTCATAGTGGTGAATCATTGGTTTGGACCGACCCCGTACTCGTCAGAAATATTGTGACGAATCTTGTGTCTAACGCCATTAAATATTCCGAAGATGGAACTAATATCCTCGTGTCATCATCAGTCAACGGTCAAATCCGTATCTCGGTAAAAGATTTCGGCATCGGCATACCTAAGGAAGACCAAAAAAATCTCTTCAATCGCTTTTACCGGGCTGCCAATGCCGGAAACGTACAAGGGACTGGCCTTGGCCTTCACATTACTAAGCATTATGTGGAGATGTTGCATGGGTCCATTCATGTGAATAGCGAACTTGGCAAAGGATCTGAGTTTGAGGTTATTCTTGAACCATTTGAACAGGCCGAACACAATTCAATTTAATCCCTTCACACACTTGAGCTGTTTTCAGTTAATACGACGCTGTCCTGACTAACACTTGAAATGGATTTGATAATTGTCATTTTTTAGATCACTGAGCTTAGCTCTGACGAACAATAGAGACGTGGTCATTTCCAGATATCAAATTGAAAGTGCAGAATCGTTGATTAAAGAAGCTAAGTGTAATTATAATGACTATTTGTCAACGGGATCGCTGACGTTTCTCATTGTTGACAAGGATTTTCTTTGATTGCTTTGGATTGAAATACTAATACTTGCAGTTATGAAATCCGCTGCCCATAAAAATGACAACCATATGCAGCGACTGTTGTTTGCCTTTAACCTGGTGGCATTGCTGATATTTTTTCACCACACTATTTTTCGTCCACTCATTCTTGACTGCGGTGCGCCAAAACATCTACGCGAGATGACATTCTCTGGCGACTATCTAACCCAGGGAACCAGTCATTCCAGGGCAGTATTGATAAATGCTTCGCCTGGGGAGATCTGGCCATGGCTCACTCAGGTCGGCCAAGACCGAGGGGGTTTCTACAGTTATCAGTGGCTTGAAAATATCTTCAGGGCTGATATGCGGAATGTAAAAACAATTAGACCCGAATTCCAATATCCGAGAATGCAGGGCGATACAATATGGATGGCGAATAAAGATCATTACAGCGGTCGTGGATACCAAATCGTGGCGGAAGCTATACCGTTCAAATCAATTGTAATGGTCGGAGGAGACGACTATACAAGACTACGCACTGGAGGAAAGGCAAAGGGATCATGGGCCTTTTATTTGCACCCCGAAACGCCGGAAAGGACTTGGCTGATTGCACGCTCTTCACAAGGGGAGACCAATTTTGGAAACAGGGCTCTGCGTTATTTCTTCTATGAGGTACCGCACTTCATTATGGAAAGAAAGATGTTGATGACGATGCGAAAACTCGCTGAAAAAGAAAGATTGAATTCCCGCAACGAAGTTATTTCCGATAATTCATAATCACGGGGATCAGGCCTATTCAGTCAGCGGGTAGTCGAACGTTGCGAATTGTTGAAACATTCGATTGCCAGGTCAAATAGGTTAAGGCGTCATCGAGTGAGTTTATTTTAGTTTTCATGGCATACTGATTTTCTATTTTTCTCGTCTATTACACGATATGATGTAGCGGGGAATTTCCTGAATATCATTGATACGACGTCTGAAATTAATTTTTCAGTTTCCTCTCCATTATATCCGTTTGTGATTTTAGATACCGCCCATCCTCGCCAAATCAAATTATTTGTAGCTGCATCCATTACATCTATGATCAATGTTCCCTCGCGGTATGATTGAATTGTGGTTTGCATATTTGTCCAATATGGTCCGTATTGATCTCCGAACGGATCTGCAGCAACAATGGATTGGTCATCTACGATTACGTGATAGTGAATTACAAGTTCCGGAGCCAAGTCGCAAAAAGTATAGCGGCGGTTTTCCAGTTCATGCCGAACTGCCGCTTTGATCCTTTTGTCATAGAGCTCATTATAGTGCAGGGGGTTTCGTCCTTGTTCAACATTTGTCGATTGTTGCCAATCAAATGTATTAAACGTTCGAAGGTCAAATGCCGGGTCAAAGTCTGAAAAAACCCGTATTTGCGGACTACACGCTGCCACTGCACTCCATAATGTCAATAGCCAAATACGCTTCATCATAACTTTGCATTTAGTTCGACTTGCTTTGATCCGTACTGATCGGACATTCCGGTGGTATACAGAATGTCGGTGTAGTCGAATCATGCGTTAAATGTCCTACATCTTGATGGAGCAATTGATTACAAACATCATTCGTAAACATGATCTTTGTCACATCTGCAAGGAATATACTAGGGCGGAAGAGGATGACCACAGATAAGTTTGAGAGTCTGGCATAAATCAATCAACTGCGTGATGTTGCCCAAGGCGTCATTATCAGCATTCGAAAAGATTCAATGACCAGGTTGATTAGCAAAAACAAAAAAAGCCTTCAGCGTCGCTGAAGGCTTTTTTTGACGGAGTACGAGACCGTCATTTGACCTCGATTGACTTTTTCACCTTTGGTTGACTAGCTACTTTCTTGGCAATTTCCAGTTTCAGAATACCATCGACGTAGTTTGCTTTGATGTCGTCTTCATTCGCATTGTCAGGAAGGGTGAATGATCGGCTGAAAGAGCTATAGCTGAACTCCTGCCGTGTGTAGTCCTTTTCCTTAGTCTCCTTTTCCTCTTTCTTTTCGGAGGAAATCGTCAACATGCCATTTTCGGCCGAGATATTGAAATCTTTCTTAGCACGCCCTGGAGCGGATACTTCAATTTCGAAACTCTTGTCGGTCTCTTTTACATTGACTGCAGGCAATGTCCGGTTTTTTAACCAATCGGACTCAAAGAACTTTTCGCTATCGAAAAAGTCGGATAGCCATGACCCGTTACCTAGTAGCGGCCATTCGGAACGTTTGATTAGTGACATATTTTTGGCATTTAATTTTACCAAGACAATGTTCTCACAGATTTAACGGTATTGAAATGATACGAGTCAAATGGAAGAATGACTTTTGTCAATGTGGGTGACCCGAATTACAAGCTGTCATGTTCATGCCAATGTTAGGGCAAGAAGCTTAGCGGATATTTCTGTTAGGATGTTAAAAAAACTCGTGAGTTGGTGTGGAAATATTATCCAGCGTACTTTTGTAAAGGTCGCAGTGAGTGTGAAGATACCTATCGGGCAAAATTATATCGAACAACTTTTTCCAACTTTGCTGGTTCTGTGATTTTGATTTTGCCTCCATCAATTTCTATGTAACCTTCGTCTTTGAAATCGTGTAAGACTCGGATTACGGATTCCGCTGCCGTTCCAACAATTTTAGCGAGATCATCTCGCGCAATTGTTATGTTCTCGTTGGCATCTTTTAATTCCCGAACCTTCAGCAATGCTTCTGCCGTGCGCTGCCTCACTGAATTATAAGCTAGGTTTAATAATTGCTTTTCTCTATCGGCCACCTTTTTACACAGCAACCCAATAAAACTTCTTGAAACATCCGGATGTGATTGCAGCAGCGTATTAAAATCATAAGTGGGAATCGCAATTACTTCTGAATCCTGCAAAGCTACGGCAGTTTCCTGGTAGTTGCAGCCCTCCAATACCGGCTCAAATCCCAGGAAGTCATTCGCGTTGTAGATATTCGTGATCAGTTCTTTTCCATCAGGATGCAACTGATAAACTTTTATACATCCAGATTTTACAAAGAAAATGTTCAGCGGTGTGTCGCCTTCGGCAAAAAGTTCTGTTTTCTTCTTTAAGGATTTAATCTTTTTGTCTTTGCAGAGGTCCTTTAGATTAAGTACCTTTTTTGCATCGTTGATAAAAGTTTCAAGCCCCTCCGATGTTGTTTCATACCGTTGGTGTTGCATCGCAGCTTTTCGAAGTCGCGATTCTATTGCATTCAATAAATCCGTGTCATCGAATGGTTTCGTAAGATAATCATCTGCACCAAGATTCATCCCTTTGCGAATATCCGTCTTTTCCGTTTTAGCAGTCAGAAAAATGAATGGGATGCCGGCTGTTTCCGGGTTCTTATCGAGGATATGTAGCACGCCGTAACCATCCAGTTCGGGCATCATAATGTCGCAAATGATCAGATCGGGGTTTTCCTTCAACGCATGTTCAACTCCGACTTTACCGTTCGGCGCATTTATTACAGCATATCCGGCAAGCTCAAGTATTTCGGCAGTATTTTCTCGAACGTCCGCATTATCCTCGATGAGTAAAATCTTATGTTTCATAATCTTCGGATGCTAGGTGTAGGCCTCGTTGAAGAGTTCATAAGTTCAAAGTTCTACAATTGGGACGTCATTAGAACATGACAAAAATCAGGAAACTGTCTGATAAAATACCATGGCCTTACTTGCGGTTGGCATCTTTCTGTGGTTCCAGTTTTCCCACTTGTGTAGAATAACCATAGCAGTCCAATCCCCTTCCCTCATGGTATTCAGATCAGTAATGTCAATCACTTTAATACAGATGGGCCCGGGCTTTATTTCATTAATTCTTCCGGTATGACATAAATCAGTTATGTTTCAAACGAAGATCATGAGCATCGTTGAAGGTAGCGCGATACTTTTATATCTCACTCAACAAGATTTCTTATGATCGATAAGGCGGATGACTAAGCGCCCGATGCCGAATGATCAAAGCACAAGGCTCTGATCTTTTTGACGTCTGAGAAAAGAGTAGTTGGAAGAAAATGCATATGCACGTCTCGCCGTAAGCGTTCAAGCTTTTTGTCATGCCTGGTTGATAAATTATAGTATATGAAAACCTTCAGATTTCTATTTGTCGCCGCGGGATTTATCTGCGTTACCACGACGTATGCTCAATTCACATCCGGTGAAAATGTGGTCATCAGTGATAGAGTCGAATATGACCTTTATGTTGCCGGCGGAACGGTCTCCATTAACAAGCCAATAGCAGGGGACCTTGCGGTTGCTGGAGGAACTGTCACCGTTACTGATACCGTAATGCAGGATATCTTAGGAGCAGGAAGTAACGTGATCCTTTCCGGCTATGTCGGCGACGATGTCCGCTGCGCTGGTGGAACGTTCAGGCTGTCCAACGATGTTGCAGGAGATGTTATTGTAACGGGGGGAACTGTTAGTATTGAAGATGGCGCAACCATCGGAGGTAACCTTATTGTCAGTGGTGGCGAAGTCGTCATTAACGGTGAGGTTATGGGACGTCTTGAAGGAGCCTGTGGGGAGCTTACCTTAAATGGAAAAGTTAACGGTGATGTTGAATGCAGGGCTGGAAAAATATTTATCAACGGAACGATCGTCGGAAATTCCATATTAGCCGCAAACACACTTGAACTGGGTTCAAAGGCGATTTTCAATAAAGACGTTACCTATTGGAATAAGGAAGGCTCGGTGGATTTCGGGAATGCCTTACATGGTGGTCAGGCAAGATTTGATTCTTCCCTGGAGTGGGAGTCCGGAAAATGGGTGTACTTAGGATTTGCGTCTGTGATGGTTCTGCTGTGGTATTTGGGAACAGCATTGTTAATGATAAGCTTGATGCAGTATCTTTTTAGTCGAACATTCAAAAGAGCTGCTGATACCGTGAAGAACGCTTCGGTTAAATCGTTGGGAATTGGGGTTTTATTTTTGGTTGGTGTTCCAGCTGCTATTTTTGTCTCATTCGTCACTCTTGTGGGTATACCCCTTGGGGTACTGGCACTCATTGCATATTTAGCCATACTATTGCTTGGAACTGTGATCGTATCGCTGTTAACGACTCACTGGATTAATAACACTTATTATTCTTCCAAATGGAGTGCTGGAAGAATTATATTTATTGCGTTCGCTGCTTTTATTTGCCTGAAACTCGCTTCGCTGACACCATTTATTGGACCGCTTATTATGCTCTTGCTGGCATGCATGGCAATTGGTGGTATTCTTCAGAATATAAGACGGAAAAAAGAGCGATCTGCTTCTGTAATCTGAGGTATCAGGTTTGCTTGAATGTCATATCAGATGCTGAGTGAAATCATGTTTCAGCGGAGAAAACGATTATTACTTTCGCTTATGGCATGGACAAAAGAATGGTGCAATGCTGTTAGTGCCGACTGATTATTGCGTGTTCTGTTGAATCGAGTTGCAGTGAATTTATCTCTTAGTTGAGAGGTGTCGAAGATGGGTTCCGGTGGTTTCATAAGCTACGAAACAGAGTTGTCGTAAGGGTTCTGAAGTCCGAGGTTATTTTAAAAAAAGAAATATTGTTTTACGATGTAATACGCGCTGTTAATGGAAAAATCGGAGTTGAGCTGGCTCATCGGTACCAGCCTGATTTTGAACGATCGGTCAGATTGGCGAGCGTTGCGATGAACTAAAGGTGTTTCCGTGCTTATTTAAGTCGTTCGTAATCCCATTTCTTTGTGAATGATATTGCTTCTTCGTCGGTAAGGTTATCGAAGTACTCATACCCTTGTCCAACAGAATAAAAGAAAACAGGTTTCTCAAGAATAATTACTTCATCTACCATCTTTCTAAGGCGAAATTCCATATTCGCAGAGGCTATTGGAGCAGCCACAATGATCTTACCAACCTCCCTATTGCGGCAACAGGCTATAGCTGCGAACACTGTCGCGCCAGTAGCAATTCCATCGTCTGCCAGGACAACCGTCCTTCCCGCCAAATTCGGAAGAGGCTTACCTTTTCTTAAGGATTGAATTCTTCTTTCGATTTCCTGTTTTTCACGTTCGATGATGATTTCAATATTATGATCTGAAATATTTTCTCGCGCTTCGGGGGCAAGATATATACTGCCATCCTCTGCAATTGCTCCGAATGCAGCTTCCGGATTTGAAGGATATCCAAGTTTGCGGGCGATGATAAGCGCAAGCTCGGCATTAAGGTAACGGGCAATATGGTAGGCGATTTCAGCGCCGCCCCTCGGTATGCCAAGAACAAGTACCCCTTTATTACGATAGAGGGAAAGAGCGACACATAGCTTTTCCGCAGCATCCTTTCTATTAATGAACATGGGTTTAGTTTATTGCCACAATTTGCAATTATGTAATACTTGGGTGATGAAAGTGAACATACATCTACCTGACTGTCGCGATCGGTATAATAATCATGACGGTATCCACGCAGTGAACATGTCTCTGAGTTCCTTGGGCAAGGTGCCAAAGGCTTCTTGCAGTTCGTTCGGTGATACATATGCTGCCAGTGTCAGCGTTACTGCTTTTATTGCTCTGGTCAAGTCGTCAAGATTGGCGAAATCCCGCCAGGCTGCATTGCCTTCCTCCATGATTGTCTCGTTTGCAAATTCTTCCAGCGTTTTTATCCGGCTATGCTTTGCGTGAAGGTTCCACCCGTCCACATAGACACCTTTTAGCGCTATCGGAAGCTGTGCTATTAGCTGTAGGGATTCTTCTATTGTGAAATGTTTTCTTAACACTCTCAGCGTACTCCTCAGAATTCGAAAAGCGGAATCCAGATCTTTTTCGTTTCCCAAATTTTTGGCAAGGCGCACGAGGAATTCGTTTCCTTTTAGCGCATACTTATTGAAATTTGTGTTCATAGAATTGAATGGTTAGTTAATTCGAATGTTACTATACATATATTTATTTACGATTGTAGTTAGTTCACTATCGCAGAAGAAGTGTAGCTTTCGTTCCCAGGCCTGACGACATGAATGTAAATTGATATGTCATCATACTCTATGGCGTTTGTCGGCGATAAAAATGATTTTTAGCAGCTTTACGTCAGGAAGCTTGTCTACTAAGCCCTTGGTGAATTCAGTCCTGTGATTTCAAGAAATCCTAAGATATACGGTTGGTGAAGGGCGTGATTATTTTCCGGAGAACGCTATAAATCAAGTTTATGGTTTTTATAGGGTAGATTTTCCGGCGCTCCATTTCCGCTAACTTTTTACCGTGGTCTATGATATTCAGCAATGAATTCCAGGATTTACGTCATATTTCAATGTTGACCCTTTAGTGATTGATTTCGTCAGGATATAGGCTGATAACTATCGTGGGCCGACCTGAGAAATGTCATTCTATTTCGCCGGCTTCTCTCTCATTTTTACATCATAGTATTGTCATCAACCTAAAATTTTCTACCATGAAAAATCTACGTTCAAAAATTGTGTTTGTAGGTGTAGCGCTCTTCATGGCGTCTCTGCAAACTTTTGCCCAGAAAGTGTTGCCTGAAATAACAATCACGGCAGCGAATTACAAGTACCTCAACGCGGTTAATACTGATGAGGCGTCACAACCGGTTAATATGCTCGAACAGTATGCGGCAAGTTATGACATCAAAGGAGCAGAATTCTATGAAGAGGAAAACGATCAATATATGGTTTCCTTTTTCATCCCGCAGGGAAAAATTCTTGCTGCATATGATAAGAATGGAAAGCTAATGCGCACGGCCGAGAGGTTCACTGACGTAGCTGTTCCAAAAGCGGTGTCAAAAGGTGTAACAAAAAGATTTCCCAACTGGACGATCTCCAAGGATGTCTACAAGGTTAGCTACTTCGATGAAGGTGGTGCTGTGACTAGAAGAGTTTACAAGCTATTACTTGAAAATGGTGACAAGCGGATGAGAATCAAAGCAACCGATGCCGGAGAGGTGTTATAAAAGAAATTATTTTGGGGAAGGGCTGCTGTTGAGCAGCCCTTAGTCCTTCAACCTTTCATAAACTAATTCCAAAATCATATGAAAACAAATATGGGCTCTGACGATAGGGTTATCAGGACTCTTGTAGCAATCATCATTGTTGTTTTATATTATACAGGTGTCTTTAGTGGAACAATATCAATTGTGCTGCTGGTTCTCGCGGGAATATTTATGGCCACAAGTATTATTGGCGTATGTCCGCTGTATATGCCGTTGGGTCTATCTACAGTGAAAAGAAAGATACCTGGCAGAAGATAGCTTAAACAGTTTCAAGGTCGTCTATTATGTCAATCGGGCAACATATGCTTTAGTGTGGAAATTGACTCGAAGGGCGAACTTCGATGTTGCGGCCACGGTAAGGAAATTTATCCTGCGCGATCACCTTTCCTTCTGGTCGAGAATGATTTCCTTTTCCAAAGATGTTTTGTATCTTAAACGTTGTACCGTTGAATGTCCCGTTATGATACCAAAGCCACTTTCGTTGGAGAGCGAAGCCGGATTTAGGGTACTATTTGAATGTGCTACTATTGGCATTTTTGTAATAAACGAAAGGGGTCAGATTGAACTCTCTAATCCGTGTTCTGCAAAATTATTCGGGTATGAACCGGCAGAACTCGTTGGAAAACCGATAGAAATTCTCCTTCCTGAAGCTTTTCGCAAGAAACACGTTCACCATCGCGAAAAGTATTTTGAAAAACCGAAAGCCCGTCCCATGGGACTTGGTATGGAATTGCATGCACTGAAAAAAAATGGCGAAGTTTTTCCAGTAGAAATCAGTCTGGGGCATTACGAGTTAGACAATGATAGGTTGGCAGTTGCATTTGTTACCGACGTTACGGAGCAGGTAAAAGCAAAAAAGATAGGAGCCGAAAAAGAGGCATGGTTTAGAAGCATGGCGGATAATTCGCCCGTAATGATATGGGTTTCCGATACCAATAAACTTTGTACGTACTTTAATAATACGTGGCTTAATTTTACCGGCAGAACTTTGGAGGAAGAGCTTGGCGATGGATGGGCGACAGGTGTTCATCCGGAAGATCTTCAAAAGTGTCTGAACACCTTTCACAACGCATACACCACACGAGAAGGTTTTATAATGGAATATCGCCTGAAAAGGCTTGACGGCAAGTACAGGTGGTTGCAGGATGTAGGTAAGCCGACTTTCTTAGAAGGTGTTTTCACCGGTTTCATCGGATCATGTTCTGACATCAATGACGAAAGAATGATGCAACAAGAATTGGAACACCTTGTTTTGCAACGTACCAACCAACTTTCTGAGGCCCTTGACCGCGAAAAGGAGATGAACGAATTGAAATCCCGTTTTGTGTCGATGGCATCGCATGAATTCAGGACCCCGCTGAGCGTTGTGTTATCTAGTACTGCTTTAGTTGAAAAATACCTAACGAACGGAAAAACAGAGAATATCGAAAGGCATTTAGTCAAAATCAGATCATGCGTAAACAGTCTGACTTCGATACTCAATGATTTCTTGTCCCTCGACAAACTTGAACAAGGAAAAGTGGAGATTGGCAGCGAGAAATTTGACATCGTTGAGTTTATGCAAGAAACTCGTAAAGAATTACAGAGGAAGAAAGGCCAGCGTATTAATTATCGACACGAAGGCGTTGGAGAAGTAATACTGGACAAGAAAAAGCTCCACTATATCATGGTGAATCTTCTTTCAAATGCGATAAAATATTCTGACGAAGAAACAGACATTGACTTGAATTCTTTAAATGACAACAAGACCGTTTTCATCCACGTAAAAGATCAGGGTATTGGAATTCCTTACGACGAGCAAAAAAATCTGTACAATAAATTTTTTCGCGCGAAAAACACGACCAATATACAAGGAACCGGCCTGGGTCTAACAATTGTAAAACGATATGTTGAGCTAATGAATGGTACAATTCGTTTTGAAAGCAGGGAAGGAGAGGGCACAACATTCTATATAGAATTGCCGCAGCAATGTTTTATAAAACCTGGAGAGGTAAAATAAGGGGTTGCTTTATTTAAGAATTAAATGATCGTGTATTAAAAAAATGGTGTGTCGAAATTCTCCGACAGAAAATGTTTTTTGCATTTGTGAAATTTTCTGGAGCCTCTTGCCTTCGGTGCTTTTTTAACGTTGGCCGTCGGTCCCTAACGATTCATTGTATTGGTCGATTTCGTTAATTAGGAGTGTAGCTTTGGATTAATTTTTTATGACAGTCACTAAAATACCTGACGAAGATCAGTGTGTTTCGAATCAATAATCATAGTTAAGAATATTTATATGCCCTAATTATGAAGTCAGTTTTCTTTTGGCCGTAAAAGGCCAAAAGATTGCTCCTGCTCTATCTTATCTCTAGGAATCTAAATACCCTGGAATATGAAAAATACCCACCGCTTCGAACAAAGCCTTTTTGATAAGGCTTTTTATCATTTGTGTCAACTTGTGCATCTAAAGAAACTGTTAGTGACAGGCATGCTGGTTTCTTTTGTGGTCGCTGCTTCTTTTGCTCAACAGAAGCCAAGGCTTTTGTCAAGGTATGATTCGTGTCATGTTCAACCTTTGGAGCAGCAAGAGCAGCTTTCTTTGCAAGCGGCTGGTACAGCGCCAATGGTGCGCGTTGCCTATGTGATTCCTTCCAACCGTTCAGCCCAACCTAATGGTGTTGCAAATTTGCAGCATGCGATGAAAATCGGGCAGCAATTTTTTAAAGAGCAAATGGAGCAGAATGGATTTGGACCGAAGACCTTCATGTTTGAAACAGAGAGCGATGGAGTAACGCCTTTGATACATGTTGTACATGTTAGTGAAACCGATGAGTATTTGCGTGGCGATCTTTGGAACAGAGCCCAGACGGCAGCCGGTAATGCAGGTATTTCGCTATGGGCTCCAGGCGAAGTGTGGGTGGTGATTCCTGAAACGTATGTGATGTTTGCTGATGGGTCCGGAGTAGGGGGTGTAGCATTAGGTGCTGGTTTTGGCTCAGGCAACTTCGGCGGCGTGGCAATGATTGGAAGCAACGCCTTGCCTTTGTTTAATCCGTCGATGATCACGGATGATACACCTTATGATGGAAAGGTGCTCCCCGAACTTGGACCACATCCCATGAAACAGGACGTGACATTTGCCTGGTTTGAGGGCACAACCTTCAGTTCGGTGGCGTCGTCGTGGCTGGGTGCTTTGTGGCATGAGACAGGACATGCATTCGGTCTGGGACACGACTTCCGGAACGATAATAATTTCCACGGCAATCTGATGGGAAATGGCTTACGCGGAATACGGGGAACGCTTTTCCCCGAAAAGTATCCACAGGATTACACCCGGTTGGAATATTGGACTGCGCTGTTTCTCAACGTGAATCATTTTTTTAACAGCGACAAAATTGTGACCAATAGCCCTACCGTTTCACATCAAATTCCGGGGTCTGTTATTCCTCAGCAGGGACTTGTGCAGCTCGCATTTCAAGCATCAGATCCTGATGGGCTTAGTTTTGCTTACCTGGTGTTCGGAGGTGATATGGCAGCAGAGATGTTACTGGAGGGCACTTCGGCAAATCCCACTTTTGCTGTTCCATACTTTAGGCAAGGCGATATTAATCGGTACATCATCTTTACGGTGGATAACCAAGGGAACAAAACAAACACTGACGTCGAATTCACAGTGCCAGGAGGAAATAATCAAGCGCCATTTCCATTCATAAAAATTACTCCTCCCGTGCCAGGGGAGAATCAACCCATTGTCCTGGACGCTACGCAATCCAGTGACGTCGATGATGATCAGTCGTCGTTACTCGTGGCTTGGGACGTAAACAATGATGGGCAGTTTGATACGGACCCCAGTACGAATAAGACGTTACAGCATCATTATCAAAATCCCGGCAATTATCTGATCAGGGTTAAGGTTACAGATCCAGAAGGTGCTCAAACCGTGTCGACACCAGTGAGTGTTAAAATTCCTGGCCCACCGAAAATCGTTTGCCAGGGCGATGTTACATTGTCATCACAAGCAGATGTGGATGCGTTTAGTTGTAGCGAGGTGACTGGCAACTTAACTATTTCCGGCACTGACATTACTAATCTTATCTCGCTGTCTTCACTAAGCAATGTTGGGCGTATTACGATATCCGATAACCCCAACCTGGAAACCATAGACTTGCCCAACCTTAATATTGGTAGTATTAGTACAGGCAGTTTATCGATCTCAAATAACGGAAACCTAAAAAGCATAAGTGGGTTCAACAACGTGCAGCATGTGAATTCAATTAACATTGAGCGCAATCCAAAGCTGTTAAGTATTTCAGGCTTTAATTCCTTGAGAAATGTGTCAAATGAATTTGTAATCGGACAAAATGATGCACTCACAAGCCTCCCAGACTTTGATGCGCTTGCAACGGCGCATAATCTTCGAATTGTTAACAACCAAAAGCTTTTAGCATTGGAAGGATTTCCATCTCTAACCTCGGTGATCGGCGAGTTTCAGATTAGCAACAATGAATCTTTAAAAGCAGTTACCGGATTTAATAAGCTGAGGTATATTTCAGGCCTTTCAAGATTAGTTCTCAACAGTGCATTACTAATAGAAAATAACGCTTCGCTGGAAAGCTTAGTTGGATTGTCTTCGTTGAAATACATTACCGCGCCCCTCCTTGGAGGGTCCGTTCCACCAATCCCCGGAAACGTCACCGTCAATGTAACTGGAAATCAGAACTTATCGATGTGTTGTGTACTACGACCATTGCTCTACGAATTGGTTTCTGTTGAACGATACGAATTTGTATATACCATTAATATTTCAGGGAATGGTGGGGGTTGTACTCAAGAGGATATCCTGAATTGTGAAAGAATATGCGATGGTGATGTCACACTTACCTCTCAGGCCGAAGTCGATGCCTTTAACTGTACCGAAGTAAAGGGCAACGTAACCATCTCTGGCAACGACATTACCAACCTCAACAACCTATCGCTATTAAGAAGGGTGCAGGGAAGTCTAACAAT
>JAEZBX010000096.1 GCA_023412765.1 Bacteroidota bacterium
TCCGGTATAGATAAAATGCCCTTCCCCATACTTTGCTATCAACAAGGCGCCATCCTTACCACTTTCACCTTTATCGTTCATCGACAGCAATGCTTCATAATTTGAATCCCATTCACTAGGGAAATATAGGCCGCGCTCCTGCACCCATCCGTCAAAATCAGCGGCAGATATCTTATTCGGGTAATTGAGCAACGGATGCTCAGGTTTAAGAATTCTTACTTCGGAAAGCTCGTCCGTTACACGATCTCGGGAAATGTTAAGAGGATATGGTGCAAACGTATTTAGTTCAAGACGTCCATTGGTGTTATATTGAACCACCAACGCACCGCCTAGACGAACGTAATCAAGCAGAACCGGCATGATTGATCGGATCCTGTCATGAACGTTTAATGCACGAATGCCCAGCACCACAGCATCAACACGTTTTAAGTTTTCCTGTGTAACTTCGTTTGCCTTCATTTCCCACACTTCATAACCCATCGTGCGGAGAGCTGTTGGAATATCATCGCCGGCACCAGGGATGTATCCGATCACATTGCCCTCTTTCTTCAGATTTATGCGCGCAACTTTACTCTCCGCTTTTGCAAGATAGGTTTGTGTAGGTATGTGATCGTATGCAATAGTTTTGACCGCACGGTCATACTTCTTTCCCTGAACGTCCACCACCGCGTTTAAAGCCGCGGTAATTTCAGTTTTACCGGGATATATCTTGAAACTAATAACCTTTTCTTGCCCATATCCCTTTAATTCAAATTCAGCCGATGATGGCTCAGAGTGCCATTCAGCTGGAAGCTCTAACGCTAGCATTCCTTTCGCTGTCCTCTCACTAAACGATTTCAAGGTCACGTTAACATGCCTGGGTTGTTCGTCATTAAATATCAAAACATTTTCGGCGAGGTCAACAGAAATTGGTGGCACTACTTCAACGGGTCGTTGCAATTCACCCTTGACGGGATCAGTCCACTTATATACCAGGGGCTTGCGTATGATTAACAGCTCCTCTCCGACTTTAACTCTAAATTCAAAAACGATTGCAGGATCATTCTCAGCTTTACCGATAAACGATTTATCTTTTACGTTAAAAATGCCTTGCTCGTGCGGGTGGTGCAGCCAATAGGGATCCGAATATGTTTTAGTTGCCTTTAACGTTTTAATGCTTTTGAAGGTGTGTGATACATCGCTTTTCAAATCAAACAAAAACGACGAATCATATGCCAGGTCCGATGAAACGATCTGGATCAAATTAACTTTTACATCGGAGCGATTCACAACTTCGCTACTTAGTTCGACGGGATCTCCAGGGGCAATTGCATATGAAGACGATTTGACTTCGATAAACAGGCCAAGGCAATCCTGGATAAGTTGTTCAACCTCGTTCAGTTTCCGGGTTTTCCAAACCCCATTTTCAAGCTTGGCGATTTCTTTTCTAAGCTGGAACAAGATCGGGACCAGTAGCGCTGGACGTTGTTCATCGAATGTCTGAATTGCTTTAGTAACAAGCTCCTGCACTTTTCCACTGCCCTTGATTCGACTCCATGTAGTATTAATTCCCTCGAACAAATCCTTTTCAGCTTTCTTGCCCTTAGCATACTCCAGGTATTCCGGTGCATACCCGCGTTCGCCAGGTCGACCCCATCCCTGACTTTTATGCTGACTACTGCTCAAGGCTGCAATCTCAGTCATCGACTTCCCCAATAATGGGTTATATGCACCAACATTGAGCGTTATTATTCCTGGCGTTTGTTCGTTGATCGTACTGTTCCACCAACGGCCTGTATTGGTATACAATCGCGTCGCCTGCCATGTACCTAACTCCTCCACCTGCTCCGGGTATTGATCGGTCCTTGCTGCAACGTCAAAAGCCTCCTGAGCCAGGATTGCTGATCCAGTATGGTGCCCGTGGCCAGCGCGGGCATCGGGTGGAAATCGGGTTATGATAACGTCGGGTTGATATCGCCTGAATACCCTGACCACGTCGCTCAGTATTTCATCCTTATTCCAGATCTCAAATGCTTCTGTTGCCGATTTAGAAAAACCAAAATCAATAGCCCGCGTAAAGAACTGTTTGCCTCCATCGATACTTCTTGCAGCAAGAAGTTCCTGTGTACGAATCAGTCCCAGGAGATCTCGAATCTCCGATCCAATGAGATTTTGTCCACCATCTCCCCGCGTCATCGACAGATAGGCTGTCTCTGCAAGTTTATCGTTCGCCATAAGGGAAATGATGCGGGTATTCTCGTCATCCGGGTGAGCCGCCACATAGAGTACCGACCCCAATACATTCAACTTATTTAGTTTCTGTTTTATCTGTGCGGCACTGGGTTGAGTCTGGCCAATGCATTTTAGAGAGATTGAAACGATTAGGAGTAAACACAATGATATCCTCATGCAAAATGGATTTACGCGAATTAACGCAGAAAGTGCAATTATATGAAACTAGTTTGTTATGAGTGGGTGCTTCGCGCCCGTTATCCGGTAATAGTTAATCGTTAATAGTTAATAGTTAATCGTGGTGTGGGTATTGGGAGTGGGTGTGTGCCTGAACTCAATAGTTTAGCCACCCTACCAATGCAGCACCACCTGAGATCGAGCGCCACTAATAACCGATAACGATTAACGATTAACTGCCAACGGCGATCCCCGTTGCGTAGGATCGTCGAAAACGCTATACTTGGGCCCGATGAGTAGCTCGAAAAGGAAAGTAATTGCCATCAAGGTCGGTTCCAATGTTATTACAAATAAGCAAGGACTTCCCGATGACGAGGTGATCTCCAATATCTCACAGCAAATAAAAGTTCTGAAAGATGAGGGCTATCAGGTCCTGCTGATCTCCTCTGGAGCTGTGGCGGCCGGCAAAAGTTTGTTCCAGCTTCAAAAGAAAGCTGACGCAGTTATTCAACGACAGGTGCTGGCTTCTATCGGGCAGGTTAAGCTGATCTCTCTCTACCGGGAAGTTTTTGAAAAACAAAAAATTTTTTGCTCGCAGGTGCTGGTTACGAAGGAAGATTTCAAAAGCCGAACGCATTACCTCAATATGCAAAACTGTCTCACGGCACTTCTTAATAATGATATCGTTCCTATCATTAATGAGAATGACGTAGTATCAGTTACAGAACTGATGTTTACGGATAATGATGAGTTGGCAGGACTTGTAAGCGCAATGATGAATGCCGATATTCTCATCATACTTACCAACGTGGATGGAATTTATGATGGTGATCCGGATTCCCCTGGAACTTCATTGATGACGACTTACGACCCGCGGCGCATCGACCTTACTCAAATCGCGGCTAGAAAAAAATCAGGGTTCGGCCGTGGCGGAATTTTAACAAAGTGCCAGACTTCAGAAAAAATAGCAAGAATGGGGATCCCTGTTCACATAGGTAATGGAAGGACAAGCGACGTCATCATCAAGATTTTGAAAGGCGAAGAGATTGGCACACGCTTTCCTGCCAAGAAAATGACGTCAAGTTTCAAAAAATATATGGCGCACGCCTATGAAGAACCGAAGGGCAAAGTGGTGGTTAACGAGGGGGCTAAGCTTGTTTTACTTTCTCCGACAAAAGCGCATAGCCTTTTGCCCGTAGGAATCACGCGTGTGATCGGTACGTTCAAAAGAGGCGACATTATCCGCATCGTCGATGAGACCGAACGTGAGATCGGTCTGGGCCTGGCTAGATATGGATACAAAAAAGCAAAGAAGGTTTTAGGCGTAAAGAACCAACCTCCGTTAATCCACTACGATCATCTATATTTGCACTGACATCGAATTATCACAAACGTGTTGAAGAATATTTTTAAGTCAGTACAGACTGCGAGCCGAAAATTGCCCCTGATTAAAGAGGATAAGGTCAACCAACTTCTTGTTGCCATCGCCGACAAGGCAGAAAAACAATCGGCACGAATCATTGAGGAAAATCGTAAGGACCTTGACCGGATGCCTGAAAGCGATCCCAAGTATGACAGGCTGAAGTTGACCGAGCAACGCATAAAAGATATTGCAAAGGACCTGCGCAACGTATCAAAACTCCCATCGCCGCTTGGCGTCGTTCTTGAGAGCAGAAGCTTAAGCAGTGGACTATCGCTTGAAAAAATAACGGTGCCACTAGGCGTAGTAGGAATCATTTATGAAGCCCGTCCAAATGTAACATTCGATGTTTTTTCACTTTGCATAAAGTCAGGGAATGCGGTGATCTTAAAAGGGGGCAGCGACGCTGAATCATCGAATCGATTTATCGTCACCCTCATAAAGGAAGTTCTCGAAGATCATCAGGTCAGTCCAGGTATTATAGAATTACTTCCCTCCGATCGTTCTGCTACACAGGAGCTACTTAATGCAGTCGGCTATGTTGATATGATTATTCCGAGGGGCAGCCAGAGTTTGATTGATTATGTGAGAGACAATTCAAAAGTGCCGGTTATCGAAACCGGCGCTGGCATCGTGCATACATATTTCGATGAAAGCGGAGACGTTCAGAAGGGAGCGGATATAATTTTCAATGCGAAAACCAGGCGAGTCAGCGTGTGTAATGCATTGGACTGCCTGATCATTCATCATGACAGACTTGAAGATCTGCCTCAGCTTACAAAAAAGTTAGCGGACAAGAATGTTGTATTGTATGCTGATGAAAAATCACTCAACAAGCTAAATGGAAACTATCCTTCCGACTTACTTCAGCGGGCGGAAGAAAAACATTTCGGGACAGAATTTCTTGACTACAAGATGAGCATCAAAACGGTGGATAGTATAGAGCAAGCGTTGGATCACATTTACACATACGGATCAAAACACAGTGAAGCAATAGTCGCGGAAAACGCTTCAACAATTAATACTTTTCTTAAAAATGTTGATGCGGCTGCAGTATATGCTAATGCATCAACTGCATTTACTGATGGTGCCCAATTCGGACTCGGGGCAGAAATCGGTATTAGTACTCAAAAGTTGCATGCGCGTGGGCCGATGGGTCTTCGCGAAATGACCTCATACAAATGGCTGGTACGTGGCAATGGAACAGTAAGGGTACCCTAGTTCTTTTATAAAACTCCCTTATCTTTTATTCCTGCGCATCGCTCAAGAATCTGATCGAGTTCCTTGCTTGAAAAGCCCAACTTTTCCGCAACCATTTCAATGAGTTCGAGCTCGGCGGGTGCGAAATCCCCATCGACAAGTGCGAGGGCGATCATTTCTTCCAATTGTTGCTCCCGCTCCTCCATATTCTGGGGAATGAGATAAATGTACTCGCTTGCTCGATTTAACATCAGGGTTAATCGTTCAAGAGGCAGGCCTTGCTCGAAAGCAATCTTGGACAACGCTACGCGCTCTACTTCCTCAATTTTGCCATCAATAGCCGATAACGAAACAAGGTTGCGAAAATGTTCTAATTTCACGGAGTTCAACTTTCTGCTATTTAGTTTAAAAAATTCGGATTAGGGGTTAGTGAAAATAGCCTATTTCCCGTAAAAATTGAACTTTTATGCTGAGTTGCTCGATCAATGTCAAATATTTGCTGTCAAGTTGTTTGAATACTCAGGCCCGTCAAAACGCACCAGACCATTCTCCTCGGCCGACCGTTAGGATCTCTTATAGACCACCTGCTTGGATATTATAGTAATTCGTGTACTTTTGACACATTAAGCCCAACACCCCTTTCAATATGGAGCCAACACTCCCTGACCCGGTAGTTTCACACGATCACGGTCGCAACCTGTTGAAGGAATGTGTTAAACACGTCAAAGAAGTTCAATCCCACTCACCAGCTATATACATTTGTGACCGTGATGGCTATATTAAGTTTTACAATAATGCTGCGGTGATGTTGTGGGGACGCAAGCCCGAGATCGGAAAAGATCTCTGGTGCGGCTCGTACAAGATTTTTGCACCTGATGGGACACCAACATCATTTGACGACTGTCCGATGGCAAAGTCTATGAGGGAAGGCATATCGATCCGCGGTGAAGAGATACTCATCGAAAGGCCAGATGGGAGGAGGATTAATGTAATGCCACATCCTGATCCCATTCTCGATTCAAATGGTGAAGTCGTTGGTGCAATCAATATTTTAGTGGAACTCACGCAGCCCCAGGAGACCTATTGACTATATGTCTCTGGATTTACTTCGTCTTCACTAGCTGTAGATCCTGGAATATTACCGAAGGGATAAATTATCCTGGAATTGATGTGCGTCATTACACGAGTAGCGATGAGAACGCATCGGCTGGCATGAAAGGAAAATATATCCAGCGAGTCAGCCTCAGATTTTAGCATGTCTTTGAGCATATTTTTGGCGCGATGCAATCGGATCTTTACATTTTCTTCGGAGATTTCAAGGATCGCCGCAGTATCAGCTACCGATATCTGCTCCACTTCCCTAAGAATAAAAACCACTCGATATTTTGATGGCAAATGTCCTATCGCAGATTCGAGCGCCTTTTTGAGATTTTCCCCGACTTGAGGACTTACTTCTTCCGGTGCCTCATCCGTAAGATTCTCTTGATCTTCCAGCTGAAGGGTATCTATGCTTACATAGCTTTTCCTTTTGAGATTATTCAGGTGCTGTAGAGCACAATTGATTACTATTCGCCCGAGCCACGTAGAAAAGCGCGACTCCTTTCGGAATTGGTGGAGTTTCTCAAAGCCTCTGATATACGCTTCCTGCATTACATCCTCGATATCTTCCTCTTTGGAAAGTATTCCCCGTGCCGTTTTGTAAAAGAGGTTGTTATATCTTCTCACCAGGATCTCGTAATATTCCCTCTTTCCAAGCAATATCCTGGAGATGATCAGGTCATCAGTGAGGCTCGGATCGGCAGCAAGAACCGTCACATTAGGTAGCATAGG
>JAEZBX010000106.1 GCA_023412765.1 Bacteroidota bacterium
GTACCTAATGCTAAGCATGAGGCGTGGGATGGGAAGTATGTAACCAATTCGCCTGTCAAGGGATGGGAGAAACCGGCTTTCAATGATGCATCATGGAACAACGGCAAAGCCGGATTTGGAACACCAAACACATTCGAAACCAGGACACCGTGGGAAACTAAAGAGATCTGGGTACGTCGTGAATTTAACCTTTCACCTGGTGACCTGGAGCAGGATTTATATCTGATCTATTCGCACGACGATGATTTCGAATTGTATCTGAATGGAACGGAGATTGTGAACTCAGGAAATCGTGCGAGGAGTAGCGTAACATTGAAGCTTGACAAGAATCTGCTAAACGCGAACGAAAAAAATTTCATTGCTGCGCATTGTCTCGACCGCGGCGGATTAGCATATGTCGATTTTGGTATTTTTAAAGAGAGCGATCAAAAACCGATTTTCAAAGAAACAGCAGTCCAAAACAACGTTAAGATAACAGCTACACAAACAAAATATGATTTCACGTGCGGCCCCGTGGACCTGCAGATTGAATTTGCATCGCCGTTGTTGATCGACGATCTCGATGTACTCTCTCGTCCAGTGAATTATGTTACCTATCAGATCCGATCAAATGACGGGAAGGCACATGATGTGGAAATTTACCTTGAAGCAACTCCAGAATGGGCCGTGAATGAATTGAATCAGGAGGTAGAAGTATCATTGTCGAAAACGGGGAATATCAACTTTTTAAAAGCAGGAACTACTGAGCAACCAATTCTAAAACGAAAAGGAGACAACGTTCGGATTGACTGGGGTCATTTTTATCTCGCATCGGAACATTCCGATGATAACGCCATGGCTATCGGTGATTTCTCCACAATGAAGACATCTTTCATCGAAAGCGGTAAAATAGCTGCTGGGCAGGAAAAGATCTCTGCACTTATGACGAAGGCAATGCCGGTCCTCGCATTCAGCGCGGATCTTCAGGACGTGACAACATCAGACAAAGGCGGGTATGTAATGCTTTCATATGATGATGTTGAATCTATCCAGTACTTCGGTCAAAACTTAAAGGCCTGGTGGACGAACGATGGAAAGATTCCTTTTGACAATGTTTTAAGTTCCGCCGCTTCCGATTATAAAAAGTCGATTCAACGCTGCGACGATCTTGACGCGAAAATCTACGAAGAGGCGCTAGCTGCTGGCGGTGAAAATTATGCCCGACTGTGTTTGCTCGCTTATCGCCAATGTATTGCAGCGCATAAACTCGTTAAAGATACACAGGGGAATACACTCTTTCTGTCGAAAGAAAATTTTAGCAATGGCTCTATCGGAACCGTCGACGTGACTTATCCATCGGCACCTCTTTTCTTGAAATACAACCCTGAGCTCTTGAAGGGAATGCTCAATCCGATTTTCTACTACACTGAAAGTGGTAAGTGGACCAAACCATTTCCTGCACACGATGTTGGGACATATCCTCAAGCAAATGGACAAACCTATGGAGACGACATGCCGGTGGAAGAAAGTGGAAATATGTTGATACTAACAACAGCGATTGCTCATGTTGAAGGAAATGCAGGCTATGCAGAAAAACACTGGGATGCATTGACCACCTGGGCAAATTACCTGATGGAAAACGGGCTGGATCCAGAGAACCAACTATGCACCGACGACTTCGCAGGACATTTTGCTCACAACGTAAACCTATCAGCAAAGGCTATCATGGGCATCGCCGGCTATGGGAAGCTTGCAGAAATGCTTGGCAAGAAAGATATCGCAGATAAGTATACTTCGGAGGCGAAAAAGATGGCGAAGGAATGGATAAGAATGGCGGATGATGGCGACCATTTTAGGCTAACCTTTGATCAACCGGGTACATGGAGCCAGAAGTACAATCTTGTGTGGGATAAATTATTGCGCCTCGGAATATTTCCAGAGGACGTTACGACGAAAGAAGTTAACTATTATCTAACCAAACAAAAGGTATTTGGATTGCCACTGGACAATCGAAGGACGTATACCAAGTCAGATTGGATTGTGTGGACAGCAACGCTCACTAATGACTCAGCAACATTTAAAAAGTTTATCGATCCGTTGTACAAATATGTCACTGAAACTCCTAGTCGCGTACCAATGAGCGACTGGTACGAGACAACTGATGCTACGCAAGTTGGCTTCCAGGCACGATCCGTCGTCGGTGGATATTTTATTAAGTTACTGGAGAAGTAGTTAGTGGTTAATGGTTCATACGAAAAAGGAATAAGGAGTAGGGAATAGGTAATAGGGGATAAGGCACGAACCTCAAACCTCAAACCTCAAACCTTAAACTTTAAACCTTAAACCTTAAACCTTAAACTTTAAACTCGTTACAACGTAACGTAAAATACGTGATTTCTTCGAGCGGTTTTGCGGCATTCAACTTTACTGTCGAACTTAATTGACTATCTCATTGGAACGTCAAACCCTCAAACTATGAAACCTTTTTTCAATGTCCCGAGAACCCAATTGGTTGTTGCGCTGGTGGCATGCTTTAATTTCGCGAGTGCATATGCTACGGACCCTGAGCCAGTGATGCTCAAAGGTGACATTCAGTTAAAATCATTAACCTCAATCGCATTTAGCAAAGAAGGAGTCCTGTTTTTGGCTGATCCTCTTGGAATGAAAATTTGTGCTCTTGATCAGAAACAGAGCAATGTGGGGAATGTACAACGGCTCGATGTTCCCAACGTGGATGAAAAAATTGCTGCGCTGCTTGGTGTCAGCGCTAAAGACATCAAGATTGATGACATGGCTGTAAATCCTACGTCTCAGGAAGTTTATTTCGCTGTGACGAGAAGGGGAACGGATCTTCAACCAGCGGTGGTCAAGGTAAATAAAGATGCAAAGCTCTCACTGGTTAACCTTAGCAATGTGAGTTATTACGAAACTTCGCTTAATGATGTTCCTTCAAAATCTCCTCATCAATATTTTCCATTGACATCGGCCATAACTGACATGGCGTTTATTGATGATGAATTATATGTATCTGGCCTTTCCGGTGAAGAGTTTAGTTCGAAGCTCAGAAGGATACCTTATCCTTTTACGAACAAAACCACTGCCGTGCAGCTGGAGATTTTTCACCCATCACATGACAGGTTTGAAACAAATGCACCGATTGAAACTTTTCTTCCCTTTTCAGTAAATGGTAAAATGCATATAGTTGCTGGATATGGGTGTGCGCCTTTGGCAAAGTTCCCGTTAACTGAGCTTCGTTCCAAAGATCAGATGCGCGGAGTTACTGTTGCTGAGCTAGGTGGAGGAAATCGTCCGCTCGACATGATTTCCTTTAAAGATGGCGATGTGGATTATCTTCTTATTGCGAACAGCGACAGAACGTTGATGCAAATTTCATCTGAAGATCTTGACAAGCAACAGGCTGTCGTTAAAGGTCCGACAAGAGTTATGCCATATGCTTCAATAGGTGTTGAATATTTATCAATTGCAGAAATTGGAATTACGCAGCTCGATGATTTTAACGAACAAAATTATGTTGTAGTACAACGAAATATGGATGATGGCTCACTTAATCTGAACTCTAAAGCAAAGCTGAAACCTTCCACATTCCGGGTTCGTGAGTTGGTGGAAACTTTACGCTTAAGTGGAAAGCTGGCTGAGGCAGAGGCGGAAATAGTAAAGTATGCGCAAGGTGGGGATAGTCGGACCGTTGGCGTGATGTATTATAACCTGGCATGTTCTTATGCGTTGGCCAACAACTCGGATGGCGCTTTCAAATATCTGGATAAGGCGCTTGCATTTGGTTATAACTCAAAACCCCAATACGAAAACGATACTGACCTGGTATCTATTCGAAATGACAATCGCTGGAACAGCATGCTGACTAAGCTTGAATAAGTAGACACCCACTTTGCAATGAGGATGCTGCTTAGCCTTTGCGTTGTGGTGATATGCTCGGTCAGCGTGGCAACCGGTCAACAGCCCATTCTAAAATATCGGAATGGGCTTGTTGAAATTCATAGCCTGCCACTATCAGATCAATCTTCTGAAATGTCCATTGCAAGTGATGAATGGTACAGCATTTTTTCCATTTATACGAACGACGCCTATAAGAAAAAGATTGATCAACCCATTGCTGGAGAATATCAGCCAAGCGGCGATAAGATTTATTTCAAGCCGACTTATCCTTTTGCGGAGGGCCAAACCTACCACGCAGTTTTCAGACCATCAAATTTTTTTTCGCGCCTTGGAATAGAAAGGGAACTCTCATGGGAAGACGCTGAGATGTCGTTTTCGATACCTGCAATTATCCACGCTACTACCACTGTTCAATCTATTTTCCCGGAATCTGCTGTACTCCCACAAAATCTTTTGAGGATGCACATTTATTTTTCCGCGCCAATGATGCCAGGTGATGCCTATAAGCATATTGCGCTTATCCGCGACGATGGGATTAAGATTGAAAAAGCATTTTTGCACATAGATCAGGAGTTGTGGGATGCCCAAAGAAAACGGGTCACTTTGCTTTTTGATCCTGGACGAATTAAACGTGATTTAAGATCGAATATAGAACTTGGAATGGCGCTTGAGGAAGGAGAAAAGTATACTCTCGTGATTGATTCCGCCTGGCGAGACGTGCATGGAAACACTCTTGCAAAAAGCATCTCTAAAACGTTTTTTGTATCACCCCCAATACGATCCAAAGTCTCTGTCAATACCTGGAAAATAGACGCACCGCTGGCAGGGTCACTGGAAAGTATAATCATAACATTCGATCGTCCCATGGATCAGGGACTTGCTATGAAGCACATAGCCATCCGAAACTCTTTAGGAGTTGTATCTGGTAGCGCGGAAATAATCAACGATTCGCTATGGAAGTTTACGCCAACCCATCCCTGGACGAAAGGCGAGCACATGATTGTAGCCTCACCGTTGTTAGAAGATGTCGCCGGGAATAATTTGAATAATGCGTTTGACTTAGACCTTAGCAAACAAACACGGGTAAGCACCGTCGAGCCAATTCAGGTGCCCGTCATTATTAGGGATGTTAATCGGTAATCGACATTTAGTTTGCAATAAAAAGCTACGAATAGCGCCGCCGTGGTTTACATGACCTCATGTGCGCCAGTATTGTCTTATTTTCACAAGTTGGCGCAATTGACCCCTAAGAATGTCCATATCGCACATCCCGACGACCCGCGATCTATGGTACATTTGTCGACAACAGAAATTTCTTTGATGAGACAATCAAACCAGAACAATATTGCCGAGGTTGATGGTAACATTATGCCTGTAAACTTTCCGCCTCGGGTTTTCCTGAAAATGAGACCTGCTGAATTTATTGCTTTGTCCGCCTGTACTATGATGCTGACAGCGCTCGGTATTGACATTATGCTTCCCGCCTTTGCCGGCGTTAGACAACATTTTGGATTGCCACCGGAATCGACTGCCCCAGCTCAGATCATCTCATTCTTTTTTATGGGACAAATCGTTCAGATCATTTTTGGTGTGCTTTCAGATCGCTTTGGCAGGCTCGCCATTCTGCGCATTGGATTCCCGCTTTATATAGCAAGCGGATTTGCCGTGGCTTTTGCTCCGACGCTGGAGTTCATGCTAGCTGCACGGTTTGTTGCGGGCATGGGGGCATCTGCTGTCTTTATGACCACGATAGCGAGCGTTCGCGATCGGTTTGTGGGAGATGAGATGGCCCGGGTCATGTCGCTGGTGCTAACTATTTTTCTGTTTACTCCTGTAGTTGCACCCTTTCTGGGAACTGCGATTTTAGAAGTCGGGTCCTGGCAAGCAGTCTTTCTTGCACCACCGCTGTTTGCAATTTTTGTATTCATGTGGTCCATGCGACTCGAGGAATCACATCCGCCAGAAAAACGGGCAGCACTTGATTGGCTGAATATCGGTCGGAGCATAGGCAAGGTTATCAGCAATCGTATTTTTCTCCGGTATACAACAGTCGTCACACTTCTCTTTACAGCTCTAAGTTCATGGGTTGGCAGCTCGGAGCATATCGTTGGCGAGATTTATCACAAACCTGAATTATTTGCCTGGATCTTCGCGGGCATTGGACTTTTGATGTCGCTTTGTGCATTGTTAAACTCAAGACTTTCTATTAAGTATGGCGCTCGTATTGCGATAAAGTGGTTGCTCATTATTTACACATCGGTGGCCACCCTTCTTTTTATCTTCACCTTTGCCACCAATGACCCACCAAATCTGGCTGTCTTTTTTATCTGCATTGCTTTAATGCTTGCAATCAATTTGGCGATCGAACCTAATGCCAGCGCCCTGGCTCTCCAACCATTGGGAGATATGGCGGGTATTGCAGCGTCTATTTATGGGACATGCTTCTTTTTTGTTGGTGCTATTTTGGGGTCGATAATAAATGTTCTGCTTGTTGATGGCGTCTTTCCACTTGTCTTCAGTTTCTTTATCATAGGATTACTAGCAGTTCTGCTTGTCTTGAGTGATAATCGTCCATAGAAGCAAAGATTCAAAAGCCTTAAGGGTAAAAAAAATGAGGTAAGAGGTTAATCGATTTTGGGAACTTCACTATCTTAGCTAACGGCGTGCGCGTTGCTACGAGGAGATATTGCCGCCCTGACCTTTCTCCAACTATCTTTCATTTACGATAATGCTGAATCTTTCCCTCATTCTCGACGAAAGCGCGAAGCGCTATCCTGGTAAAACTGCGTTTGCTTTTATGGATTCACAATGGTCGTATAGGCAAGTTAACGATCATGCTAACAAAGTTGCCAACGCACTAATAGCCATGGGAATTCGTCATGGCGACAAAGTTGCGCTAACCTGTCCAAACATTCCTGCATTTCCAATCCTGTATTTCGGCATAATACGACCGGGCGCAGTAGTCATGCCGTTAAGTGTGCTGCTCAAGAAGGACAAGATTGAATACCAGTTGCGTGACTGCGAAGCAAAGGCCTACTTCTGTTATGTGGGAACACCCGAACTCCCAATGGGTGAAATGGGGCAAGCTGCCTTTAAATCCGTTGATGAATGCTTACATTTCATTTTGATCACGCCGAAGGCCGGAACTCCGTTGCCGCTGGAAGGTATTGATACCTTTGAATCGCTCATTGCAAATCAATCATCAGCTGCTAGCATTTACCCGACGAGCGCTGAAGATACCTGTGTCATCATCTATACCTCTGGCACTACGGGAAGGCCAAAGGGCGCCGAGCTCACGCATTTCAATCTTTGGTTTATAGCAACAGTATTTGCCGACATTTTCAAGTCAAACAAAGATGATGTGACGATGTTGGTGCTCCCGCTCTTTCACATCTTTGGGATGGCAGTAATGATGAACACCAGCGTTTACAGGGGGTGTACGAATGTGCTGCTCCCACGGTTTGATCCGCTGGCAGTACTGCAGTCACTGCAAAACCATCAGGTGACAATCTTTGGAGGCGTACCTACCATGTACTGGGCATTACTAAATTGTCGCGATGGCAATGTTGACGACAATGCAATATCAAAGAATCTGAAAGTCTGTGTATGCGGTGGAGCTTCACTTCCGTCAAAGGTGATTGAAGGATTCGAGAAACGTTTCAATGCGCCAATTATGGAAGGATATGGCATGTCGGAAAGTACTTGTGCTGTTACCTTTAATCAGCTTGAGATTGGCAGAAAGGCTGGTTCAGTAGGCACACCGTTGCCAAATGTAGAGGTAAAGCTCGCCGACTCGAATGGAGATGAAGTTCAAGTGGGGGAGAAGGGTGAACTTTGGTATAGGGGACCTAATGTGATGAAAGGATATTATAAAAAAATTGAAGAAACAGCAACAGCTTTGGCGGGAGGATGGATGCACTCGGGTGATATCGCTGTTAAGGATGAAGACGGATTCTATTATATCGTTGACCGTACAAAAGACATGATTATCCGTGCTGGCATGAAAATATATCCCCGCGAAGTGGAAGAGGTTATAATCAAACACGAAGCAGTATCATTGGTAGCGATCATAGGAACCGCTCACGAAGATTTGGGAGAAGAGGTTAAAGCTTTCGTCGTGCTCAAGGAAAACTTTTCTGTAACAGAGTCGGAACTCATTCAATGGACAAAAGAAAGAGTAGCGTCGTTTAAGTATCCACGAAGCATAGAGTTTATCCCAGCAATGCCACTCAGCGCTACTGGGAAGATTCTGAAGAAAGAGTTAAGAAACAACCAGAATGAGCGGTTGCAAGCTTCTGGATAATTTTTAAGATGTTCACAAACTCGATCACTAACGTCAAGAAATTAGAATTTGTAATTCAACTTTATCCCAAACACCGACTTTTTAAAATCGTCGGTCAGGAAAAGCTCCGGTACGATGTTCAGCTTATCACTCCCAATATCTGATTCCAAATAAAGCTTCAAAGTTGTTCCGCTAAAAATATCCGATCGATTGTGAACCATGTAACCTACGCCGATGGATGTCCAGCGGGGTCTGTCATTGCGAAAGTTAATACCATAGGACAGTGTGACGAAACTTGCGGGCATGACATTGAAAACATTCTCCTCCGTGCGCCCTGAAAACACTTTCAGCTCATAACCTGCGGCTATACGTTGCCTGTTCGTAGAGAAACGGTTCGCCAGGTAAATTGCTGTCAGGAAATTGAATTCTGGGTAAAACCGATCCCCAGCCAAACCCGCACCAGCGCCAGCGTGTAAGCCAAGCATGTCGGCACTTAACCTGGTGCTGGGTGCACCTGCTGGTGTTATTTTTTCATTTTGCATGATTACCCTGGCGAATACACCCATCCGTGCGGGTTTCGCGAACCGTTCCTGCGTTCCTAAGTGAGTGATAACGGGTTCAAAGTTCAACCTGGAGATGGCTTCAAGCTCCTCGAATTCTGGTGCGTACAAATGGACTCTTGAGCGCTCGGTCACTAATGAAACTTCCCAGCCGGGTGGAAGTAATTCCACTACTGTGTTCTCCTCTATCCTAACTTTTGTGACTTCCTCTTTCGTTTTTGTTATTGTAATCTGTGACTGCACTTTATCATGATGATCCTTATCAAGCTTTACAGTTACCTTATGATTGTCACGCAATTCATTTTCAGAAACACTTTTCCTAATGTGATTGAGGATCTCGGTTAACCGGGTAGGGAAAGTACGAATGACCTCTTTATCCTTTTCATATATGCGTAACTCAAAGATTGCAATCGCGCCCTGATCAGGCATTTCAACACGAACTGAATCGGGGTATTGCTTCGCTTGACCAAAAGTGAGAGCGGGTAATATTAATGCAAGCATCACGAAAAAGGCGGACGTAGTTCTCATGTTCGAAAGGTTTATTTCGTTTAAGGATGAATTTTTATCGGATGATTATTTTTTTCTGGCGAAGACAAGGGCGTTGGGGACGTTCTCCCAAGGAACAGGCTCCAATGACTCAAGCTTGTGTAGCGATTTTTTTCGTTTCACTTTTGCTACCTGTTCAAAATGTGATTTTGTGATTACACCGACGATGGGTCGAATCTTTTGTTCACGAATTGTATCCGTCTCGGGTAGTAAAAATTCTTCTTCATTTAATTCAAAGTCGGCAACAATAGGTTCAATAATTGGTCCTGCTGCTTTTTCGTCATGATTCACAGAAAAGATTTCGACAGAAATATTCTGCTGGATTTCTATTAGCGATGCGACTTCTTTTTTCTCCCCAGGTTGAACTATCTTGTTGATAATATTATCGCACGTATCCAGTTCAATAACTTTCTTTTGAGGTTCAGTAATTTGTTGATGAGAACTTTTATTTACATCAGCGTACCGTGATTTCTTGTCGTTGGCAATTTGCTGGACGCCGAAAAGAAACAACAATAATACTGCGGCAGCTGCACTGTATTGAAAGAAGTAGCTGCCGTCACTTCGCCTTGTTTCGGACATCACATTCTGCCACACTGCTTCCTTATTCCATGGTGTAACCTTTAGCTCCGCCTCACGGATCTTGTTCGATGCTAGCTTGTCAAAGTCAGGTTCCATATTGAATTCCGTCTTTTTCCATTTTCCTTTTTAACAATTGCTTTGCCTTGAAGAGTTGAGATCTGGACGTGTTCTCACTGATTTCTAGCATGGCCGCAATTTCAGAGTGGCTGTATCCTTCCACCACAAACAAATTAAAAACTGTACGGTAGCCTGGTGGTAACTCGATGACCATGTTGTACAGGTCTTCTGCTTCGATCTCTTGCCATGCCACTTGATTATGTTCCGGATCGTGTGTGTCCAGGCTTTCCGTTAGGTTCAAATTGTGTCTCTTCCGAAGCAACATCAGGGCTTCGTTGACCACTACCTTTCGCATCCACGCTTCGAGCCCACCGTCATCTTTTAAGACAAACGTTCCGATGTGTTTGAATATCTTGACAAATGCCGTCATCAGCAGATCTTCCGCATCCTCCTGAATCCTGACATAGCGAAGCATCAATCGGTATAAACGGTCAGAATAAGTCTCGAACAGAACATGTTGAGCATGTTTGTTTTGTTTCTGACATTTCTGTACCAGGTCGGCTTCGGTCATTGATTTCCCAAACGTATTTTCGGTTAGATGACCGAAACTTCAATTTGGTTTTGCTGCTATTGAATTAAATGCGTGATGACAGCAATCCGTTGCCTGACGGGAAATAAAAAGTTTTACTTAAGTAGTTGGGAGGGGGGAGAATTCACCACGGAATCACCGAGAACACAAAGATAACACAGAGGATCTTGACTACCATTCTCTGTGAAACTCTGTGTGCTCTTTGACTCTGTGGTGAAATAGAATTTTATTTCTTAGCGATTTTATAAAGCCTTCCCTGGTCGGTGACAGCATATAGAGCTCCATCGTTACCTTGGGTAATATCGCGGAAACGTTGCTCTTCTTCCGCTAAAAGACGCTCTTCGCCGACTACCTTATTGTTCTCGATCACAACACGGCAGATGTGCATACCGCTAAGGCAGGAGATGAATAAATTGTTTTTCCATTCGGGAATAGCGTCACCGTTGTAAAATGTAATTCCGCTGGGCGAGATGACTGGGTCCCAGTAATAAACCGGTTGCTCCATCCCTTCCTTTTGTTGGATAGCGTCACCAATTTTTCCACCGGCATATTCAATTCCATAAGTGATAACCGGCCAGCCATAATTTTTCCCGGGTTCGACACGGTTTAATTCATCACCGCCCCGTGGACCGAATTCAGTTTCCCACAAGTCACCGGTTTCAGGATGAAAAGCTATACCCTGAACATTCCGGTGGCCATAGCTGTACAACTCGGGCCGTGCATCCGCGTTGCCGGCAAACGGATTTCCCTCAGCGGGTTTGCCATCGGTGGTGATCCTGATAATTTTTCCCAGACCTGATTTCAGATCTTGTGCCTGAGGTCGTGTCTCCAAAGCTGATCGTTCGCCAGTAGATACATAAAGAGTTCCATCCTTTGCAAAACGGACGCGTCCACCATAATGTAATTCTCCATTGAATGCAGGCGTTGCGCGATAAATAACTTTTACTTCCTGGAGCGATTTCTCATCACTTGATAGTTTCGCTTTTGCGACTGAGGTATGGTTACCATTTGCAACCCGTTCCGAAAATACCCAGTAAATCATTCTTGACTGTTCGAAGTCAGGGCCAAGCGTAATACCAAGCAAACCACCTTGGCCAGCATCGTCGACTTCAGGAACTCCCTTGATCGGACCACCAGCCGTACCGTTGACTTCGACAATTCGCATCGTTCCACTCTTTTCGGTCACAAGAAATCGCCCATCCGGAAGTATAGCTATACCCCACGGATTTTTCAAAGCACTGGTTATTACCTCAAACCCGAAAGGTGTGGTTGTTTTAACCGAAGACACACGTGTTTGACCTTCAAAGGCAGGTTTATAATCGGTGTTGCCGTCTTTTGTTTCTACAGGCGCGGCGTCAGTACTCACGCTATCTATAGATGAACCAGCCTGGTCACCTTGTTGACCGCAGGACGATATCAATATCGCTGAGGCCAGGAGTAAGTAGTACGATTTTTTCATGGCTTAAAAGTATCAAAATATTGTATTACCAAGGTGTTATATCGGCAACTTGTGATTATCTTTCTTAGAAAGTAGATGAATCGTGGCATACTCCCCTTATACCGCAAGTGATAAACGGACATAGTGTCTCAATCAGTTCGTTACTGCCATCAACAATCGCAAATTACGACCCAACCAAATTATTGATTCGGCTCACCGTCTTCGAGATCCTTTTTCTTTTCCTGGTCAGCTTCGCTCGCGGAGGAAATTGAGTCGACTTTGAACCTGTTCGTTGAGTCTTCCAGTTGAGGTGAAATATTTTCACCAGAATTTTCATCCACATTTTCCTCTGTATTCTGCGATGATTTGCCGTTGGTCGAATTATCGGAACCGGTGTTGCAACTTGCGGCACTTGCAATCAGCAACAAGAAGATGATTTTTTTCATATCGTTTTTCGTTCGACCGAACAAAAGCCTTGCCTAATACCGATTCCACGGCGGTGAACCAACCCAAGTATTTTCGAACGAAAAATCTGCCCACGTATCATTGGTTATTGGAAAAAAATCATCATTCGTGGAAAGAATACCACTCTCAACAAACGCAAAAAATGTCTTTGGCCAGGCGAAAAGCTCGAGCGTATTCTATCTAGAAATGATGCAAGCGTGCGCGTCTAGACTATGAAGGGGAAATCTTGCCAGTTCTTCTTCATGTACTGATACTTAGGTATTATCTTTAGAGTAAATGAAAACGATCTTCTTCATTGCAATCTCAATTCTATTATTCGCTGCTTGCAGGGAGAAAACAAATCCCAATCAAACAAAAGCGGATGATTCATTTTATCGGGAGCCATTCCGTCCGCAATTGCATTTTACACCTGAGGCAAAGTGGATGAATGATCCTAATGGTTTGGTCTTTCACAATGGAGAGTATCACCTTTTTTATCAACATTACCCGGATACCACAGTTTGGGGGCCGATGCATTGGGGCCATGCTGTGAGTTCGGACCTGGTTCATTGGGAGCATCTTCCTATAGCCTTATATCCAGATAGCCTTGGTTATATATTCTCGGGGAGTGCCGTGGTGGACAAAGACAATACTTCAGGATTTGGTACAGCTGAAAATCCTCCGTTGGTTGCGATATATACCTATCATGACGCTGAAAAGGAAAAAACAGGAAGCATCGAGTTTCAGACACAAGGCATTGCTTACAGTGTCGACAACGGGCGGAGTTGGACTAAATATGAAAAGAATCCTGTCCTGAAAAACCCGGGCATCAGGGATTTCCGCGACCCAAAAGTGTCGTGGCATGAGCCGACGAAAAAATGGGTCATGATTTTGGCCGTACTGGATCACGTTGAACTATATGCATCAACAGATCTCAAATCATGGACAAAGCTCAGTGAATTTGGAAAAGATTATGGAGCCCACGGAGGAGTTTGGGAATGCCCGGATCTGTTTCCATTGGCCATTGAGGGTGAAGGAAAACAAAAATGGGTAATGCTGGTGAGCATTAATCCTGGTGGGCCAAACGTAGGTTCTGCAACACAGTATTTTATTGGGGATTTTGATGGCAAGACATTTACACCAGACACAGACAAAAGTGATATCAGATGGATCGACTGGGGTCAGGACAATTATGCAGGAGTGACCTATTCAAATGCTCCCGACGACAGAAGAATCTTTATAGGGTGGATGAATAACTGGGCTTATGCGCAGACCATTCCGACCGAAAAATGGAGAGGTGCTGCCTCGTTGCCAAGGGAATTAACTCTGGTAAAGAAAGATCGGAAGATATTTGTCAGTTCCACATTGGTCCCTGAGCTATTTGATTCTTCAGTAGAGAAGGTTCAGTTTAGCGATCTAAGGATTTCCGACTCCTTAAATCTGACAGCAGATGTAAAGTTCCCGACTGGAACTACTATAATTCAGGGCGTTGTGGAAGCGAAGAGTTTTACCATACAATTTTCTAACAGAGAAAATCAGAAACTGAGCACAGGGTACGATTCAAAGAATAATCAATTCTTTGTTGACAGATCAAGGTCGGGCGTCAACAATTTTTCGCAGGATTTCAAAGGGTTAGTTTCGGCAGGTCGCTACTCCAAAGAGGATTCCATTAAGTTTACCATCGTGATGGATGTCGCGAGTATCGAGGTATATTTTGACGGAGGAGTGACTGTTATGACTAACCTCTTCTTCGCAGTGATGCCAATGACAGAGTTTAAAATACTCGCTTCTGAGGGAGTGATAAATGTTAAAGCACTTGAAGTGCGAAGATTAGAATCTATTTGGAACAGACAATGATTTTGTTCTTATAAAAGGCGAATTATTTCTCGTGCTGATAAGTTGCAAACAGTTTCCAAAATCTCTGTTTGTGTTTAAAGTCAAATCTCTCTTTCTTAAAATCGTTAAGTACAAGATCAATCTTCTCGTCCTTTATTTCAAACTGTCCAATCATGATCTCGCGTTCGCTTGTAAAGAGACCTGTCTTGTGATGACATAGATGAATATTCTGTTCCACTACTTCTTCGAAAATCAATACATCACTCACTTGATAGGGTGGCAGTGATTCGTAATGGGGAATATTCGGATTGAAGTTTAATGCTACCATGTGATGATTGTTAACCTCGGGCAAAACTAGCTTTGGAAAACTTTCCCAATCATTAAACGACAACTCCTGGTAAGAGCACTTTAGATAAATAACATCGTTTATATAGGGAACCTGGCGCAGGTGGAGATTTATAATATGGTTTTCATCCCCAATCAGCTTGTCGCCATTGTATTTCAGGATTTCATGGATTGAGAGATTTTGATTCACAAACTGCTCCAGGGGTATGCTAAAATAATTAGCAATTTGCATGACCGTTTCCAGGCGCGGTTCTGCCCGATTTTCTTCATAAGATGAAATATTGCCCCGTGTTAGCGCAAACAGATCACCAAAAGCCTGCTGGCTAAGTCCTTTCGTGGTTCTGATCTTTTTAATGTTTGCACCAATCTTCGTCATGCCTGCAAATATAGTTGTAATTTCTATTATCACAATGCTAAAAATATTTGCAATTGTGATTTATTATTTATAGGTTTGTTGAGTAGCAGCTCCCAACGTTATGAATCATTTTGAAATCATCGAAGACTACGCACTCCGGCTTAACTGCAGAATCCTGTACAAGAATGAGCGCAATGGAATTTTGAAGATTGACAATCAGCACGATGGTATTCATAATTTGATTCTTGGAATTGCGCCTCCTATTCTCATCATGGAACAGTTCCTATTCTCCTTTCGAGAAGACAACCTTGATATGTTCAAAAAATTGTTACAGAAGAATCGGGATACCATCCATGGTGCCTTTGTAGTTAATGAGGAAGGTGACAGGGTTCTCTTTCGCTATACGATGCAACTTCAGAACCTGGACTTTAATGAATTTGAAAGTGCATTGAATTCGCTAGGACTATTGCTAAGCGAATTCTCTCAACAAATTATTGAGTTCTCAAAACAATAAATACACAAAAGAGTAAAAACTAAAATTTGAAACGATGAATATCTTCAAGAGACTTTTCAGAATAGGCCAGGCAGAGATCCATGCCGCCGTTGATAAAATGGAAGATCCTATCAAAATGACAGAACAGGGTCTTCGTGAACTTCGCGCCGACCTGGCGGAAGCTACTGAAGCGTATGCGAAGGTAAAAGCCCTGGCTATCCGTGCCGGTAATGATCAATTTCATTGTCAACAAGAATCAAGAAATTATGCTGAAAAGGCTATATTGATCATGCAAAAAGCGCAATCGGGACAGATCGATTTGGTAAAAGCTGAAGATCTTGCGCGCGAGGCGTTGTCTCTTCATAAGAAGTATCACATAGAATCCGAGGAGCTCAGTGAGCAGACGGTCGCCTTGCAGCAGTCGTCCAGTGAAATGCTGCGCAACACCGAGATTCTGAAGGAAAATATGGAGAAGTGGGAGAAGGAGTTGCGCACGTTGAAAGCGAGAGTGAAAGTTAGCAAAGCCACTGAACAAGTTAACAAGCAACTTGCCCAGGTTGACGGCAATGGAATAATTACAATGTTGGAGCGAATGAAATCAAAAGTGGAAGACCAGGAAGCGCTCGCACAGGCTTATGGCGAATTATCTAAGGGTAACAATAGCAAGAAAGAAGAATTGAACAGCATCCTGAAAGACGATACTGCATCTATCGAAAAAGACCTTCAGGCCATCAAAGAGAAACTGGGTATATCTTAACGTTAACAACAACTTCCAATGTCAGGCATAATCGACTTACTGTTTCACCCGTTGAGCAATGCTATCATGACCGTTCTCACCGGGATCACTGCAATCTACTGGGTAACTACCTTCATAGCTGGTGACCTTTTTAGTGATTCCGGAATTGATATCGATTCGCCTGCGCATGGCGCTGACGTGGATGTAGATGTTGACGGAGAGGTCGGTGACGGTTCCTTTTTTCAGCAAGCCCTGGAATATGTGAATGTCGGAAAAGTACCATTCATGGTGGTTTATTCCGTATTCAAGTTCGTGGCCTGGATTATGACCTTGACTTCATCGGTGCTGCTGGGATTGGCAAATTGGGGCTGGAAATCCGTTATCACCCTTGTTCCAATTGTATTGGTAGCTTACCTCGTTACACGTTACGCTACCAGGCCGTTGATTAAAGTATATGAGAATATGGGTTACAATGGAGAAGAGGCCCAGGACTTGCTGGGGCGGATCGCCAGAATGAAGAGTACTATTGCAGGCGATACAATCGGCGCGGCGGAAGTAAAAGTGCAAAGTGATATTATTCGCATTAATGTTAAAAGTAAAACCGGTGAATCCATTAGCTATGATGCAGAAGTAATGATTGCCGATGAATCGGCAGACAAAAAGTTTTACCTCGTTGTTCCGGAAGTCAACCTTTCCAACATCGTTTAAATAGTTGTAAGCACCTAAACCATCCCTTTACATCAATAACCATTAAACCACACCACTACCATGGACGTACTTGGCGGCATTAGTTTATTATTTATCGGCGGAATTGCATTTATCTTCCTCATCATCCTATTCAGCTTTGCGACTTTTTACAAAAAAATTCCGCAGGGCAAGGCCATCGTCCGGACCGGTGTCGGCGGCGGCAAAGTAGCCTTCAACAAGGGTATGTATGTAATTCCCATTCTCCACAAAATGGAGATCATGGATATCTCGGTTAAAAAATTACAGATCGACCGACTTGAACAGGATGGTCTCATTTGTAAAGACAACATACGCGCTGATATCAAAGTCGCATTTTTTATTCGCGTAAATAAAAGCGTCGAAGATGTATTGAACGTAGCGCAAGCCATCGGTACGGAACGAGCCAGTGATATAGAAACGCTTTGCATCCTCTTCGAGGCGAAATTCTCTGAAGCTTTAAAAACAGTCGGTAAGAAATTTGATTTTATCGAATTGTATGAAGCTCGTCGCGAATTTCGAACTGAGATTCTGAATATCATTGGTACCGATCTTAACGGTTATATTCTCGACGACTGTGCTATTGATTTTCTTGAACAAACTGAGATGAAATTTCTCAGTCCACAAAATATTCTAGACTCACAAGGAATCAGGAAGATCACGGAGCTTACTGCAGCTCAAAATATCAAAGCTAATCTTATCAAGAGGGAAGAAGAAAAAGTGATCAAGAAGCAAAATGTTGAGGCGCGCGAGGCCATCCTGGAATTGGAGCGTCAGTTGGCGGAAAAAGAAGAAAAGCAGCGTAGAGAGATCGACAATATACAAGCGCGGGAGCAGGCAGAGATTCTCAAAGTAAGAGAAGAAGAAAGATTAAAATCGGAAACAGTTCGGATTAAAACCGAAGAATCTCTTGCCGTGCAGGAGGAAAATAAGTTACGTCAGATCATTATTGCTGAAAAAAATAAGCAACGCACGGATGCGGTAGAAACTGAGCGTGTAGAAAAAGACCGGGCATTAGAAGTTACCGAGCGTGAAAAGATCGTAACACTTGCCCAAATTGAAAAGGAGAAAACAGTAGAAGTGGAGCGCAAGAACATACAGGATGTGATTCGCGACCGTGTACGGCTAGAAAAAGGTGTTGTAGAAGAGCAACAGGGAGTGAAAGACCTCGAGGCTTTCCGCGAGGTGGAACGTAATAAGGCGGTGGGTATTACAAAAGCGAGCCAGCAGGCTGAAGAAAAACTGATCTATACAGTAAAGGCTGCCGAGGCGGAAAAGAAGGCTGCCGAAGAAAAAGCGAAGCAGTTGATCATTGACGCTGATTCAAAAAAAGAAGCAGCGGTGAAACAAGCGGAAGCCCGGAAAATACTTGCGGAAGCTCAGGCGAGGGAGGAAGCGACATTGGGTCTGTCTGAAGCAGAGGTTATGATGGCAAAAGCTGAAGCTGCCGAAAGACAAGGTATTGTGGATGCGACTGTTGTAGAAAAAATGGCAGATGCAAAACGCAAAGAGGGACTTGCCCAGGCTGAAGTAACGAAAGAAAAGGCCCTGGCGGAAGCGTCAGGTATCCAGGAAAAAGCGGAAGCCATGAAAAAACTAGATGGCGTTGGAAAAGATCACGAAGAATTCAAGCTGTTACTTGCAAAAGAAAAAGAAATTGAACTCGCGCACATCAACATTCAGAAGGATGTAGCTGAAGCTCAGGCTATGGTACTAGGGGAGGCGTTGAAAACTGCCAAGATTGATATTGTCGGTGGCGAAACGATGTTCTTCCGTAACATAGTAAATCAGGTTTCTAATGCTAAAGGATTCGATCGATTGATCAATGAAAGCGAAAATGCGACGCAATTGAAAACGGCATTGCTGGGCGATGGCGAAAACGGCTCTGATCTGATGACCCGCATCCGGGATTTTGCGACAAAGTATAACATTACTTCGAACGATATAAAGAATCTGACCATATCAAGTTTGATTTTGAAGATGCAACAGAAAAGTTCCGACGAGGATCGTCCATCGCTACTCAACCTGGCGAACCTGGCAAGCAGTTTTGGGTTATCCAATAAAAAGCTGTAGCTGAACAGTTGTAAGGATTTATTTGGCTGAATATGATGAGCGAGCTGACATTTAATGTCAGCTCGAATGCGCGAAAAGACTTTTAAAATTGTACTAATGCAGGAACATTTGTCAGCATCAATCTTATCAGTAGATGGCAGGAACTGAAGATGTAAATACAGTATTGGATTCCGGTACGTACGAAATCATCCGGAAGCGTCTTGAGGAACAGCGACTGGACTTAGTCGAAAGGCTTGGGAAGCTCAATAATGCGCGCAAGAAGATTTTTAGTTCCAAAGGCTTCGAACTGATAGCCAATCAGCGAATAACGACGCTTAACAGCGGCGTAGCGCGCGGTATAATGGCGTTCGGTGATCTAACACTTTTTGGATACAACGTCCACTTCGGGTTGCGTGAGAACATTAAGCTGAGCGACGTATTTAGCATCTATAAATTCACCGGAGATCATTTCGATCCGCAGCCCCTTGCATTGATCGATGATGAGAATTTCAAGACGGACTTCAGCAATCTGTACAAGTATTACAGGGACTCGATTTTTGCCAAGTTCACCAAGACAGAGAATTACCTGTACATGATCTTTCAGACTAGCAAAAGCCCGGACGACCGAAAGGCTTTTAAGTGGTTGATCGATGGTGACAAATTGGTATATATCGATGATCGCAGCGTTCACGAGGTCAAACAGCCGGCTCAACACGACTTCGATTGGATTAAGACAGATCTTAACAATCGCAGGCTCGGACTTTTTCCGCACATATCCATTCTTGATAAGATCTTTATCGAGGCGTTGCATGGCGACATCACTTTTAAAATCGAAAACAATACAGATACCGGAAAGGGAATTTATTCAGAGCCTGTACGTAACAAAGATCAGCAGCTTGATGACGCCTTATACTACTACGCTGACCTTGGAAATCTTATTCCAATTAAGATCAAACCCTATGGCGAAGATTTTCGAGGATACATTTTTAATGTGCGCACGAAAGGAGTTCTTCCTATTAATAGCCTGCTTGATGCAGGACGTCTGTTGCCTGATAACCAGGGAATAATCTTTCCGAATGGGTATTACCTGCAAAACGGTGAATATAAAATATTCGACCTCGACGTTTCGTCTTTTGAATTCAGCAGAAGCGTTGCTTCACCAAATGGCGAGGATTTTCTGTATGTATTTTATCAAAGGGTGACCAATACTTATGTATTGATGTCATATAATGTGATAGCCCAAAAGGCCGAAACACCAATTGTGTGTAATGGCTTTACGGTGTATAATGATGGGCGACTAATTTATTTCAGGTCTGAGAATGAAGCAATCAGGCATCATCAGATTCAGATTTGGCAGACGCCTTATACTGCAACTCTCCAGGAAGATATCACGATGACCAATAATGTGCTGTATAAGATCGGCAATAAGGATATCGTGAGTGCGATGAGCGAAAGCCAGGAAATAATACAGCTGCTTCAGAAGGAAGATAGCTATGAAGATCTTTACGAAGACATCCATAAACGAACGAGCGATATTGTCGACTCGTACTTTTGGTTAAAGGACGGAGAAACATTTGATCTTGCTACACCGCTGACGCAGATCAAAAATATCGCTAACACGGCAATCGATGAGTTTGCAAAAGTTCAGGCACAGCGCCAACATGCGAAAGACAATCTTTTGGCGATGCAGAAGAGAGTCGAGCAGCTGGTGATCGATGTAAAAAACGCTACAATAACTTCCCTGGATCAACTTGTTAAGCTCCTTGCGGCGACCAGGAGTATGCAGGGAGCAGTGATCGATTTGCAAAATATCAGATACATTGATATCACCGCCGTAAATGCACTTAAGGAGACGCTTGCGCAATACAACACTTCTCTATCGCAGGACACCATACGTTTTTTGCTGAAGGATGAAGCACTTGCTCCATATGAAGTGAAGGTAACTGACCTTAAGAAAGAGGCTGGTCGTGTCTTAAAGGTGATCGAAGCTCAACCGGTGGAGCAATCAATAAAAGAAATTTCGACGGGTTTGGAGATGCTTATCGATATTCTCAATAGTTTGAAAATTGAGGATACCACTCAAACCACTCGCATAGTCGAAAAGATCTCTCTGATTTTTGCTTCGCTTAACGAAGTCAAAGCCGAGCTGGTTCGCACAACGACATCGCTATTGGGACAGGAGGCCCGCGGACAATTCTATGCCCAGCTTACGTTACTTGACCAAAGTATTATAAACTTCCTCGATCTATCGACTTCTCCGGAAAAATGCGAAGAGTATTTCACCAAGGTCAGCATCCAGGTAGAAGAGCTCGAAAGTAAGTTTGCTGACTTCGAGGAATTCATAGTAAAAATTGGCGACAAGCGCGATGAGGTGATAAAAGCCTTTAATGGTAAGAAGGAGATGCTGATTGCTCAACTGAACAAAAGGACAACAGCACTGGAACAAATCGGCTTGCGGGTACTGAAAAATATTGAAAATAAAGCCAACTCCTTCAGTGATAAGGAAAGCATTTACGCCTTCTTTTCCACAGACCTAATGGTTGAGAAAGCCCGCAACCTCACCGAAGAGTTGAAGTCATTAGGGGACGTAGCAAAGGCGGAAAACCTTGAAAACCTTGTAAAGGTTGCACAGGAAACTGCGCTCCGAAATCTCAAAGACAAAAGCGAGCTATTTGTTGATGGTCACAATGTAATCGGACTGGGCAGCCATAAGTTCATTGTAAACAAGCAAGTGCTTGATCTCACGATCATTCGCAAGAATGATGAGTTGTATTATCATTTGTTGGGAACCAGTTTCTACAAAAAAGTTGAAGCTGAAGCTCTGTACACTCATCAGGGTATCTGGGGGCAAGAACTGATTTCTGAAAATGCGGAGATATACCGTTCAGAATATCTGGCATATGAGACCTATCTTGAAAGTCTTCATCGAGATGATCATTGGTCTTTCAAAGCATTTATTGATGACAAAACAGAACGTGATTTTGCTGCTGCATATCTGAAGGGTGTCCACAATACAGATGCCTTGGCGATTTACGAGGGACTTAAGAAACTTAGAACAGAACTTGGTATCCTCCAATTTTCTCCTTCCGTTCGCGTAGCAGCTCAACAATTCTGGTTTGGATTAGACGAAGGCGTGCGCAATAAGCTTCTGCAGATCATTGGTGCTGCGTATGCAATTCAGGAAAGTTTTCCTCAAAGCAAAAGAGCAGTTTTTGTGGAAAAAGAATTGTCGACTCGTTTCATAGAGTCGAAGGTTATATCTGGAGGTGTAGAAGTTAATGAGGTTGCGCAATATCTATATCTGGAACTTTCTACAGCAAAACATTTTACCTGCAGTCAGCAGGCGGTACATCTGAAAAGGGCATTCGAAGAATATTTGCATGCACAGCGAAGAACCGCCGTGTTCTTACAGGAAGTTAGTAATACAGACTTTAACATTTCTGAACGTTTTTATATTGTCCAAAGTTGGTTTAATGCTTTTCTACAAAGCCATCCGTCAGACGAAGGTGGATTGTATATCGATGAAGCCGTTTGCCTGATCCTTTTCAAAGATCAAGCTTACAGAGAACGACCTGCGGCCGATGCAATAGAACTTTCTGGACTGAGAGGAACGCATAATGTGATCGGCTCTGACGGAAAATACTTACTGAACTTTCATCGTTTTCTTAAAAAGATGAAGGGATACTTTCAAGTACAAGTTCCTGCATTCACAGCTTTCAACAGAGTAAAGGAAGACCTTGTAAGGGAATATCGTCAGCAATTAAAGGTTAGTGAGCTTGAGCCCAAGGTATTGAGTTCATTTGTTCGTAACCGTTTGATCAACGAAGTGTATTTTCCATTGATAGGGGCAAACCTTGCCAAACAGATTGGCGCAGCTGGTGACGATAAGCGAACGGCCAGAATGGGCATGCTCTTGCTGGTATCACCCCCGGGCTATGGTAAAACAACTTTGATGGAGTATTTAGCAAAAACGATGGGACTCCATTTCGTAAAGATCAACGGGCCCACCATAGGGCACAGTATAACGTCGATCGATCCGCAGGAAGCTACTACATCAGGTGCGCGTGCAGAACTAAAGAAAATAAATCTGGCCTTTGAAATGGCCGACAATGTTATGTTGTATGTCGACGACATTCAGCATTGTAGCCCGGAGTTCCTTCAAAAGTTCATATCCCTTGCCGATGGCCAACGAAAAATGGATGGCATTTTTGAAGGAGAGAGCAAGACGTATGACCTGCGGGGAAAACGCTTTTGTGTGGTGATGGCTGGAAATCCCTATACCGAGAGCGGTGAGCAATTCAAGATTCCAGACATGCTGGCAAATCGTGCTGACGTTTACAACCTCGGCGACGTGATTGGTAGTTCAGATCAGCTCTTTAAACTCAGCTTGATCGAGAACAGTGTCGCTGAGAATCGATATCTTCAACGGATTAGCAATCGCAGCTTTGAGGATCTGTACAAACTCATAACGCATGTTGAGACGAATAGCGACATGTTGCCCGAATTAGAAGGAAATTATAATCAGCAGGAAGTTGATGATGCTCTTGCAGTCCTTAAAAACATCTTGCGTATCCGCGACGTCGTTATGCTTGTAAATCAGCAATACATTGCAAGTGCGGCAATGAAGGATGCATATCGGACCCAACCTGCTTTCAAATTGCAGGGATCGTATCGAAACATGAATAAGATGGTCGGTAAGATCGTACCTCTTATGAATCCAGAGGAAATAAACAGTTTAATTCTTTCACATTACGAGGCTGAATCTCAGACCTTGACATCCGATGCAGAAGCTAACCTACTTCGGTTAAAAGAGATTGCCGGCTTCCTCAGCGACCAGCAGGCAAAGCGTTGGACGCAAATCAAAGAGATCTTTGTGAAGAACAACAAATTTGGTATGATGCGCGATGGTGACAGTTCCGTTCAGATGTTAAAGCAGTTGAGTTCGTTTAACGATCATCTTGAGGCAATTGCCAAGGCTATCAAAGAAGATCGATAACAACTTCCAATCACCTTTGTATTTAAAGTGATCGAGTGACGGGAAAAAAAATTACGAGTCAAATTATTTTTTTTTATGCAAGCGGTTCTATGATTGTAACAGTAGTTTTTAAAATCGTGAAATTGGAACAACTTTTGCCTATATTTTGGAAACATAAACTTACGCCTAGTGAAGAGGTTGCATCTTTTTTTTCCAGTAATCGTAATTTTTTTTACCGCTTGCCAAGATAAAAATTCCAGCGCCGAAAAAGACCTTTCGTCGAAGGCCCTTCCAGTAACAAGCGTCATTGTCAAGGATGCAAAGCTTTTTCGCGAATATGTGGCCGATGTTCAGGCTGTTCAAAATGTTGAACTGCGTGCGCGTGTCCAGGGATTTCTTGAGCAGATCTATGTTGACGAGGGTCAGATGGTTAAAAAAGGCCAGCTACTCTTTAAAATTAATGATGAAGAGTATCGCGCTGATTTAGCGAAAGCTACTGCCAATCTCGAGAGTACAATCGCCGAGGCTAAGGCTTCAGAGCTTGAGATCGATCGAGTCAAAGTGATGGTCGAAAAAAATGTAATTTCTGAAACGGAGCTGAGCGTTGCAGAGGCTAGACTCAAAGCCGTCAATGCACGTATCAAACAGTCAATGTGAGCTGAATCAAACGCCAAGCTGAAACTTTCCTATACCAGTATCCGTGCGCCGTTTGATGGGATCATTGATAGAATTCCTTTTAAAACCGGGAGCCTGATTGATCATGGAACCCTTCTCACCACCGTGTCAAATATTAATGAAGTTTTCGTTTATTTCAACGTCTCCGAAGGTGAATATCTCCGGCATTTTAAATCTCAAACTGAAAAAACGACCACGGACAATGATAAAGTGGCATTAGTCCTTGCCGATGGTTCGATTTACCCCTTTGAGGGCACAGTTGAAGCTATGGGTGGACAATTTCAGGCAAGCACGGGATCAATTTCTTTTCGCGCACGATTCCCTAACCCACATTCGGTACTAAAGCATGGTGCCACCGGAAAAATTCGGTGGACCAACACGGTTGCTAACGCCATAATGATCCCTCAGAAAGCTGCGTTCGAGATTCAGGACAAAACCTTTGTCTTTGTCGTTGATTCTACAAACCAGGTGAAATTGCGAAATTTCACGCCACGTACCAGATTCGATCATTACTATATCGTCGCGACCGGACTAAAGCCGGGCGAGAAGATTGTATTCGAGGGAATCCAGGAAATTCGTGACGGAATGCGTATCATACCCAAGCAGGTCCCCATGGACAGTCTATTGACAATTGCGATTTAGCATAGCGCAGGGGTTGGTCTAATCAGATTACCAGTGAAACTGTAAAGTATCGTTCAGCGCGATGCCGGCGGAAAATCCATGTTTTTAATGAAATGATGTTTTGATGTTTAACATTTTTATACGAAGGCCTGTACTATCGATAGTTATCTCCCTGTTGTTCCTACTTTTAGGGGGATTGTCTTTTTTTTCGCTACCGATCAGCCAGTATCCGGACATCATTCCACCTTCGGTTTCCGTAAGGGCTAAATATCGGGGGGCCAACGCGGAGGTCTGCGCAAAGACAGTAGCCACTCCGTTGGAGAAGGCTATTAATGGCGTTCCTGGAATGACGCACATGTCCTCCGTTTCCAGCAACAATGGTACTGTAGCGATTGAAGTAACCTTCGCAGTGGGGACCGATCCCGACCTTGCTGCCGTAAGTGTACAAAACCGTGTGGCGACTATCCTTGATGAATTACCGGAAGAAGTTGTTAAGAATGGAGTTGTAACCGAAAAGGAAGTCAATAGTCTTTTAATGTATGTAAACCTTTCCAGTACGGATCCGAACCTTGACGAAAAGTTCATATACAACTTTGCTGATATTAATGTACTTCAGGAATTGAAGCGAATCGACGGAGTGGGGTATTCGGAGATCGTAAGTGAAAAGGATTATTCTATGCGGGTCTGGCTTAAGCC
>JAEZBX010000125.1 GCA_023412765.1 Bacteroidota bacterium
GATAACGGATAACTATTAACGGATAACAGCATAAGGTATAAAGGTATAAAGGTATAAAGGTATAAAGGTATAAAGGTATAGGGGCGCCCTGAATAAAATACGGATCGAGCATCCTATTAACTATTAACAAATAACAATTAACTCTCGACTTTCGCGCACCCCAGTGGCGGCCCGAACTGATAACGGATAACTATTAACGGATAGCGTCAAAGACCGTGTTTCTTCATCCTCCTATACAACGCAGTTCTTGTCATACCAAGGGCGCGCGCAGTATCGGTAACATTACCACCGTTTTCCATGAGCGATTGATGAATAAATTGTTTTTCCATTTCATCAAGGGTCATGGGACCGGTATCTTTTTTGGGAATTGGATTCATGTCGTTAATAAGAAGTTCCGGAGATTGGATAACCTTTTCATCGTTTAATATCAAAGCTCGCTCTACAGCGTGTTGCAACTCGCGAATATTTCCGGGCCACGGATACTTTTTAAGCTTGTTGATGACGGACTTGTCCACCCTTATCCCATTGCGCTTATATTTTGCTGCATATCGTTGCAGAAAATAATCAAGCAGAAGGGGAATGTCTCCAGCGCGTTCACGCAGCGATGGGACGCGTATTTCAACTGTGTTGATCCGGTACAAAAGATCCTGCCTGAATTTCTTTTCATAAACCATTTCATGAAGATTCATATTCGTTGCAGCGATCAATCGAAAATCAACGGCTATTTCTTGGTTTGAGCCAACCCGTTGTATTTTTTTTTGCTGAAGCACCGTGAGCAATTTTGCTTGTAATGGTGAAGAAAGATTTCCGATCTCATCGAGAAAGATGGTGCCTCCGGAGGCAATTTCGAAGCGACCAGGTTTATCTTGCTTCGCGTCTGTAAATGCACCTTTCACATGCCCAAAAAGTTCGCTCTCAAAAAGTGTTTCTGAAATCGATCCCAGATCGACGCTGATAAATACATTGTGCTTCCTGCTTGATCGGCGGTGCAACGCCCTGGCTACAAGCTCTTTTCCAGTTCCATTTTCTCCGAGAATCAAGACGCTGGCGTCTGTGTCTGCTACGCGGTCGATAATTTCGCGAACTCTCTGGATTGGCGCGGACTCGCCAATAAAATCCTGATAAGGTTGGTCGATTGCGTCCGATAACTTTTCGCGGGTGACTTTTAATTTTTCTACTTCTTTCTTTGACTGCCGGAGTTGCCATGCGGCCATTACCGTCGCCAGCAATTTTTGATTCTTCCACGGTTTCAATACAAAATCCACCGCTCCGTTTTTCATTGCTTTTACAGCCAGGTCAACTTCGCCGTAAGCAGTGATGAGGATGACGACGGCATCGGGATCAATTTTGATAATTTGTTCCAACCACTGGAATCCTTCTTCGCCGTCATTAACACCCTTCCTGAAATTCATGTCCAGCAGGATGACATCGTAAGTTTTCGATTTTAACAACGATGGAATTTTCTGCGGTGACTCTTCGATCTGGACGTTGCTGAATTCCTGTTTTAAGAACATCCGCGCGGTCTCGAGAACGTCGAGGTCGTCGTCTACAACTAAGATGTTTGCCTGTATCACGGGAACAAACATCAATAAAAATGTATCAAATTCAAACACGAATCTGTATCAATTTCGATACACGTTGGTATTTGTCTATGGACCCAATATTCTTGTAAGTTATTAATTATTAAATAGTTACATAACATGGCATTTGGTTTGGTAAAGAGTGTGACAATTGGAAATTGATAGGGCTGTAGCACAAGATTGAGAGAACTCCTTAATTTTCCTTTTTTCGAACACTAACCATCTCGGTCCATGATTAGAAATTATTTCACCATCGCGCTTCGGACTTTTCTGAAGAACCGGAATTATACGCTAATCAACATCCTGGGACTGAGTATTGGAATAACGGCATGTATTGTAATCTTCTTATTGATAACGCACGAACTTAGTTTCGATAAGTTCCATTCAAAATATGAAAACACATATCGCATAGTTAGGGAGGTAGAGAGTGGATCCGGAAATTTTGGAAGTGCCACCACACCCTATCCGATGACCCGCGCTTTCCGAAATGATTTTCCCGATTTACCTCTTGTAACACAAATACATTTTCAGCATGAAGTTGTATTGAAAATCAGGGATGAGAAATCAAAAGTCGAAGATGTCATTTTTGCAGATTCTCTCTTCTTCGAAGTTTTTGACTTCAAAGTATTGTCAGGTAACCCCAGGGTTGAACTTGGAGAACCAGGTAAAGTTTTTCTTACCGAATCACTAGCTGCCAAAATTCTCAAAGGCGAAGAAGATGCGCGAATCAAGATTGACAAGGTTGATCTCGAAGTTGTAGGAATTGTTGCTGACCCACCTGCGAACTCTCATATCACTTACTCAATGATCGTGTCAATGCCTTCCTTCACTGGCGATTTTATTGGGGGTTTCGATTTTGATGAATGGGGTTTGACTGCCCGGGGATTTACTTACGTTTCACTTCCAGATAATCTGACTAAACAGTCAGTTGAATCGAGACTCAAGCCTTTTGTACCCAAATATTTCAATAAGGAAGATGCCAAGCATGTTGAGCTAAGGCTGCAACCATTGAGTAATATTCGGTTTGAGGAACGTTATCATCTGAACATGGGTACTGGTGCTTATACTGATGTAAAGGACTTGTCAATCATGGCTGTCCTGGGTGGATTTATTCTTTGTATAGCATGTATAAATTTTATCAACCTTGCCACGGCATCCGCCGAGAAAAAATCAAAAGAAATAGGTATTAGAAAGACACTTGGGGCGCAGCGTAGTCAGTTAGCTGCCTATTTTCTCTGTGAAACGTTTTTGCTTACCCTGATTTCTGTAGGCATTTCCCTTTGTGCAACGGAATGGCTATTGCCACATCTAAATAACCTGCTGGAGAAACGTGTAAGCATGGAGTTGTTTTCCAACAAGACATTGCTTTTTTATCTACTGGTTCTAATGGGGATCACAACATTCCTAGCGGGGTATTATCCTGCCCTAGTGTTGTCGAAATTTAATCCGACGTCGGTGTTAAAGAACAGATTTGTTACGCGGAGAGGATCAGAAGTATCTGTGAGAAAAGTTCTCGTCGTTTTTCAGTTCCTCGTCGCGCAAGTCCTGCTGATAGGAACGCTTGTCATCTCCGATCAAATGAGGTACGCAAGAAACAGACCGTTGGGGTTTGATAAACATGCGATCGTTGACGTCCCGATCCCTAATACGAAGCCCGAGCTTCAGGAGTCATTCCGTACAAGGCTCGAGGCAAATCCGTCGATTTTAAATGTTTCTTTTGCCTCCGGCGCGCCAATATCGGACAGAGATATTTCGACCGATTTCTTTTTGACTGAGGCCACTGAAGAAGCCGGAGAGTTTAGTATTGGATTTATTCCGGTGGACAGACATTATCTCACCACTTATGACATAGAATTGGTAGCTGGCAGGTGGTTCACAGAAGCTGATGAGCGATTGGCTAGTATCAAACTTGCCTTTGAAGATCAAAAATTCACCTATATACTAAACGAAACGGCAGTCCGACGGCTGGGCATCCAGGATCCGAAAGAAATCATCGGAAAATTTGTGACTACCGGATTCGGTGGCATCAGCACTGAGGTAGTTGGTGTTGTAAAAGATTTTCACATAGCTTCTGTCCACAAGGAAATCACTCCAGTTGTATTCACCATAATTCCATCGTTTTACTATAGCGCCGGAATAAAGATTTCTTCTGACAAACTACCCGAAGCGATGGCATTTATCGAAGACACATGGAAAGAAGTTTATCCTGACGAATACTTTGAATATGAGTTCCTTGACGAACATCTTGCGTCATTATATAAGAACGACGAAAAGACTTTTACGCTGTTCAAGATCTTTGCTGGTGTTTCCATCTTCATAGGTTGTCTTGGTCTCTACGGATTGATCTCGTTTGTCGCTAACCAAAAACAAAAGGAAGTTGGGATCCGAAAAGTGATGGGCGCAACAGTATCAAGCATCGTACTTCTGTTCACGAGCGACTTTGTCAGGCTTATAATCGTGGCATTCCTGATAGCCGCCCCGTTAACATGGTATTTTATGGATCAATGGCTCCAGGGCTTTGCGTATCGAACCAGTATGTCATGGTCGATATTCGCCATTGGTTTCCTGGCTACCGTCACAATCGTTTTGATGACGATCCTGTATCGATCGATTCGGGCAGCAAATATGAATCCGGCTACAACATTGCGAACTGAATAAAGGATAAAAACTATGTTGCGTAATTACTTCTTAATAGCCATTCGTTCGATCATCAAGAACCGGGCTCATACAATTATAAATGTATTAGGCCTTGCATTGGGTATTACATGTTCGATAGTAATCTTTTTGATTCTCCGTTTCGAGTTGAGCTATGACAATTTTCATCCAGACGGTGACCGTACATATCGGATTGTTACGGAGTACAATAGATCTGGGAAAATTGGACATGGCTCTGGTATGACATATCCCTTGCCCGAAGCTCTTCGCCAGGATTTCCCTGATCTTGAGTATGTTGCTATCGTAGATGCTAACTTATATGATCCCGTAGTCGCGATCACTAAACAAGATGGCACAGTTGATCGCTTCAAAGAACCGAACGTAGTATTCACGGATCCGGAATACCTCAAGATGTTCCGTCATGAATGGCTTGAAGGAAGTGACAACGCACTTGATCGTGAAAAGACTGTCGTTCTAACCGAATCCCTTGCGAAGAAATATTTTGGTGGTGAGTCTGCATTAAATAAAGTCATCCATTTCAATAACGAGTATGATGTGACTGTGACCGGTGTTGTGAAGGACCCGCCGTTGAACACAGATTTTCCTTTCAAGATGATACTTTCTATACGTTTGGGAAAAGACAAACGGGGATGGGACGGATGGGCAGCAACCTCATCCAGTATCAATTGTTATGTTCACTTAAATAAAACTACCAGTAAGGAAGAGTTTGAATCTAAACTGAAAGGCTGGCATCTCAAGTATTTCACTGGTGACAATGAGCAGGACGGCAAGGAACGCACTTATTTCTTACAACCTCTTTCAGAAATCCATTTCGATACCCGCTTTAATAGTTTTGGTGGCAGGATTGTTTCGCCGGTCACACTTTGGTCACTAGGAGTAATCGGCGTCCTGCTTTTGCTGACGGCATGTATTAATTTCATAAATCTGAACACTGTTCTGATTATTAAACGTTCACGCGAAGCAGGTGTTCGAAAGACTCTGGGAAGCACACATGGTCAACTCATCTTTCAGTTTCTTGGAGAAACGTTTATCATTTCTCTATTGGCGTTGATGATTTCAGCAGGACTTGCAGAATTGCTGCTTATTAATTTGCAACCGATCCTGGGATACCGCTTAAGTTTTTTCGGGATGTTGGACGGTTTAACCATTGTATTTTTGTTTGCGCTGCCGATAATTGTCACCATCCTGGCAGGCTTTTATCCAGCCATCAGGTTGTCCCGCTTTCAGCCAGCAAAGACATTGAAGTCTGGTCTGAACTCTTCATACGGCCAGGGCCTGACATTGCGTCGAAGTCTTATTGTTTTTCAATTGTTTATAGCGCAAGCCTTGATCATCACGACGATCATAATTGTTCAGCAGACAAATCATTTCATGGCACAGCCTTTGGGATTGGATAGTGAGGCCGTTGTGGAATTTCTCCTTCCGGAAAACAAACCTGAATTGATTCACACACTCAAGGAAAGATTGCTAAATATACCTGGTGTGGAAAGCGTCGCTATGAGCAATACCGGATCGACCTCAGAGAATCAATGGGGAGGAGATTTTGAGGCAACGGTAAAGAACGACCTTGTTAAGGAGTACACTAATGTAAAATATGCCGACGAAGATTTTGTTCGCACCTATGGGCTAACGTTGCTTCATGGAGAAAACTTGTTGAAGTCAGACACGTCAAACCGCTTTGTCATCAATGAAAAATTTGCTAAGGCAATGGGATTTCAAAATCCTGAAGATGCTATTGGTACACCCGTTAACATGTGGGGTAGCAAAGCTCTGGTAACTGGCATAATCAAGGATTTTAATGCTTCTCCTTTGCAGCAAGCGTTATCACCTGTTATTCTGCTGGCTAATACATCGGCGTATTATGTCGGCGCTGTCAAAATGAATACCAAGGATGTGCCACAGCTAATCGGTAAAATCCAGGATGTATGGGAGAGTGTGTACCCAAATTACATTTTTGAACACACTTTTCTGGATGATCAGATTGCCAACTTCTACAATGGTGAGCGAAAGAATGCTTACACCCTGGGATTCTTTTCGGTAATAGCCATATTTATCGGCTGTATCGGACTCTTTGGGCTTGTTTCTTTTATGGTTCAACAAAAGGTGAAGGAAATAGGTATCCGCAAAACTTTCGGCGCAACCGTCATACAAATCGTGAGCATCCTGTCAAAAGAATTTTTACTGCTTGTTGGGATATCGTTCCTGTTAGCGACACCGTTGGCCTTTTACTTCATGCAAAAATGGCTTAGCAATTTTGCTTACAAATATACCATGACTGGTTTTGAGTTTGCAGCAGGGCTTATACTAACCCTTGCGATAGCCATGTTGACTGTAGGATATCGATCGGTGCGGGCGGCAAAGGCGAATCCGGTGGATGCGTTGAGAACGGAGTAAAATGTGTTTAGGTGTTTAAGTGTTTAGGTGCTTAAGTAGACTGCACTTCGAGAAAAAGAGCAACCGTCGGTTGATGACCAAAACACCTAGACACTTAGACACTTAAACACTTAAACACCTAAACACTTCAACACCTCAACACAATTGTGATATACTAAAACATATAGTGCCATGTTAAGAAATTACCTCAAAACTGCCATCCGAAACATACTGCGTGAAAGGTATTATGCATTGATAAAAATTGCAGGATTGGCGCTAGGGCTCGGTACGACTTTGGTCATTTTTCTGTATGTATCACATCAGCTGAGTTATGATAAGTTTCAACCGAATGTGGACCGGACGTATTGTGTTTTGCAGACAAATATTTGGGATCCGAAAGGCGGGATATTTAACTCCACTGGCCCTGCCGTTGCATTTGGCCTGTTAAATGAATTTCCCGAAATCGAAGAGACAATGCGAATAAATACTCCGGCCAGCCAGGTGGTTCGCTACACAAAGCCGGATGGGACTGTTATCGCATATAATGAAGAAAGCCTCTTCGCTGCTGATTCGAATTTCTTTTCATTCTTTGATTTCAAGTTGAAGGAAGGTGATCCAAGGACTGCACTTGTCGGCATTGGCAAAGTAGTTATCTCAGATAGGGCTGCTCAAAAGTTATTTGGTAATGAATCTGCGCTGGGAAAAATCATTCTTGTAGGTGACAAAAAAATGTCGGTTGAAGTTACCGGCGTAACTGTTACCCAGCCGAAGAACACACATTTTAATTTCGATTATTTGTTCTCGATGTATACCAATGAATCTGTAAAACAATTTGAATGGAGCTGGATTTGGACACAGGTGGTAACCTATGTGAAGCTGAGACCGGATGCGGATGTCGCAGCACTCGATCAAAAAATAAAAACATTTGCAGATCGGGGTGCACTACCAACGTTTCAAATGCTTCGTATGGATTATAGCGCCTTTGCAAAAGAAAGGGGAGGGTGGCACCTGTACTTGCAACCATTGAAAGATATTCATTTACAGTCCTATAAAACTGGCAATCGATTGGGACAGAACGGCGATATCCGATATGTCTATATCTTCAGCGCCGTAGGAATTTTTATTCTGCTCATCGCAATCATAAATTTTGTTAACCTTTCCACGGCCAGGGCTGCAAAGCGTGCCAAGGAAGTTGGTGTTAAGAAGTCACTAGGTATTTTAAGACGTTCGCTGATCGCACAATTTCAGATTGAACATATCCTGATAAGCTTTGCAGCAATGTTGTTAGGACTTGGTGCAATGGAAATACTTCGGTTGATCATTCAGCCCATCGCCGGAATTCAAATTC
>JAEZBX010000157.1 GCA_023412765.1 Bacteroidota bacterium
ATGTTAGTGTTAGCAATCTTTACAGAGTAATAATCGATGTCGTGAATTGGATTCTCGTTGTAGGCAATCATTAACGGTTCAATTCTGGCACGAAGCGATTGAAAATGATAGTCTTTAACAATGCCAATCACCCTGGGTCTGAATGGCACATTTTCATCGTTCAAAGGAACAAAGGTTGCGTCTCCCGCCAGTGCTCCAATCTCTACTACCTGGCCGGCTACTTCGGTGATACCGAGCATGTGTGCTGCGGTCTCATTGAGGATAACGCTCATTGAATCCGCGCGGGTGTTAAAGTTCCTACCCTGTAATAGGGTAATCTCATAAGTATTGATGAAATCTTTATCAGCACCGATCATATAGGAAGTCTTATATTCTTCTGCGCTTCCAGGATTCCTTAACTTGATCCGCCGAAGCGTTTTCCACTCACCGGGTACCCGTGACGTTACTGAAACTTCTTTTACGGAAGGAATCTTCTTCATTTCATTTTTCAGTGCCTCAAAGTTTGTCCGCGCTTTGCCGACATTTACATCGATCACAACCATCAGGTCTTTATTAAAGCCAAGGTCCGTATTATTCAGATAGCGCACCTGCATGAACAATACAATAGTTCCGATGATCATAACAGTAGAAATCATAAACTGAAATATCACCAACCCTTTTCGCACCGAAATGCCACCGATCGCATGTGTCTTCAATCCCTTGAGTAAAGCTACTGGCTTAAGACGCGAAAGTAATATCGATGCATATCCACCGGAAATTATCGACATAATAAGAATAAGTGCTGCAGCCGCAAGCCAAAAGGTATAACCCGTTGACACGAACAGTGAAAGTTGCTTTGCTGCAAACTCATTGAACTGAGGTAGCAAGAGATTGACGATGAATATCGCGAGGATAAAAGATATGAATGTAGTGAGGAGTGATTCGATGAGAAATTGTGCTACCAGGTTGCTACTTACCGCGCCGATCGTCTTCCGTACGCCGATTTCCTTAATGCGACCAAAAGCCCGGGCAGTAGTCAGGTTGGTATAATTTATTCCGGCAATGAGAAGTACAAAAACAGCGGTAAATGAAAATATTTTTATATAGAGTGGATTGCCTTGAGGTATAGTGTCTACGTTAGAATTTCTGGCGCCATCAACAATGCCTTCGGAGTACAAATGCATTTCCGTTAAAGGCTGTAAACTGTAAGCCAGGGTTGTTCCAGGTTCGGGAGAGAAGTTTGATAAGACAAGCCGCGTCATCTTACGAGCAACCGAATCGGTATTTGATCCTGGCCGCAACAACGCGTACATAGAAAAGTCACCAGATGTCCAATCGCTTTGCATGGTTTGCTTAAAAAACTCTGCATTGTAGTTAGTTGCCTCCGACAGAATGGAATTGAATGTAAAACTGGAATTATAGGGATGATTTTTCAGAATGCCGGTTATCGTTAGCGGAGCATCCATGTAGCTGAACTGAACATTCTTGCCGATGACGTCGACACTCTTGAAAATTCGCATGGCCAGATCCTCATTAATAATAATAGTATTCGGCTCTTTCAATGCAGTGTTTCTGTCGCCTGCTACGAGCGGGAAATCAAACATGTCCAGGAAGTTTTGATTTGCGATCGTAACAGTTTCCTGAAAGGGTACAGGATTTTCGGGGTCCACCAGATTAGCCCTTCCGATACGTGAAAGGCGCGCCGTATTTTCTACTTCAGGGATGTAATTCTTTGCCTCTTCAGCAAGTTTAAAACCTGCTGCAGCGACGGTGGTTACTTCGCCCTTCACATTCTTATGCTCGACCACGCGATAAATCCTTTGGGCATTTGTGTGCTGAAGATCGAAGGTTAATTCATCATACACATAGAGACCGATAAGCAAAAAGCAAACTATGCCAAAGGTTAGTCCAGTTATGTTTAGTGTTGAATATAATTTGTTCTTCCACAGGCTTCTCCATCCCGTCTTGAGGTGACTTTTTATCATACCATTATTTGTTACTTGTTGAAGTTCTATTGTTGGTCTAATGATTCCTGGTCTAAACAGAAGTAAAACGTCCACTACAAACAGGGCATCTGCTTTTCTTTTGCCAAATTTTTGGAGACGACGGTCATAAACTTCCATGAGGTCTCCTTCAATATAGTTCTGCATTTTGGCGTCGCAGTACCACCGAAAAAATTTCAGGAAAGGCTGTGGCGGATATGCATTGCGTTGGCGCATAATCTTAATAGTAGAATTTAGCTTCCCACACCGTTTTTGGAATTGCCTTCCACAGTGAATCACGTGTCTCCTTTGTGTATTGTATAGCTTTTTTTCCTAGTGCTGTGATTTCGAAGTATCGTTTTGGCCTGCCGGCTCTCTCCTCTGTCGATTCGCCGTCAAACGACCTGAGAAAACCTTTGTCTTCCATTCGTTTCAGTGCTGTATGAAGCGCACCCATGCTAACCGTCCGCGACAGTCGCGACTCGAGTTCATCCTTGATGGAAACACTGTATGCTTTATTTCCCGAGATTCCGATGGCGAGCATGACTAGTTCCTCAAACTCACCCAAATGATATTTCTTCATAATGCCAGAATATACTCTAATTGTAGGAATAATTATGCCAGGAAGAAAAAGTGCTTTTTTACAGTGAATTCAAGGGCTAATACAAAAAAGTTGTACGGATCCGGTCATAGAACGAACACCGCCGGCATAGCGAAATTGAAGAATAGCATGGTTGTCCGTTGACTTCCCATGCTGTTTATCACGGGTTACCGTGAGTATGGTAAATGATGGTTCATGTTCCTGATTTTTCAACCGGCAACCAACTTTTCGCATTTCCTGCTTAAATTGGATGACATTCGTTACATGCTATGACAAGAACTTTGTTTCTGTTCTGCATCATTCTTGTCGGGTCAAGCCCACCATTGTATTCACAACGGCAAGCCCAAGTTGATAGCTTGCTAACCGTAATTGGACAAATTCCGGAGGACACCAACAAAATAGCGGTCTACCATCGGCTCAGCTATATCTACAATTTCGTCCAGTACAGGCCAGAGCTGGCGAGGCCTTATGCTGATAGTGCGATGATGCTTTCCGAAAAGCTCAATCATTACAAGGGAATAATCGATTCGCATTACTATTCGGGTCTGGTGGATATGAATGAGGATGTTTACGAAGGCGCCATTACCCATTTCAATCATTACATAACGTTTTACAAAGCACGGGGAGACTCATCCAGTGTAGCCAGGGCGTTGTATTGTATTGCAAGTATTCATGCCGACCGCGGCGAGGATGATAAGAATCTTGCGCTTCAACTTCGAATAGTCAAAATTTACGAACAACTAGGTGAGCAGCCTCGGATCGCCAGTACACTTAATGGTATTGGAAATGTTTACTGGAGATCCGGTAAGTATGACCTCGCCATTGATTCATACAATCAGGCGAATAAAATTTACGCGTCGCTGAATAATATGGCTCGGTACGGAATGGGACTTCAAAATCTTGCCAACGTATATGTAACGATGGAGCAGTACGATACCGCAAAGATGTACTACCTGGAGGCTTTGAAGCTTGTGAGAGAACACGGATCTGATGCCGAGGCGTCTTTCATATTGGCAAATCTTGGTGATCTCCATGAGGAGTTAAACGATTATCGCAGCGCACTTTCCTACAATTTGCAGGCGCTGGAGATTCGAAGGAAGAGTTCACAAAAGAGAAATCTCGCCGCCACGCTAATCGATGTCGGACATATTTATACTGTGCTCAACCGCTATGATGAAGCTTTGCCTTTGCTGAATGAAGGGTTGGAGGTCGCAAATACTATTGGCGCCAAATCTTTGCTCTACGAGGGATACACCAATCTTTCAAATTTGTATAAAGCAAGAAGAGACTTTCAAAATGCTTACACTTTTAATATTCAGGCGCAGCAATGGAAAGATAGTATCTCCAATGAGGAAAGCCGGGAACAAATCAATAAGCTACAAGCCTTGTATGAAACCGAAAAAAAGGATAGGCAAATAGTTGTATTGGCAAAGGAAAAGGAGTTGCAGGAAAAGGAAGCACAACGCCAGGCTTCGCTTAAACTGGCATTCCTTGGCGGTTTAGTTATAGTTTTAATAAGTGCAGGTATCAGCATTTATGCCTTCAAGCAGCGGCTTAAAAATCAGAAGATCATTGCAGCAAAGAACGAAGAGATCAGGGACATCACCTATCAGCGTCAAATTACGGAGCTCGAGATGAAGGCGCTTCGGTCGCAGATCAATCCACATTTTTTATTCAACTGCCTTAATTCCATCAATCGAATGATTGTAAAAGGCGACCACGAAAATGCGTCGCTTTATCTAAAGAAATTCTCTAAGTTGGTTCGGCTTATCGTTGAGAACGTTGAAGGAGGGCGGGTGTCCCTGGAAAATGAACTGGCCCTGATCGAATCTTACATTCAGCTTGAAGAGCTCCGGTTCAAAGGAAAGATTGCTTATGAAATTTCAATCGATAAGGATATTGAAAAAGAGAATACCTTTTTGCCACCCATGGTGCTGCAGCCATTTGTGGAAAATGCAATCTGGCATGGATTGATGCATAAGGATAGTGATGGTCATATCCGGATCGCAGTTAAGGAAGATAAGGACGCATTGCTTTGCACAATTGAAGACGATGGCGTAGGCCGGGGAAAATCAAAGGAGTTACAGCAAAGAGATGAAGTAAAAACCAAGTCTTTGGGAATTAAGATCACGGAAGAACGGCTGCGACTTATGAATAAATTACGAATGGACGATCTTATACGCATTGTAGACCTTCATGATAACGGCGAGGCTACTGGCACCAGGGTTGAGATCAGCATTCCGTTTTCATAAACCTGATTCATGATCAATGCAATTTTAATAGACGATGAAATCGATGGCCTGGACGACCTGAAGGAGTCTATTATCAAATATTGTCCGGATTTATCAATCAAAGGAGCTTATCAGGATCCTGCTAAAGGATTAGCGTCCATACAGGAATTGAAGCCCGATCTTGTATTTCTCGACGTGCAGATGCCGGGAATGTCGGGCTTCGATATATTGCAAAAGTTGTCGCCGGTTTCATTTCAAGTAATTTTTGTTTCTGCATATGACCGCTATGCAATCAAAGCCATCAAGTTCAGCGCCCTTGATTATCTTTTAAAGCCTATCGATGTCGACGACCTGGTTAATGCTGTCTCGCGGGTTAAGGAACGTATGACGCCGTTGCCTTATTCCGTTCAATCAGTTGTACAAAATGTCATTAATCCGTTGGGTAAGCTTGAGCGACTGGCAGTTCCAAGTTCAACGGGTATCGACTTCTTTAACATTCAGGATATCATTTACCTGAAGGCCGACGATTGTTACACACGAATATATCTTGTAAATGTTCAATCGATTCTTGTAACCAAGGTTTTGAAAGACTTTGAAGATTTACTTACCGACTCCGGTTTTTGCAGGGTGCATAATTCCTTCCTCATTAATTTAAGACACGTCAAAAGTTATGTGCGCGGTGAAGGCGGCTACGTCATTCTTACCGGCAATCATCATGTAGATATCTCCAGACGGCGAAAGGAGTTATTCCTGTCGCAAGTCAAGCTTCCTTAGGTAATCCAACTTGTCATTTTTTAACAATAGGCTGAAAGGTATGTGGTATAAGGTATAAGGCGCGCAATTTTACAATATCCGTATGCATTCCGTGTGAACCCGGCCCTATACCTTTTACCCTATACCCTATACCTTTTTTGATAAGCCACTCCAGACCGCCACTTACTTGGCGTAAGCTGCCAGATACTGACTCCCGATTCCTACCCGGTGGTGACCGCGATACCTTGGTCAAAAAAGTTTGACATGAAAACCCCGATTAGTTGGCTGAGCACAGCCCGAGTGGCTGTGCTAGCAGTGATGTTTTTATTCTGTTGTTCGGATCCGGCTGAGGAGGATGTTAAGCCGCCGGAGAATAAGCCAGAAGAAAACGAGGAAGTGCTGCCCACTGACCCTGATGTTGCCCTCAAGGCGTTTTCATTTAAGTCAGCAACCGAAAAGATTGGAAGCGCGCCGACTGTTGCAAACAGTTCAATTTTGAAGACAAATTCGCGGGATACCATTTACGTTCTCCCGGATGTCGTGAATATCCTTCGCATTTCCCATACGCATGACAGACTGATCAAAGGAATTTTCTTTGCTGTCAGAGGTTCTGGATTTTACTACGATGTTCCCGTATTTGAGGAGGAAGAATCTGACACGGTTTCTGTGATAGTATATGAGATTGATGCTTCTGAAATTGAAATTCCTTCGGACATCCCTGTGCAAATAACTGCGTACGACGATAACGGCCAGGCTATAGACATTATTGAGCGTATTATCACTGTCGAGCAGCCAAACTCTGGCTCTTGCAGTATTCTCCAGGATGGCCACAATGACACTTTCGATTGGAGTTATGGATGGATATGGCAATGGTCTGTGCTATTGGACCTCAATGATGAACCAATTCAGATCTTTGCTCCCCGCAAAGCCTATCTGACGGAACAGGAACATAGTGGTTGCTGTGAAAATTCTGCATGTCCTGCCTTGGTGTATGATCCCAATACAAATATTCCTGAATGGGTTTATGACTCTAAATTCACTGCGCATACCTCGTACCTCATTGCGGAGGAAGTGTTTCAATTTTTGCGAGATGGTACGTTTAACCGATATACCATCGAAGTTCAGACTACCGTTGATTCCGATAATACCGACTGGTGCAAGGGTATTCCAGCAATGAAAACATACTCTGACCAGGTTGTGTATTATGGAATGCATGATTATACGGACGGTGATACCCAAATATCCTACCATACAACAGATTCTTTTTGTGATGATCCTCTCGGGTTGTGCGGCTATGGATCGCGTGGGGGGCAGGTTACGTCATCATGTCATGGCATGATCATCTCCTCCGGTGTTGAAAGTCAAAAGGAAATGAGAATGTATACAAGATATTATGGTCCATCGGAAACGGTAGTGGAAGACGGCGTTACGCGCACCGTTTGGGCGGATTGATATTAATCCATCCGCGCTTTTCGAAGACAAAAAGTGAGGCGCGGATTTCAATTTGTTACTGCGTCACGCGCAACGTGACCAAGTGAATTTGATTATCTCGACTAACGCTGGTAAGAACTCGATCCTCATCAAGCCATTGAATTTCAGAATACGGCGAACGGAAGTTATCGCCGCTTTCGCCGGTAATTTGCCGGTATTTGGACGTGCTGAGATCATATGTCCATAGCTCGTCCTCACCGCTTCGGTATGAAACAAATGCTATCGTATTTCCATCGGGTGATATAACAGGATATTTGTCACCCCATTTTGACACGATCACCGGTGTAAGAACTTTTGTGCTTACATTGAATTTATGGATGCCAGTGCCGTATACATTATATCCACCGGAAACAAAAATTTCCTCGCCGGACTTGCTCCACGCGAAGGGATGGTTTGTTATAAAGTTTACCGTTCCGAAATCTGATAACTTTATTTTTTCCTGCGTTTCAATGTCGATGGACCACAAATCATAAATCAAGTCATCAGCATTACCTTCGGTTGATAAATAGGTGATTTTATTTCCGTCAGGGGTAAACACTGGACTGCTAACCAGGTAGCTCCTATCGGGGATCGTCAGCAATGTTGTAGAAGTAAGTGATTCTGCGTCGTAGATGTTTATTGATGATGGATAAGCTGCTGATTCTACGAATATGTTTTTCACATAAACCAACTTATTTGCGTTTGGGGACCACGTTGCAGTGTATGTCTGATTGTCCACTAATTGCGGCTGGTCCGGCTCGCTGGATTTGAATTGATAATAACGATGACTGTCTCGATACAAAGCATAAGTTCCATCAAAAGAAATGGAGAATCTTTCAAAAGGGCCGCTGGGCGCCGGCGTATAGGTATCCCGTTCGAATTTTGCTGACGGGATGATCATAAGCGTATCCGAATTAACCGACGGAAAATCTTTTCGACTAGCAGTTACAAAAAAGTAGTACGGTTTATCGTTTTCAAGATCTTTGATAAGGACACTGGTGGTTTCGCTATCAACCGTCTCATATTCCGAGAAATTCTCCATATCATCGGATTTGAAAATGGTAAAATGTGAGGGGCGCGCGGGTCCGGGGTACACATACAGCGCAAATATCGTGGGATCCAACAATCCTATTTTAGCTTCTCCATCGCCTTTTTCAACCTTAATTGCGGGTGCCCACAAGTAGGTGGAAGCTTCAAAAGGTTCAGTTTCGTCGTCACATGAGGCAAGAATCAATAGGCTTACCCATGCCACGAGACCAAATTTGATTACTTTTTTCCAGGTAGGGTTAGGGCTCATGACACCGTCATTTTTCAATTTGACACGGTATGACACGGGGAGGTTGGAATGCTGTTGAGGCGCCACGCCAACGCTGAATATAAAATGTAAAAGTTTGGGTTTTAACCCTAAAAGTTCGTTCGACTTGTCCCCATCGCTATTGGGAGCACCTGGTCATCAGAACTCTTT
>JAEZBX010000200.1 GCA_023412765.1 Bacteroidota bacterium
CACTATAGGTAGTGGCACAACTTCGGCAAGAGACAAAGATGTTCTTATTTCTGAAAGCTACACAAAGATTTTTCGCGACTCGAAAGTGCAAATTGAAGATGACCTCGTAGAGAAGCGCAACGTCATCACCAACAAAGACGTCCAGGCTTATTTAAAGGATGTCGATTTTTTTTATGATGACTTGAAATTTGAATTTACCATCAAGGATATTCAAGGAAAAGTGAATGCGAATGATCGCCTTTTTTACAAGGTATCTTTGCTCCGTAACATTCAGGGAACCACAGTAGAGGGAAAGCTGGTCAATAATACAATCCCGAGATACATCGAGATTAATTTCGATCCGAAAGATCAGGACCTAAAGATTGTCAGCATTTACACAAAGGAATTTGATGAAAGAGGTGCGCTCCAAAACTGGTGGAAATCGCTATCATTCGAATGGCAATCCATATTCCAAAGAAGACTGAATATTACCGACAGCGTTGATCTCACAGCTATAAGAAATATTTCTTCAATTGAATCACTTGACCTCAGCGGGAATCAGTATATCACTGACATTGAGCCGCTCGCTCAATTGTCGAGTTTGCAAATCCTTAATTTGTCGCGTACTAATATTTCCGACTTAAGTCCAATCAGAAATCTCACCGAACTTGTTGAACTTGACTTTTCCAACACGAAGTTGGAAGACATATCAGCACTCAAATATTCAGATAAGCTAACCAGACTCAAATTTAGTCATACACCCGTTTCGGATATATCTGTTCTTGAAAGAATGACAAGGTTGGAACAGCTCGATATGACCGAAACATCTGTATTGGATTTTGATGTTCTTGCTAATTTAATCTCTCTGAAAAATTTATCACTCCAGGGTACTGACATTGACAACCTTTCGCCTATTGATTCACTTACGAGCCTTACTGATCTGAATGTATCGCGAACACTGGTTGAGAATGTCGGACCACTTCGCGGTTTGAAAAATTTAACGGTATTAAATCTTGACAGCACAAAGGTTTCTTATATAAAACCGCTGTCCGAATTAACCGGCCTCAGAATATTGCATGCAAATAATACGTTGATCACTGATCTGAATGCCCTGCAAGACCTGCCACAAATTGAAAGAATTTATTGCGACCAAACGAAGGTTAACCGAGCTATGGCGGATGAATTCATGGCTTCAAAAAAAGGGGTTCTCGTAATTTACGATTCAAAAGATTTAAAGGGTTGGTGGAGTTCTTTGCCGGTTGCGTGGCAAAAGGTGTTGAGGGATGCAGCAAAGACAGGCCCCGTTCCTACCAATGAAGAGCTAGCAAAGATCACCAATCTTGATTCGATCAATGTTTCTGATAACACACTCATTAATGACATAGATGCGCTCGACAGATTGCAGAAACTCCAATCGCTTAGTGTAAGGGGTACACAGATAAAAAGTTTGCTTCCATTGCAGGAACATAAACTTATTCGGACGTTGGATATCAGCAACACAAATGTATCGGACATCGGTGTGGTGAAACGATTCAACAACCTGGCAGTTTTTAAAGCAGACAACAGCCAACTCGAAAACATCGATGCTCTTTCCGGAATACGATCGCTCAAGTTAATTTACGCCGACGGTACTGGAGTCAACAATAGTCACGTTCGTGAATTTCTCAGTCGTAATCCGGAATGCCTGATCATCTATAAAACTGATTCATTGAAGACGTGGTGGAGCGAATTATCGGATAGCTGGAAAGACGTATTTGGCAAGCAAATAAAACTTTCCGGTGCACCAAAAACGGAAGAACTTCATAGGCTTACTCAACTTGAAGTCGTGAAATTTCAGGATCTCGAAGTAAACGATCTTTCTGTGATGAGTCCGTTTGTCAGAATTGTCGAGCTAAATTTTTCGGGTACAGCTGTTAATGATTTGTCACCTCTTTCAACTATAAAATCCCTTAAGGTGTTGAAAGCCTCCAACAGTCCTATTCGTGATTTGTCACCTTTGTTCGAATTAACTGGACTGCAGCGTCTTGATATTTCAAACACCGCGGTGGAGGATCTCAGGCCGCTTACTGGCGTGGAAGCACTGACTGAATTCAATTGCTCAGGAACTCAAGTGAGTAATTTATCTCCCCTGGAAAATCTTTCTTTAACCAACCTGGATTGCTCAAATACTAACGTTAAGAGGTTGGAGCCGTTATTTGGACTTCCCTTGGAGACTCTTAAGTGCTATAATACGAAGGTATCAGCAAAAGAGGTTGAGAAGTTCAAGAACAGAGTGCCAGGCTGTAATGTTGTTTACTACCGCTGACCATTACTCCATTGTGAACACCCACGCTTCCTTAAACAGGTTCTTCCATCTGTACTGGTTTCTCACTTTGCGAGCTTCGTCGAGGTCGTAGCTTGAGAAAATGTATACGTAGTAAAACTTGTTCTTAGGATTCAATGCAACATTCACCTCGTACCCTTCTTTTAAGAGCTGCTTGGTAAACTTCGTAGAGTGATCCATCATGCTGAAAACCCCTACCACGACATAGTGACCTTTAGCAATTGTGAATGATTTTGCGGGCTTACCAGCAGGTGCCTTTGCTACCTCGGTCGGTACGTCTTCCTTCTTGACTTTTACGTTGTCGGGATTGTTCTTCAAAGGCTCTGAAGTATTTGTTTCATTCTTCTTCGTCGCTGCGTAGTCGGACGTCTCCTCGCTCATTTCTTCGTTGTCAATATCAGTTGTTTCATCAACATCGTTAGCAGGTTTTGCCGCAACAGGCGCAGAAGGTTTTGGCTTGTTTACAAAGGTTGATGACTTCTTCTTCCCGAAAGTAACCGTCAAATGTAGTTCATGCGCACTGGTTGCTGTAACTCCTGATTTAAATGGAGGGAATTCATAGCCATAACTCATTTTTAACTTGTCCTTAAGATTTAATCCAAAGAAAAGTGCCAGGCCATTATTTTGGTTGTAGCCGGCGCCAGTCCACACCTTGTTTTTATAATAGATCATCGACGCTGCTTCCCATGCATCCTGCAGACCATCTGCACTTTGACGATACAATACGTAGGGCTCGACAGCAAAATTTTGCATTATGCCCACGTTGAAGCGATAACTCACTGAGTACAGTCGGTTTTTCAGGTTGGAGAAAGCAAATTTGTTGAACGAATCGTGGTTGAATGAATTTGAACTGAAGAGCTCAGTGAAAGCAAATCCGAATTTAAAACCCGAATGCGCATATACTATACCCACATTTCCGTCGACGTAGAAGTTATTATTAGATGCATTAATAATTGCAGGATCGTTCGTATTTAGTTCTTCGGCGTTCAGGTCGAGCGAATTCATTCCGGCCCCCCCTGAAATACCAAATCGAAGTGTCTGATTTTCGCTGATCGGTATGATGTATCCGAACGTCGCCATGAAGTTTGAGTTCCGAAGCAGTACCTGTTTGTCCGTGCTTAAATTAAAACCTAACGCAACCCGCTTGTTGGTGGGAATTTGAAGATTAAGTCCAGTGATTACAGGAGCATCTTTAAAATTAACCCACTGTTGCCTATAGGCAAGATTAAGTTCGGTTTGGTTATTTATTCCAACAAAAGCGGGATTGAATAAATATGGATTAGAAAGAAATTGCCTGTACGGTCTATGACCTGGAGTTTGTGCTGCCAACAGGTTGACGAGGCCTAAAATTACTACTGCGGATGTGATTAGTTTTTTTCTCATACTTCTAAAAAATTATTGTATTGGCGGACTGCAACCAATCAGATTCGCAGCAGCAATACACGGCACAAAACTTATTTTAAACTTCATCTCAGATTTATTCATACTCCCGAAACCGCAGGATGGCATACGTAAAAATTTGATGAAAAAATTGGATAGTAAGATGAGCCAGGTCTATAGACGTTTGAAAGAGTAGTGGTCCTTCAAGCATTCTCTTTCAAATGAGTGATGTTAAAAGATGCTTTAAAGATGGAGCTAGTAACCCTCTGTTCGAAAAACCTTTCGATAAAGCACCTTATTTAGAGATAAAAGCTTGATTAAACAGATGGTAAAAAAAATCGTTTATACTTCTGGATTCTTCTCGATTTTGTAAGAGAAAATTTCCACAGACTATAAAAACTTTTGAAAGAATTTTTTGAAAAACGGAGGTTACCTGTTTACAACGTTTGAACCGCACAATAAATTAAGTTTGAAACATTTTCACCACCTTCCGTAGCAATATTTCGTCTGCGAAACTGTTCTGCTGGAAGTCGATCGACAACAAAACGGATACTATCGGTTCATGAGCAATATCATCATGCACTCAAAACCGAAGTCATTGAAGAAGTAAGGTGGGATAGGTTATTTAGGGCCTTTATTCAGAAAGTGTAGCAGAATGGCCCGATTGTTTGTTTACCGCTTTAAAAAGGATTTTTGGCGCATATTAAGTGCAGCTATAACGGGGATGACCCCTAGATACTTTATTTCGGATCCATTAAAGTTTAACTTTAACTAATATCCCCAATATAAATAGGGGGGTGATAAAAGTAATGCCGTATTGACCTTTAGCAAGCCGATTGGGCATTCCTTCATTATTTAGCTGGATACAATTTTATGAAAAAAAGATTCTTATTAATAGGTTATAATTTTTCGCCGGAACCGACCGGAATTGGGAAATACAGTGGCGAAATGATTTCATGGCTCGTAAGCCAGGGATATGATTGCACTGTGATTACTTCCTATCCCTATTATCCGTACTGGAAAGTACAAAAGCCGTATCACAAAAAGCGTTTTTGGTTTTCAGTGGAGGAATCGGAAGATCAGCAGTCGGGTGGCAAACTTCGTGTCGTCAGATGTCCGCAATTTGTGCCCAGCAAGCCCTCCGGTTTCAAGCGAATATTATTGGATCTTTCGTTTTCATTTTCAACTTGTTTCCCTGTACTACAGTTGCTATTTGAAAAGAGGTTTGATTATGTAATGGCAATTGCGCCATCATTTCAGGTCGGGTTATTTGGAGTTCTGTTCAAGAAATTCCGCAATTCTAAGTTTTTATACCATATCCAGGATTTACAGATCGAAGCTGCCCAGGATCTTAAAATGATTAGGTCACGCTCTGTAATAGATCTACTTTTCCGAATTGAAAGGTTTATCTTAAAAAGGAGCGATGTTGTTAGTTCGATATCGCCGAGCATGGTTGCCCGGGTAAGACGAAAGATTAACAAGGATGTGGTATTGTTCCCGAATTGGACCGATGTAAAGTCTTTTTATCCAATCATCGACAAGAGCGAGATCAAGAAAAAATACTCATACAAGGAGACTGACAAGATAATCTTGTATTCAGGTGCCATTGGTGAAAAACAGGGGCTGGACACCATTATCAGAATAGCTGATGAACTAAGGGACTATAAGAACGTAAAGTTCATTATATGTGGCTCCGGTCCATACAAGAAGGACTTACAGGCCATGGCCGACAGCAGGCAACTTGACAACCTGAACTTCATGGCCTTGCAACCATTTGAGGAGTTTAACAATTTCCTCAATTTAGCTGATGTGCACCTGGTTATTCAGAAAGCAGGAGCGATCGACCTGGTAATGCCGTCAAAACTCACAACAATCCTTGCGGTGGGCGGACTGGCCATAATTACGGCCAACGAGGGCTCTGGCCTATATTCATTGGTAAAGGAGCACAATATTGGTGTTTTAGCAGATACTGAAAACAGCGCAAGCTTAAAAGAAGCCATCCTTTCTGTGATCAATACCGATTGCAGCCATATCACTTCGAATGCTCGGAAATACGCAGTCGAATACCTGTCGACTGATAAAATATTAGGTGCTTACGAGGAAGCCATCCGGGAGGGTAGTGTGGTCTTTGGCAGGGCGCCTAAATTTAGCCGTTCTGTGCCGCCTAAAGTGGCTCGCCTGGGACATAATTTGCCAGGAGTACCCAATTCTAAGGCCGGCCTATAAATTCCAATTCGCTAAATTTGTGCCCCCATTTGGACAAAACGAGATAGCGCCAGCGACTTGATTGACGAATGAGATAAATGGTTAACTTTATTTAAAAACACTCAGCCTGTGAAAAAAAAGAACAACCTTAAACTTTCCCTCCAACTTATTTTTATTTCTCTTGTACTAAGTACCTCATGCGCGCAAAGAAACCTCGTATACTTTAGCGACTTACAGGGTGCATCTGGTAATGAGACGCCTATTAGAAATTACACTCAACCCACCATCCAGCCGGATGATATCCTAAGTATCACGGTTAGCAGTCTTAATCCGGAATCCAATGTGTTGTTTAACAACGTAATCCTCCCGTCCAATGCCAATACCGGTGGGGTTATTGCTGCAACAAAAGGGACCGAAGGTTATCAGGTTGACAAAAGCGGATTTATAAACTTTCCGGTAATCGGTAAGGTATTGCTTTCTGGCCTTACAAAAGAGCAGGCAATCGACAAAATGACCAATGAGATAAAGGTGCACGTAAAAAATCCGATTGTAAATATTAGGTTTATGAACTTTAAGGTCACCGTTATCGGTGAAGTTAGTAAGCCATCCACTTTTACACTTGATAGAGAAAAAATTAATGTCCTGGAAGCATTAGGGCTCGCCGGTGACATGACCGCCTATGGCAAAAGAGAGAACGTCCTCATCATTCGAGAGCAGCAAGGTGTGCGTAGAACGACACGAATAAACCTGAACGATAAGGATGTTTTGAATTCACCCTATTTTTATTTACAACAAAACGACATTGTTTATGTTGAACCATCGAATCGTGAAAAAACTGCAGAAACCCGTGTTGGAAATAAATACATCGGGCTCTGGGGTACATTTATTTCAACCCTTGGTTTCGTAGCGATTTCAATCATTAACAAATAGATTCATGGATAAGAAAGAAGTGTTTAAGGACGAGCCGGGCGACGACGTCGATGCCATACAACTCATACGCAGTTATCTGAAATATTGGTATCTGTTTCTCATTAGCATAATCATTTGCGGGGCAGCAGCATTTGTTTATCTGTACCTGGCAACACCGAAGTATCGGGTAACCAGTACCATCTTGTTAAAGAATGATGAAACTCAAAGCGGTGGGGGAGTCCGGAACTCTGATTTGGGTGATTTAAACCTTTTTAGCACCAAACAAAATATAGATAATGAGTTGGAGGTATTGAACTCAAAAAGTTTAATGCATAGGGTCTTTACTGAACTGTCCCTCTATGTTACATATCATGTTGAAGAAAAATTCAAGACTCGCGAGATTTATGGCTCGGAATTGCCGATAAAGTTGAGTGTAACAAAGCTCCACCCGACTGCCGACGGACAGCAAATCACTATTCGTCGCAGAACAAGTACGATGTACAGTATTACCGAGAAGGATGGGAAAGTTACCAATCATAAGTACGGTGAAGAAATCAGTATGCCTTATGGAATATTCACTGTAATAGCCGCACCGTTGGATTCTACTGCGAAGATGGATAAGCGCGTTCAACAACCTATCATTGTTAAGTTCCATGAAATTACGAAGGCAGCCAATGATTATAGTGAGGGTTTAAAGATCGAGGCTGCTAATAAAAGAGCAAGTGTCATCAGGTTAACCTTGGTAGAATCGGTACCTCAAAAGGGAAAAGATGTAATCAATAAGCTGCTCGAAGTGTATAGCAAGGAGGCTCTTGAAGACAGAAACAGTGTTGCTAATACAACTATTCAGTTCATTGATGATCGTCTGAAACTACTTACATCTGATTTGACAAATGTTGAAAAGGACGTGGAGCAATTCAAAGTCCAAAATCAAGTAACAAATGTTACATCCAACGCTGATCAATATTTAAAAGAGGCATCGACTTACAACCAACAGTTGACAGAATTAAACAATCAAATTGAAGTATTGGAGTCATTGGAATCCTATCTGAAAGCACAGTCGGGTAAATACGAAGTTGTTCCCAGTACGCTCAGCAGCAGTCAGCCAACCCTTGAAACATTGATCAACAAGTTTAATGAATTGCAGCTGGAAAAGGAACGGATGCTACGCACAGCATTGCCGAGCAACCCCCTGGTTCAAGACCTCAATGATCAGTTGGCTACAATACACCTCAGTATTCTTGAGAACCTGCATACCATCAAGCAGGGGCTGATGATCACAAGAAAAAATATGCAGTCGACGTCGGGCCGCTTTAAATCACAGATCAGCAAAGTGCCTTCTATTGAGCGCGAACTTCTGGAGATCAACAGACAGCAGGGAACAAAGGAAAATCTTTATCTCTACCTGTTGGAAAAACGTGAGCAGGCTGCCCTTGCGCTTGAAGCAACGGTTTCGAAATCACGCACACTCGATCCGGCGCTCATCGAGGATAAACCAGTTAGTCCAAAGAAAAGTCTCACATACTTGTTAGCTCTTGTTGTCGGTTTTGGAATTCCTTTTTCTGGCATCTACGTAAAGAATGCGCTCAACAACAAAATACAAACCAAACGAGAGGTGCAACGGCTTACCCGTACGCCAATCCTCGGTGAGATTTGCAGAAATAATACCGGTGCAAGTCTGGTTATCACAAAAGATAGTACGACTCCTCTGGCAGAACTTTTCAGACTTATCCGATCAAATCTATATTTTGCTACGGCAGGAACGGAAAACAAGGTGCTGCTTGTAACTTCTACTATGAGTGGTGAGGGAAAAACGTTTTTCTCGATTAACCTTGGTGCCAGCCTCGCATTGATAGGTAAGACTGTTGTAGTGTTGGAGCTTGACTTGCGGAGACCTACAATGGCAAAACAGCTTGGCATTAAGCCAGGCCTTGGTATTACCAATTACCTTATTGGTATGGAAAAGTATTCCATGGAGGATATCATCAAGCAGCACAAAACTGTTCGCGGGCTGTTCATAGCGTTATCAGGATCAATACCTCCGAATCCATCTGAGTTGATGACATCTAAGAACCTTTCCAACTTTATAAAGGACTTGAGGGAAAGGTTTGACTATGTCATAATCGATACTCCGCCAATCGGTAAAGTTGCCGACGCGTTTAGTCTCAACACAGCCGCAGATTGCACCATCTATCTGATGCGCTACAACTATACAACCAAATCGCAAGTCGAATTAATTGACGACATCTATGTAAACAAAAAACTCCCGCATCCAATGATTGTAATCAATGACTCGAAAGAGGCAAGTGGATATGGATACAAGAGTCATGAGGCAGAAAAAGAACAAGTGAGCCTCATTAATTTGTAAATCATAAGCATGCCGTTAAATAATTTTGAGTCGTGGAAGTGGATAATAACGTGATGCTATGTCTACGGCCGCACGTTTGATTTCTGGTAGTGTAGCTTCGTGGGCGCAGATTGGTGTAACAATGATTTCTCAGCTGATCCTCGTCCCCATCTACCTTAACTATTGGAGTGTTAGAACATATGGAGTCTGGCTTGCGCTTCAGGGCATAATGAGCGCATTATCCATGCTGGATCAGGGACACCAGAACTATATGGGTTATGAATTCCTTCGATTTGGTAGAAACGATATGCTAACGTTATGCAAGTCATTCTGGTCTGCTATGATGATAGCTCTTTTGATAAGCCTTTCGCAGATCGCACTAATGGCTATCTTCTTCTTTACTGGAATATTAAGCTGGCTCATAGGGGAGACTGGGGCAAGTGATAGAGAATTCATTAACGCCGCGGGATTCGCTCTGATGCTGTTGGGCGTTTCCTGGCTGGTCGTGATGACTATCCCTGGCATTATTGTCAGAGTATTGTCGCCTTTCGGTCATTATCCGCGAATGGCATGGTGGGGCTTTATGTATGCGATTATAAGTGCGGTGGCTCCCTTAATCGCCGTGGTCATGGGTGGCGGTCTTTTAATGGCTAGTCTTGCTTTTACGGCTGGTTCTGTATTCTACTCTGCGTTATTACTTATTGACATGTCGAAATTGCTGCGGAGAGAAAAAATCCGGTTTATAAAACCATCTCTCGCCTTGGGTTATTCGAACTTTTTGAAGTCGCTGCCTATACTGGGAAAATCATTATTCGAAAACGTAAGGCAGCAGGGCGTAAGACTCGTGCTTGCTCCTCTTGCTGGTCCGGTTGGCCTTGCTGCGTTTTCAACGATGAGGACAGGCGCAAATGTAGCCCTGCAGGGCCTTAACACAATTATAAATCCATTGCTCCCGGACTTAATAAGATTCTTGCACGACCGTGATCAACCGAGAAGTGAAGCAGCCTTTTCAACGATATGGGTAGTGGTAGTAGCATTTATGGCACCCGGCGTCGTGATATTGCAAACGTTTATAGAACCGTTTTATGTTTTCTGGACACAGGGCAAAATTACTTTTGATCCACTCTTGTTCGCCTTACTATCGCTTGGTGTGTTGGTATATGCGGTAGTCCAGCCCGCGATGGCTGTGGTTATTGGAAATAATCTGACCAAAACTCAATTGGCACTGGCATCACTTTCAGCTGTTATCGTCTTTGCTATTCTAATCATTTCTGTTCCTCTGATAGGAATTTTGGGTGCGGCTATCGCACTACTTATTGCCGAATTAGTTGCAGCTGTAGGTTACAAAGTCCACGCGCAACGATGGCTTGAAAACAATGAATTGCATTGGCCACAGCGAGCGTTCACACTTGCCTGTATTTCCGTGCTGGGCGCCACTTTGTCACTGATGGCTATAATATTGAAGCCTGAATATAAATGGCTGATACTTGGAATTTCGCTTATATTTTTCTCGTGGAATTTGTGGCGGTACTGGCAGGTGTTGCCGTCCGTGGCTATTACCAGTGCTAAAAATATAATAGAAAAAATCCCGGGAGTGAGAAGGTTTTTTTTGGCGTGACCTGATGGTTACCATTAAAAAACGAGTCGTATAAGAATTTGTAAATTTGGTATAACTGTAAGTATAATAATACTGGAACCCGGTGACTAAGGCTGCTCCCGCAATATCGATTTTAACACCCGTTTGGAACGGCCTTCCTTATATTAAGGAATGTGTTGCTTCGGTGCTTGCACAGGATTTTCAGAATTGGGAAATGATCATTGGCGACAATGCGTCTGATGATGGCACAAGTGAGTATCTGCAAACCATAAACGACCCGAGGATCAAGGTTTATCGTCATGAGAAAAATTTAGGCGTGTATAGGAATATTCGTTTTTTATATAATAAAGCAACGACCCCTATATACACAGCGTTGTGTGCAGACGATTATTTTTATCCTGGTGGGTTAAGGAAGATCGTTGAAGCTTGGGAAAATGTCGGAAATGAGGTAGGGCTGATAACATTTAACTGGAAAGTACGCCAAATGCATCATGATGCTTTGACGGTGTTGTCATACTCTGTATTGCCTTCAAAACTCGATCGATCAAATGCAGCCATAGCTTTTTTTCTTTTCGGAAATATCCCGGGTAACTTTTCAGAGGTTTCGGCAAGGGTACCTCTTGTCGTATCCGAAGATTTCTTGTACGATATCAAGTATTCGGGCGACTTTGAATACTGGCTGAGGCTTACCGAGAAAACAGCGATCCAGTTGAATGATACCGAAGTGGTTTACATACGACGGCATGATCGAGTGATGGCGACTTATGCAATCACCAGAGGTGAATATCATGAGGAATCGGTTGGCGTGTTTGAAAAATTGATAGATCAACTATCGGAAAAATGCAGTCGTCAACGTCTGATCGCATTCTATAATATGAATAATTGTGCATACCATTTGCGCGATGCAATAAAGTCTGCACTGTTCGGAAAATTTGCTGCTTTGAGGTCGTTCCTCAAGTTAAAGTCAGATATATTCTGGTCTTTTCAGTTGATTCGGGTTTTGCCATTTGCCATTTCAGAACGGTTACGGTATGCAGTAGTCGTACCGTTGGCGCGCAACATCCTTTCGGAGTATGGATTTACAATTCAGACAGCAGAAGCTGATGAAAGTTTGTCAGTGTCGAATTCTTTTTATAACAGAGTTTAAGTACAAGAAACATATAGAGTAAAATTGATTAATTATATGCGAAGTGCCCCTGTAATTTCGATTTTGACACCGGTTTGGAACGGTCTTCCTTACCTTAAGGAGTGTGTCGATTCAGTATTAGCACAAGATTTTCAAGACTGGGAAATGATAGTCGGTGATAATGCATCGGACGATGGAACCAGTGAATATTTGAAATCATTAACGGATCCACGAATAAGGGTTTACAGGCACGAAAAGAATTTGGGTGTTTATCGAAATATCCACTTCCTTTTTAATAAAGCGACAGCACCTATATATATGGGATTATGTGCAGATGACTATTTCTATCCTGGTGCGCTGCGAAAAATTGTAGACGAGTGGAAAAATGTCGATGACAATGTTGGGCTTATTAGCTTCAATTGGAAAGACAGGCAGATGAAGCAGCATATATTCCAGAAGTTTGCTTATACGGCGCTACCGAAAACAGTCACTGGGATACATAGCGTGTTTGCATTTTTTCTCTTTGGAAACATACCCGGTAATTTCTCGGAAGTGTCTGCAAGGGTTGGGCTTGTCGCACCTGAACACTACCTGTATGATATAAGATTTTCTGCTGATTATGAATTTTGGTTGCGGCTAACAAGGAGAAGCGGAATGTACCTAACGGATACCGAGGTTGTTTATATCCGACGACACGACCGAGTGGCTGCAACTTATGCTATTACTAAAGGCGAATATCATGAAGAGTCATACCAGGTTTACGAAAAGATAATAGACGAACTATCTCAATATTGTAATAGAAAAAAGTTAATAAAATTCTATAACATCGAATTGTGTTCTTATCATCTTAGAAGTGCTATAATCTCGGCGGTTCGTGGACGGTTTGAGGCATTGAAGTCATTTATAAATTTGCAATCTCCGATATTTTGGAAATTCCAGATATTGCGCTGCCTGCCTTATGCTCTATCGGAATCGTTGCGTTTTAATATGAGCATTAAGCTTGCAAAAAACATCCTTAAAAGTGTCCCACAACTGCAATCAAAAAAGAGTAAAGTTGCGGTAGATGCGTAGGGGTAATAAGCGTCTTGTATTAATAGTAATGATCTTTGCGGTAATAGCATCTATTGCGGGCGAATTTGCGTTGCGAAAGTTGTGGGGTTTTGGTGAGATGGCAATACTATTTGATGAGAGTCCATTGTACGAATACATTGCGCAACCCAATCAGGATAAGATCAGATTCGGTAACAGGGTAGTGTATAATGAATACTCGATGAGATCCCTGCCGCTGAAGGATTCAGACGACTGCATCGTACTGGGTTTCGGAGATTCTGTAATTAACGGCGGGGCATTGACTGACCAGGATAGCCTTGCTACCACAATTGTTGAACAGAGACTGAAGAATGAGCACGGCGAAGGTTACCGGTTTTTAAATGTGAGTGCGGGGAGTTGGGGACCGGATAACTGTGCAGCTTACCTCGAAAAATATGGTGCTTTCGACGCGAGAGTGATCGTATTGTTCGTGAGTAGTCATGATGCACATGATAATATGACTTTTGAAAAAATCGTCGGAGTGCATCGCTCATATCCGGATCGGGCTTATCCTCTTGCTGTATTAGAAGTATTGGACCGATACATCAAACCCAGGATAATGGGGTTGATGGGATCTACAGAAGAACCTGATGAATTAATGATTAACAAAGGAGGTAAGGGGCTTAATCCCGGTTTTGAATATTTTAAGAATTATTCGATTCAACATAATATTCCGCTGATCGTTTGCCTCCATGCAGAAAGTGCTGAGGTTGAGGCAGGGAAGTTTAATAGCCAAGGGCAAGAGATATTGAATTATTGCGAAGCAAATGGTATTAAACTCATTTCGGGAATTGATATCGGAGAGCAACTAAGTGATTTCAGGGATCATATTCACATAAATGAAGCGGGACAGAAAAGATGGGCTAGACGCTTGTATGATACAATTAACGAAACAATTAAAGAGTGCAAGTGAACAATTTTCGAGGCTTTCGTATTTTTGAAGCTGCATAGAAACTAGGAAGAATGGTTGTTGAAGAGAATAGCATAGTACCCCTAAGTATAAAGGAACGAACGAGATTTGCATTTCTTAGGCAAGTCATTCGTACGTCCTGGATTTTGCTTTTTCTTGCCATCGGCTATCAGCTCATATTTCATTCTGAAATTACTAATGTTACCGGGATGGTCGCTGTGGTATTTGCGTGGATTATAACTACGAGAACCTGGTTGCGACCAAATATACTGAAGACTCATCTACTGTCTTCATTTATGATTCTTGGTTTTGCTTCGACGCAATTCTATTTTCCGTTATTGTTCACTACGATAGAGGGAAAGCCGCTGATCCATAATCTGGACCTGCCGGAACAAGTTTTTTTGCATGCTACTTTATGTTTGATTGCCCTTTTCATTGGTCATGCATTGTATAGGTTTATAATGAAGGCTACGCCGGATAGAAGGGTATCCATCCTGGGCAAGGCAGGATTCTTCACACCGCCTTCACATACCCAGGTGTGGATCATGGGAATGATGGGAATGGCTTCGTCTTTTTACGTTTACCTTGCAAATCCGGATGTTGCTCAGGAAGCAACTGGAGATCCGTCTGTTAAGGCTTTGCAGGCGCTAGGACCTTTTATGTATGCGCCATTCTTTATATCTCTGTCCAAACTGTACGGTAATAAGAATAAACCTCATCGTTTTTATCCATTGATGATTGCTGTGTACGCCCTTCTTCTGTTTGGAATAAGTATGGCACAGAATCAACGCGGAACTTTTATGTTTGGTCTCGTTTCGCCTGCCTTTGCCTATGCTATTGGTTTACTTATTGGAGTGTTTAAAACGCGCATTGTTTCTTTCCGAAACGTTGCCATCGGCGCGCTGCTCGTCTGGGTACTTACTGGACCTTTTACAGAC
>JAEZBX010000114.1 GCA_023412765.1 Bacteroidota bacterium
ATCTTGCCTTGATACTGGCAGGTGTTGAACGAGATGATGAAGTGCTTTCTCAAAGTTTGACCTTTATCGCGACATGTAATGCCATCAGTTACCTATCCGCAAGACCGGTTTTCATCGATGTAGACAAAGATACGCTTGGGCTGTCACCCGATAGCTTGAAACAATTTCTTGATAAAAATGCTCGGAAGGGCCAGGATGGATTCTGCTACAACAAACTCTCAGGAAAACGAATAAAAGCTTGTGTCCCGATGCATACATTCGGCTTACCATGTCGAGTCGATGAAATAACGCAGATATGTGATCAATGGAATATCATTCTTATTGAGGATGCTGCCGAATCGCTTGGGAGCAAGTATAAAAAAAGGCATACAGGCACATTTGGTAAACTGGGAACATTTAGTTTCAACGGGAACAAAACAGTAACGTGTGGCGGAGGTGGCGCTATCGTTACTGACGACGAAGAGCTTGCTCGTTGTGCGAAACATTTGAGTACACAGGCAAAGGTATCGCATGCATGGGAATTCGTGCATGATGAAGTAGGGTTCAATTACCGGATGCCTAACCTGAATGCAGCGCTCGCATGTGCGCAGTTAGAGCAGCTCGACGCTTTTATAGCGAACAAAAGAGATTTAGCGCAACATTATCGCAGAAATCTCCAACCCCTAAAATTGTCGCTGCTTGAAGAAATTACTGATGCAGAATCCAACTGCTGGTTAAATGGAGTTTTTTTCGATGACAGGATTCAGCGGGACGAATTTCTTAAATATTCAAATGATCATGGCGTCATGACGAGACCCGTTTGGGAGTTAATGCATCGCCTACCCATGTTTTCTGCAGGGGATAATGCACCTTTGCCTAACAGTGAATGGATAGCAGATCGACTTGTAAATATTCCGAGCAGCGTAAGATTGTAGACAAAATTACGCTTAGACTATAAATGCGAAATTGGAATGAGTGGACATGTGATCATAATTGCTGAAGCTGGTGTGAACCACAATGGTTCCATTGAGACAGCCCGACGTTTGATAGATGTAGCATGCGATGCGGGTGCGGACTTTGTAAAGTTTCAAACGTTCAAGGCTGAAAAATTAGTCGCCAAAAACGCAAGAAAAGCTGCTTATCAACAACAGAATATGCAAGATGGTGATGGCACACAGTTCGACATGCTTAGTAAGCTCGAGCTTTCTGAAGATGATCATTTCAAACTCAGAGATTATGCGAGCTCACGTGGCATCAAATTTTTTTCCACCGCCTTTGACGATGAGGGCCTGGACTTTCTCGATTCACTGGGTTTAACAATTTTTAAGATACCTTCAGGCGAAATCACTAACCTGCCGTATCTGAAAAAAGTAGCGAACAAAAAGAAACCGACCATTCTTTCTACAGGGATGGCAACGCTGGGTGAGATTGAATCGGCACTGAACGTTCTGCTAGAGAATGGCCTTCGGAGAAATCAAATAACGGTGCTGCATTGCAACACAGAGTACCCTACACCATTTTTGGATGTTAATCTAAAAGCAATGAATACAATCGCACAGGCGTTCAACGTCAAAGTCGGATACTCAGATCATACGTTAGGAATTGAGGTACCCATTGCAGCAGTAGCCCTGGGGGCGAGGTGTATTGAAAAACATTTTACACTGAGCAGAAGTATGGAGGGTCCTGATCATAAAGCTTCGTTAGAGCCAGATGAATTGAAGGCCATGGTTGCAGCAGTCAGAAATATTGAAAAAGCGATCAGTGGCTCAGGGCTGAAAGAGCCATCACCTTCTGAAACAAAAAATAAGGAGATCGCTCGAAAAAGTATTCACTTAAGAAATGATCTCTCAAAAGGTCATATTTTAGAAGCAGCAGATCTCATTATGAAGAGGCCAGGAAATGGCATCAGTCCGATGAACATAGACACGGTTCTGGGAAAAAAACTTGCTCAGGATCTTGCCTCTGATACCATGCTTGAATTTAAACATCTCATCTGATCTATGAAACGGATTGGAATTCTGACAAGTTCGCGCGCTGATTATGGCATCTACTATCCGTTGCTGAAGAAGCTCCAGTCAGATTCCTTTTTTTCACTAGCGATTATTGCTTTTGGAACGCACCTTTCATCAAAATTCGGTTATACTGTAAACACAATAATTCAGGACGGATTTCCAGTAGCCCACCAGTTAGACACCATGCCATCGGATGATAAACCTGAGGGCATAAGCAAAGGGATGGGAAAAACTATCACTGCTTTTTCCTCTCTATGGGCTGAAGAGCAGTTTGATGTAGTGCTTTGTCTTGGGGATCGGTATGAGATGTTTGCCGCCTGTGCCAGTTCCGTACCTTACAACGTAAGGCTGGCGCACCTTCACGGCGGAGAAGAAACTCTTGGCGCTATTGACGATTGTTTTCGGCATTCCATCACTCACATGGCTTCAATCCACTTCACATCTGCAGAACCTTATCGCAAACGAGTTGTCGCATTGAAAGGATCTGATAAGAATGTGTTCAATACTGGTTCACTTAGTATTGACAATCTTCACAACCTCGAGCTTCTTACATTGGAACAGTTCAAAAAGGAGTTTAGTATAGATTTATCCATTCCCTCAATACTTGTAACATTTCATCCGGAAACGGTATCGTTCGAAAAAAATGAATGGTACGTAAACGAATTGATTGCTGCAATGGAGAAATTAGGCGGATATCAATTTATAATTACAATGCCCAACGCCGACACGATGGGCAATTTGATTAGAGGTAAGCTAGAAGAATTTATCAAAAAGTCAGAGAACGCCGTTGGTGTTGAATCGTTTGGTACCCTCGGATATTTAAGTTGCATGAAACATTGTAGTCTTATGCTGGGAAATACTTCAAGCGGCTACATTGAGGCATCATACTTTCCTAAGTATGTTGTTGACCTCGGAACCAGGCAGCAGGGAAGAATAGTTGCCAAAAATATTCGCAAGTGCGTTATCGAAAAAAATGCAATCGTAAATGCAGTAAATGCATACAAGACTGTGCAACTGCCTCCAAAAATTAACATCTATGGTAATGGAACATCTTCAGATTATATTATTAAAATCTTAAAGGGAGAGAATGATTGATATTGTTAGCCATACCCTTCATCGTAATAGCACGGTTACTGATGCATTCGTGCAGATGGACAAGCTAGGTCAGCATCTTACTTTATTTGTTGTTGATGACGACAACCGCTTGTTGGGGACATTGACGGATGGAGACATCCGCAGGGGACTGATTAAAAAGTTGGGATTGCAGGACAAGGTCGAGCTATTTATGTTTCGTAATTTTAGCTACGTAACAAAAAATAATTTTACTGTTCAGGATGTTGCCCGCATCAAAGAAAAGGGTGTCCTGCTTTTACCCGTTCTTGATGGAGACAGAAAAATAGTTAAGATAGTTAACCTTAGCACAACTCAGACCATACTTCCACTCGATGTGGTGGTAATGGCTGGTGGAGAGGGCAGACGGCTGAGACCACTTACAGAAAGGACCCCAAAGCCACTCCTGAAAGTTGGAGATAAACCAATTATTGAACACAATCTTGATCGGTTGATTAGTTTTGGGATTGATGATTATTGGATTTGTGTCAGATATTTTGGAGAGCAATTGGAAAAATACTTTGGTGATGGCGCATCTAAAAACATATCAATCAATTTCATTTGGGAAGACCAGCCTCTGGGGACAATTGGAGCAATTCGAAAGATCAATAATTTTAAGCATGAGTACATCCTGGTCACCAATTCCGACTTGCTAACAAACCTTGATTACGAAGGATTTTTTGTAGATTTTATTGCGAACGACGCGGATTTGTCCGTTGCAACCATCCCTTATTCGATTAATATTCCTTACGCTGTATTGGATACCGCTAATGGTCATGTTGTAAGCTTTAAGGAAAAACCTACATATACTTATTATTCAAATGCAGGTATTTATTTGATGCGGAGGAAAGTTGTGGAGCAAATTCCAGAGGGTTTTTATAACGCGACAGACCTCATGGAGAAACTCATTCAGCAAGGAAGAAAAGTAATTTCCTACCCAATCATAGGATATTGGCTTGACGTTGGAAATCCGCAAGACTACGCTAAAGCGAACCAGGACATAAAACATTTAAGGCTTTGAGATTCCTTGCACTAATTCCTGCGCGTGGAGGTTCCAAAGGTATTCCGAGAAAAAACATTAAAGCGTTTTTCGGCAGACCTTTGATTGCATACTCAATTGATCTCGCCAGAAAATTTTTATCTGATGAAGATATTTGTATTTCGACCGATGACAGCGAGATAATTAAAGTAGCGGAAGCCTGGCATCTGCGAGTGCCATTTGTGAGGCCTTCTTCTTTAGCAGGGGACGATGCTGGAATGTATGAAGTAATTTTACATGCATTGGATTTTTATTTGGAAAAGGGGAAGATGTATGACGCAGTAATACTACTGCAACCAACTTCGCCTCTTCGTTCCGAGAATTCGTTAAGAGAGGTAATTACCGAATACCATTCAGAAGTTGAAATGGTAGTATCCGTAAAGAAGACTTCGGCTAATCCTTATTTCAAACTTTATGAAGAAGACGATGAAGGATTTTTGGTGAAGTCAAAGTCGGGAAATTTTACAACGAGACAAGAAGTTCCAGACGTTTGGGAATTGAATGGCGCGTTTTATATTTACAACGTTGCAGCTCTGCGTCGATCCTCACCATCCCAATTCAAGAAAATTAGAAAGTATGTAATGAATGAGATCGAGTCTATCGATATAGACACGCCGATGGATTGGGCGATTGCTGAATATTTAAAAACAAAACATTTTGATGAAAAACAATAGCCCCATCGTATATATTGTACATCACATCGATACGGAGGGACCCTTGCATGAGCCTATACAGGAAGTGTTTAAGCGCATTGAAACTATCCTTGGTGTTTCTCTTAATCTTTTTCCCTCTCTGCAGAATCTAAAAAAAATACAGGCTGGCCAGGTTGAAAATCTAAGCAAGTCAATTGCTGATGCCGCAAGATCCATTGCCGACCCACACCTGCTGGGATTTAAATCGACGTGGTCCGAAGTTGACGAAATGTTGTATCGGATAACAAGTAAAAAATATAGAAACTCATTGCGTGATTCTTTTGGAAATGGGTGGATCTACAATTGGCATATTTTAGATCACATTGGATTTGTCACCAACGAACGACGTCGGGATTTGGGATATCTGAATATCTTCAATCATTATGAGCAGATACTTAAGGAAACCGATTCAAAAGAGGACGAACTGCATTGGCATTTTCATCCGGTTCCCTTTTTCAGAGAAGCACATATTCCAGCTACCAGTTACGAGAACTCGTTTTATGAATTGCATCAGGTTATGTGCAGACGACTGATTGAAAAGCATTGGTTTCCGAGAATTAACCGTGCCGGATTCCACACTGTGCGACCTGATTCTAATTTCTTTCTTGAACAATGGATTCCATTCGACGCATCCAATCAAAGTATGATCGACGAAAACGAGCAGGTGCAGAAGGACGCTATCAATGGACGCTTTGGAGATTGGAAGGAAGCTCCGTCGGACTGGTCACTTTACCATCCTGACCTATACGATTGGAGAAAACCTGGAAATCTTAAAAGAGTAATTGCCAAATGCCTCAATCTAAAAACTCGGTTTAGAAATATTAGCGAGAATGAGTTAACGACTGCGTTCCGAAAGGCGCAACGCGAGAATTCCAAAGTATATGTAGGGGTGACTAATCATGATTTCCGTGAAATGTCCGTTGAGATAGAGGCATTCTACAGCTTACTCACTAGTGTAGCAAGAAACTATTCGGATGTAAAGTTCCGGTTTAGTGGCGCTCTTCATGCTTTCCGAGATGTTCTTGGGTATTTACCTGATGAGATTGAAAAAAATCGAATAGAAATTAAAACTCAAATAAATGACGAGGTGCTAACTGTTGAAGTGGTGGCTGGTACACTTTATGGAAGTCAACCCTATCTGGCACTTAAAAGCACTACCGGCACTTACTGGCACGACAATTTTGATTTTGGGAAACCTGCAAAAGAATTCTTTTATACTTTCGACAGAAATACCGTTGCCTTAGACGCACTGAGCACCATTGCTGTCGCTGCAAACGACAAGTATGGTAATACATCAATGGTTGAGATTCAACTTGCAAACGGAAATGTAACAAGCAACAAATCTTACTTGCAGTAGGATTGCGAATTATTTATCCAACACGGTTGGATTATCGACATTGAAACTCTTTCGGAAAAATTCAAGAACATCAGCCCCAAATCCTTCCTGCTGCGCTTTAACCTTCGCTGTTTCTGAGTACTCGTTCCACCATTCTTTAATGCTTTCATCAGTGGGCTGCGATACTTTTTTAAGTATCGCCACAAATTCATAAAAAACATTTGTTTGAATTTCCTCGGGACTTGTCAAAGCCTGATTCAATCCGAAGTGACCACGTTTGGAAAAATGAAACTTTTGCTCACAGATGAATCCCAATGCAGGAAGTGCGTTGATCATCAATTCAAGATCGATAAACTTATTTGGAAAATTCTTCAATTTTGCATTTCGTTCAGCTATGAATGCCAGCGAATCTGAATTGGGATAGCGAGCGCCTTTCGCGGTGAAAAGGAATTTACCACCAGTCTTCAGAATCCTGTTCACCTCTCTCAAGCATTCTAATTGATCTACAATATCAAATACACCCCACGCCACAATATGATCAAAGAAGTTGGAAGGGAATGCAAGCTTTTCAGCCTGACCAACTATTGCAATAACATATGGTGTTTTGTTTGCCTCATTCACGACCTGCAAATCAACATCAACTCCAAACACGTGCTTCGTGTAATTCGCAAACACCGGATAGAGCCTACCATAACTGCATCCCAGATCAAGTAACCGCTGATCGGCTTGAATGCCTAACAAATTAACATAATGATTACATACGTCAAGTCCGGGAATAACGGTCCCATCGAGAGATTTGACGACTGCCTTTGTGAAGTACTCATGGTATTCTAGACCAAATTCAAATTTTTTTTCCATGCGTTGATGATCAGATTCTGCAGTCGATATCTAAGGTTATAACCGCTAAAATATTACTATTTTTAATTCTTAATATGCCGATTCGTTAATGATTTCAAATATTGGAAGGCCACGGTGACTTAATTTTTGCCCGAATTCTTAACAAGCTAGAAGGAGATTCAAAAATCACCGGGATCACTCACGATGGTTCGGGGTTAGCGCTATGGCCATTCATCAGGCACCAAACGCTATTTTATTTCACCTTCACAAAACGAAATTTCGCATCTGTTGGCAAAGGACATACTGCAACTAAATGGGAAGTTATTAGGACTTTAATTTTTGCTTTTTGGAAAAACGCATTATTACTCACACTTAAAAGCAAAGCAATCTGGATCGTCAACTCCGGAATTACAAACGTTAAAACTGATGACAAAAGATACTTTAACCGACTTGCCGACTACTTTTATCAGTTAAGACCCCACGACACTATTGAGTTGGAAGAGACTGCATATGGGAAGCACTCCTTGCCCCGGATACATAAAGGGGTCTATTCGCATTTGTCAATAAGAATCCTGGCAAGGGTCCTTTCGCCTTTCTTAAAAAGATTTGAAAGGGAATCCATAAATGAGAAGGCTGATCATCTTTTTGCGACCTTACTTGAAACACTATCCGATGAAGATTACGATCCTGAATTTTTTAATAATCTTAAGAAGGAACTTCAATTGAAACTTCCGACAATATTAGCGGAATTCACAATCTATAAATTCTTGTTAAAGTATGGGAGACCAAAGTTATTGTTGGTGGAAGACGCCTCATATGGATCGAAGTCTCACTTAATTAAAGCAGCGAAAGATCTGGCAATTCCCGTAGCAGAGTATCAACATGGCCTGATCAACCATCAACATATTGCTTACAATTTTGGACCGTCAGTTGAAAAGTCGGCCTATCGGAATTTCTTACCTGATTTTTTTCTCACGTTTGGCCGAATTTGGGGCGACATGATTCAATTGCCCGTTAAGAAAATACACATTGGCAATCCTCACTTGTCGGAGTCGGCTGAAAAATCCAAAAAAATAAAAAAGGAGAAAATCATCCTCGTTTTAGGTACAGGAACGAACTCAGAAGAAATGATTAACCTCGTCTTGCTTTTAGACAAAAAACATAGATCAAAGGGTTATCAGGTAATCTTCAGGCCTCATCCACTCGAATGGGCAACTGTTGCTTCAGTGTACAATCGTGTTCTCGACCAAAAGATTTCAATTGATACAACTTCTAATGTTTATCACTCTTTTCAAAGGGCCGAAATCGTGGTGTCAGAGTTATCCACTGCCTTGTATGAAGCAAAAGCGTTCGTTAACCATGTGTATTTAATTCGAAATGATTTTTCTGAAAGTTTTGGTGACGAATCGATGAATATCTTTCCGACTTTAAATGAAAATGCCGACCTGGAGCTGGGCGGTAGTGATAATCCAGAGCAATCGAATCAACAGCTTTGGGAGCGGAACTGGAAAGAAAACTATGAAGAATTTATTCGTGCGGCTATAAATAGTAATGCAAAAAGCACTCTTTAAGAATTCCTTTATTTACTCGGTTACCACCTTTGTTCAGAAGGGACTTGTCTTCCTGTTGTTGCCACTTTATACCCGTTACTTACCTCCTCATGAATATGGGATTGTCACTGTAATTCTGGCCATAAGTTTTATCAGCTCTGCATTTTTTACGTTCGGTCTCGACAGCGCCATTATCCGATTCTATTATGATGCAAGGCACGACACAGACGAATTTAAGAAGCTGTTTGGAACGCTGCTAATAGCACTTTTTTGCATCTCATTATCGGCTTTCATTCTTGCAGTGACGGCTTTCACTCCAGTTGTCCAATTTTTCATGGGCGACATCCCTTTTTATCCTTACGCCTACATAGGGTTCGCGATAGTTGTTTTTCAACCATTATATAATCTGTGCCTCGCATTTCTTCAGGCAAAGCATCAGGCAGCCAGTTATAGTATTCTCAGCTTTATTTATTTCATTCTCAACATTGGATTCATCATTCTGCTTGTTGTAATTCTTCATAAAGGCGCCATCGGATATCTACTATCAATTCTCGTTGCACAAGCCTTGTCGAGTGTTATTGGGCTCATGATTCTCCGAAAGGAATTTCTATTTACGTTTCGTACTAAATTTCTTAAAAAGGCACTAAACTACTCAATGCCTTTGATACCTCATTCAGTGGCAAGTCAAGCTGCCGGATATGCCGACCGTATTATTTTGAACAAATTTTTGGTTACAAGCATGGCTGGAATTTATCACCTTGGATATGTTCTAAGCATGCCTATTGAAGTATTAACATTCAGCATCAACAGGGCTTATACACCTCTATTTTTTAAACAGGTCTCAGAAAAAAAAGACGAACTATCCGAAGTCGTGGATGTTGGGTTGGTAATTTCTTTGATCTACCTCTTTTTCAGCACAGCGTTGGCCATTTTCTCGTTCGAGATTGTCAGCTGGTTTTTCGATGAAAGTTTCCTATCCGCTTACAAAGTGATTCCTTTTATAAGCTTTTCTTTTGCTAACACCGGATTTTATTATCTATTCAGTACAGTTTTATTTTACGATAAATCCTTGACCAAGTTCGTTCCGGCCAGTACGATAATCGCTGGGATAACAATCATCACCCTTGACCTTATCCTAATTCCTCAATTCGGTTTCCTTGGCGCGGGTATTGCGATTTATTCGGGGCAGTTGGCCCTTGCCATTTTGGCTTACTACTTTTCGCGGAATAAAATCATCCATTGGCCATTATCAAAAATAGTTCGGTGCTATTTAATTGCGGTTGGCATTTCGGTGGCTGGTATTTTCATCAACAGCCTTTTGCCTGACTTATTTTTCGCTATCGGATTAAAACTGATTTCACTTATGGTCTTGCTACTTTTCTGCAGCTGGATCTATTACCGTAATATGCTTCAAGTTTTTTACCGTCTTTTCAACGTTCTAAAAAGTTTGAAAAAGTAAAGTACCGAAAGTTCTTTTTAGTTAACGCGATAGTGCTCGCATGATTTTGCAGGTCTATCGTGAAATTATTATTTTTTTAACTGCCCGCCCATCCCCGCTCGTAACTACAAGGAAGTAAAGTCCACTGGCAAGGTTGTCAAGGTTAAGTTCCTGATAGAGATTCCCGTCATTACTATTCGTTTTGTACACCGATTGACCAAGTTCTGTAAGAATATTCACATCTACCGGTTCTGAGAAGGGCGTGTGCACCAGCAATGTTAATCTTCCGGCGGATGGATTGGGATAAATCATCACCATTGGGTCACTTTCATTGTACTCTATTTCAATTACTTGTGTCGCAGACGACGGTTCAAATAACTCAGTTCCATCCTGGCTTGCTGTCATTGTGGTTCTGCCCGCTCCTCTAAAGAACAATGTATCCTCGCTTACCACGGCGATTTTTTCATTTTCAGATGTAAAAGTGATCGGTGCTGGTGAAGAGGAAGTTGCCAATAGTTGATATGACCACGCTGATAGTTGCTGCTTTGGAACTTCGTCAAATTGTAACATCGTCTTCGCGCGATAAGCTTCGTTTCTATAAGTTGCACCCCCGCGGACAAAATCCTCTGTCGGCTCTGTCGACACGGACAAAGCAAAAGGTCCAGTTGACTTTGCGAAAAGAGAATCACCTAAAATTTCAACTGATCCTTCAGCTGAATACTCCATAGGTAGGCCTGCGTCGTTCTCAACTTCAAGTAGAATGCGATCTCCATAGCGTATTTCAGAAGGTAGGTTAAAGAAAAAGTTCGGTGTTTTTCGAGTATCAGAGATCACGAAAAACCCGGTCGTACTCTCATCAACACCCACAGAGACGAAGTGGAATCCGTCCTCAGGAAGAAGGTTCTGATATAATGACACCGAGCTAGTAGAAAGCGAGAGGGTTGTATCGATGCCAGCCGGTAAAACATTCACTGCAATATTGGCGCCGCCAAAATCCGGATATTCGGATTCAACATTCCATAGTAAGGTTAGTTCTACGGATGCATCAGAACTTATGTACCAGCTATGCTTTAGACTTTGCGGAAGGCTGATTCGTCCGCCATCCAATATACTGTCGGTCTTTACTAATCCAACTGTTATAAGGGACGCAGATTCGGTCGTATATATAAGCGGACAACGAACACCGCCAAGGTCAACCGGTAGAGCATATTGACCAGGTGTAGAACTTTTGACTGTCACCGTCCCACCTCGCGTTGTAGAAATGAAGCTTCTTTGATTCCAGTCTATTGGCGAATGTATTGTGATGGGTTCGTGAATAGTCAGAGAACCTCCGTGAAGTAACATACGATCAAAGCTTGCCCGCCCGCCAGCCATTTCGACGGTCCCTTCAATTTTATCAATTGATGTTTCAAAGAAAACTGCGGAGTCAAGGTAAATGATTTTTTGCAGGTTGCTCCCAAGAAAACGTATGGGGGTCGAGGACAAGGAATGAGGCTGATCAAGAATCAAATCTCCATGCACATGTACTATGCCACCGGCATTGGCATCGAGTGAAGCTTTTCCCACATTCAGCGTTCCGTAAACAATCAGTCGGTCCTGGATGGTATAAGACTTCGAATCAGTAAAGGAAAGATTATAATAAGGAGCTGAGGGAACAGGGGAGTCATATCCCCTGGCATAAATGACAGTGCTCCCGACATGCAACTTGTTAAATGAGGGTGTTGAGGCAGAACTAATAATTAGACGGGAAGTAGGCGAAACATCCGCCACTGCATCGAAAATAGACGTTTCTTCAAGAGAAAGTGTGACGCTGTCTGTCTCAGTACCGATGATCATTTTCGAGTTTTTACCTTGAATATGCAATTCATCCCATAGAGTAACGGAATCCCTATTCGCAAGTACGAACACTTGGTTGTCGCGATCAAACGAACGGGGATGCTCGCCGACACCATCCGTGCCAGTTGTCCATGTATTTAAATCAGAAAGTGGCCCTGTGGCAGCAGAAAAATAGTAGGTAGGCGACTCCGAGTACCTCCAAACTCTATTTGAATTGAATCCAGCAACAACCCAAAGGCTACCATCATAATTGAAGAGACTTGATGCATGTCGGGCGTTCCATCTGCTATCCGTAATTAATTTGGTCCAGGTGACGCCGTCTTCCGACGACCAAACGACATTTGTGAGAGTTGATGGTGACCCTGGTGAACCATCGGTAATCCAAATTTTGTCATTATAGACGATTGTGCTAAAGTGAATACGCGGCTTCCATCCCGCACTGTCCGTAATCAACTCCCAATTCACACCGTCCGTTGAATTCCACACATCGTTATATTCAGATATTGTCCCTCTATCGTCCTTTATACCTCCGCCAAGAATCCACATCTTGTCTTGAAAGACGACAGAGCCATTAATCATACTACGGGGCGCCCACGGTGCGTTGGCTGTGGCCTGAACCCAGTTAACACCATCACTCGAATACCAGACATCGTTGAATCCTACGGGCAATGTGTAATCCAACGTTCCATAAGGCGTCATCTCCCACTTCTGTCCGCCCATTAACCAAAGCTTATCATCATACACACAAACATATGGCGCGTAACGACCACCCCAGGGCGCGTTATCCGTCTCAAGGTTCCAGGTCACACCATCCTCTGAACTCCATACATCCGACAGCAGATCGCCTCCAATAACCCAAATTTTATTTTTGAACACCACCGCACCAAATTGATGACGCCCAGGCCACGGCGCGTCTGTCACGTACTCCCAATCGACACCGTTTTTCGATTTCCAAATGTCACTCATGAGCGGCCCGTGTGCCCATCCTCCGAGGAGCCACATTTCGCCTTTAAATACGACGGCCCCAGCGCCATCCCTTTTGTCGAAGGGCGCTTGGTCAGAATAAGGTATCCAGTCCGAGTTATAATTATCAGTTGAATATTCTGGCGTATTTTCCCATCCCATACTATTTTTTTTTACAATAGCCCAAGCTCCGGTGCCATCGGGTACACGCGCATAGGACTCCTCGGCTGCTAACCCTATAGCCGATATCGAATCAACAAGGACGTTGCTGAAAGTCTCAACCAGTTCTAACCGCTGCCCCAAACGTAGATCAATGTTTTCCATCTTAACAACGAAGTGCCGGTGTGGCAATAATTGAGCCTCAGGGAGAGGTTGCGAAGTAAGGTTTAAGCGTAGCGCATAGTCACTCAGTGATACAGCACTATCAGCATTGTTGTATAGTTCTATCGTAACCGAACCAAGGTAAGAGAAGTTCGACCTAAACGTTATACCATAATGCATTTCATTTAGGGAGAGGACTTGCCCTGCGCATCCAAGAATGGTAGCAATGAATAATACAAAAACGAACATTGTTCTTAAAACCATTTTAAAGTCTAAGGCTAATTTTTAGCTTGTTTTGAGGCCAATTTGCAAATTTACACCAGTCAAATAATTTTCTGATTCTTTCGACTTTCGACAATCATTTGGGTAATGTTATGATACGTTTCCACTATTTACATTTTTGTGCAAAGCCGCTGTAAATGCTACATGTTTTGCAGAGGAAAAACTCTCTGCAATCGTGTTCGGTAGCCTTATTATATTTTTATATGTTAGTAACATCTTCATATTTGCGGTTGTTTTTCTGCCTTTGCACTCGTGAGTTGTTCCACACAAAAACTTTAAAAGATATGGATCACAAGTGTTGTGTTATTGAAAATTGAATATATCTAAAGAACTATAGTAACCAACAAAGATGATCCAGATAATAAACTACGGACTTGGCAACCTTGGATCAGTCCAAAATATGCTCAAGCGAATCAATGTGCAAAGCATAATTATAAAAAGCCCTCGAGATCTGATAACGGAAAAAATAATATTACCGGGCGTTGGTTCATTTGATACAGGTATGAACAATCTACTGAATGATGGCTGGATTGAAGTATTGAATGAAAAAGTTAAGAAAGATAAAGTACCGGTTTTGGGAATCTGTTTGGGGATGCAGCTCATGACAAATCGGAGTGATGAAGGCACGTTAGGCGGACTGGGGTGGGTTGATGCAGAAGTATTGAAATTTCCTTCAAATGGCCTAAAGATCCCGCACATGGGCTGGAATATTGTAAAACCTGTTGCTAGTGATCCTTCAATTTTGAAGAGTGGAAAAGAAGAGTTACGATTCTATTTTGTTCACTCCTATTTTGTTCGGGTAAAAAATCAGGCAGATCAACTCGGAAGTACGTATTACGGAAGTGACTTTACTTCCGCTTTTCGTCGGGAAAATATCTATGGGGTTCAATTCCATCCTGAAAAAAGCCATAAATTTGGGATGATGTTGCTTAAGAACTTTGCCTTGCTGTAATGTTAAAGACCCGAATAATTCCCTGTCTGCTGTTGCATGATGGAGGCTTGGTCAAAACTGAAAAATTTAAGAATCCGAAATACGTAGGGGATCCTATTAATGCTGTCAGGATTTTTAACGAAAAGGAAGTAGACGAGCTCATTTTTTTGGACATCGATGCTTCAAAGCAAAATCGTGAACCAAACTTAAGCATCATCGAAGATCTGGCATCTGAATGTTTTATGCCTTTTGCTTATGGTGGCGGAATAACTTCTTTGCAGCAAATTCAGAAGATCCTGAAAATCGGCGTCGAAAAAATTATTATCAATCAGACGGTCTTATCCAATATTAACTTTGTCAAAGAAGCCGCCAGGCATTTTGGAAGTTCCACCATCATTGTGGCGATGGACATCAAAAAAGATATCTGGGGTAGCTATAAAGTTTTCAACCATGTGAAGCAAAAAACGGAAAAAATAGCACCCTACGAACATGCAAAACGAATTTGTGATGCAGGTGCCGGAGAACTTTTCGTCAATAATGTCGACAGAGATGGCACTTACCAGGGCTTTGATACAATCGTTTTAGAAACAATTAATAAAACTGTTTCCATTCCTGTGATAGCTTGTGGAGGTGCATCCAGTCTGGCGAATCTTAGGGAAGTTGTTTCTCACGCAAATGTTTCAGGTGTCGCAGCTGGTAGTTTATTTGTTTATCAGGGTCCCCATCGAGCTGTTTTGATATCATATCCTTCTCAAGACGAACTTAAACGCTTATTTTCCTAGTTTCGAGGTACTTTATAGTTTTGCGCTATGAATAAGACTCTTAAAAGATGTACGCGATGTGTTATTGACACCACCGATCCAGATATTCGATTCAACGAAAATGGAGTTTGTAATTATTGCCTGGAGGCGGACCGGGAATTACCCAAATACCGCTACACTCCTGAACAAGAGAAAAAAAATCTTGAGCAACTTGCTGCCCAGATAAAAAAGGAAGCCAAAGGAAAATATCAGGCAATAATAGGGCTCAGTGGCGGGGTTGACAGTTCGTATGTGACTCACCTGGCAAAAACACTTGAAATAAATCCGCTGATTGTCCACTTTGACAATGGCTGGAATTCGGAGAAGTCGGTATCTAATATTAAAAAGATAGTCGATAAGTGTGGATTTGACCTGGAGACATATGTGATCAACTGGCCCGAGTTCAAAGATTTGCAGCGGTCGTTCTTTAAGGCTGGTGTTGTTGACATTGAAATTCTAAGTGATCACGCCATCATGGCAACAATGTTCAAATTGCGTAGAAAGCACAACATAAAATTTGTGCTTTCAGGAAGTAACTATGTAACAGAGCACGGTATGCCTCTTCGCTGGTTATGGCGTAAGCAGGATCTTACGAATATTAAAGCCATACAAAAACAGTTTGGTACAAAGGCCCTCAAAGAATTCCCGACACTGAGTTCCATTGAATTTCAGATGATAAGAATGTTCGGGTGGGGTGGGGTCTATATTGAATTATTAAATCATATCAATTATTCCAAGACTAGAGCTTTGGAAGTATTGATTAATGAGTACGGCTGGGAGTATTATGGCGGTAAGCATTTTGAGTCGACCTTCACAAAATTTTACCAGGCTTATGTGCTGCCCGAGAAATTTGGCTATGATAAAAGGAAGGTACACTTATCGGCACTTATCAGAAATAAAGAAATCACTAGAGACGAAGCAGTTCGCGACTTGGAGAAACCTCCATATGACAGCAATGAATTAAAAATTGACAAAGAGTATGTTCTCAAAAAGCTTGGATTCAGTGAGGCGGAGTTCGATCGAATGATGAAAGAAAAACCGAAGGAACATCTCGACTATCCAAGCGACGAATGGGTATTTAAGATCTGGCGAAAGTTCAAGCCACATCTGGTTAAACAAACTTCATGATGGGTGGTCAAAAGAGGATACTCTTTTTGTCTGGAGTAGATTTTAAAGAAAAATCAATTCAAGTCATTCGCAAGACGCCGGTAGCTTATGTAAAAGAGGGATGGCATGTCGATTATATTGTAGGCCGCGACAATTCCTTGAATGGGGATTATTTCTATGAATCCGTCATTAATCCAAAGGGTGTAGTCGTACACCGGTTCAATTGGCCGTTTACAAAAGTAGACGGGCTGTTCAACAATACTTATTGGAAAGCTTTTTGGTTTAGAATAAGAAATATATCCCTTGTAATTACACTGGCTGCTAAGGCAAGGAGGCTAATAAAAAAAAATGATTTTGATGTCATTTATGGCTACGAGATTCCCGGTGTACTAGCCATCCGGTTGCTTCGCATAATGCTGGTTAAAACCAACGCAAAATTTGTCACGCGCTTTCAGGGAGTCCTTTATGTTAAAGAGTGGTTGCGGAAGAAACAAAGATTCAGAGTCCTTTCTAATTGGGACGCTTTTGTGGCATTAAAAACAAAAGCAGATTTATGCATAATGACAAATGATGGCTCTCAAGGCCTTAACGTGCTAAAGCAAATCGGCTCTCCTCTAAAAAATATACTATTCTGTTCGAATGGAGTCGATAAAATTAAGTTTGATCAGGACATACTTGCGAAAATACGAACGGATTTTTATAGCGATTCACAAAAAAAATATCTTCTGTCAATTTCAAGATTGGACAATCATAAGCGCATCGACCGCGGCCTTAGAATTATCCACCAGATGATACGCTCCTTCGGGTTCACTAATTTTCGATTTATAGTTATAGGTGGGGGCTCGGAATACAAGAATTTAACTACCTTGGTTGATGTTTTGAATCTCAATGATTACGTTGAGTTTCTGGGTCCAATAAAGCATGAATTCATACCCTATCATTTTGCACTTTCGGATCTGTTTCTATCAATGTACACCAGTACAAATGTTGGCAATCCATTATTAGAAGCCATCAGGCACAATAAGCTAATCGTGACGTTGAATAACGGTGATACGGGAGAATGGATAAAGCATAAAGTTAGTGGATTGATATATGATGTGGATGACGATCTGGATTTAAGTTCCGAAAACTACAAGACGATTGCGCAGGATGTTATTTGTGTTCTAAAAGATCAGACTTTGAAAGACGAAATACTTGAGGGTGTTGCTGCTGTCGAGAAAAAAAAATTATGGACATGGGAAGAGCGCTTTAGGGCAGAGGTCGGTCGAGTTGAACTATTATTAAGCTAAGGTCAATTATGAAAGTTGCAAAATGTTAATCGTTGCACTTATATTTTCGTTGCTCCTGGTTATTGTTTCAATCTTACGATACAAAAAGGTTTTCAATCCTTTTACGCTGGAAGTTTACTTTACAATTTTTTTCCTTATTCTTCCTCAACTTTTAATCATAAAGGATTACGCCCCCGAGCGACATTTCTATTCCGACGTGGTAATTATTGTTTACGTTGTATCAATTTTTCTGGGCACATTAATAAATGTTAACTCCTTTAAACTAAGAGAAATCGAAAATGTAGGCACAATCAATACGCTCAACATTTTGCTGTATGTCGCCCTTATTGCACCGATGATACCACTTTTCCTGCAAGGAGGTTTATCCGCACAAAGTTTCAGGCGGTTTTATGAGACGGTAGTTTTTTCAAAGTATGCTTCATTTTTTGAGTTGTCGAAATTGGTATTGTACTTTACGATCTTCTTCAAGCTGATAAACCGTCAAAAGTTCTCACTCGGTTTTTTCATCCTTTTTCCATTGGTCTTCTTTTACGGGAGCCGATTCGTCATACTCGATTGCATTATTTATCTCTGCATTTTTCTTGAACAATTTAAAAACCTGGGCGTAAAAAGCATCATCACAGCCTGCTTGATGGGCGCTATTCTAATTGTTAGCTATACTTATTTTCAGTTTTCCTCCAGGGGTAACCTTACTGAGCACCTAACATCGTATTTTGATATCTATAGAAACCAGTCATACGTAATCAATAAATTCATAGAAGGCGATCTTGAATACTATTATGGCAAGATATACTTTTCATCTTACCTAAAATTTATCCCAAGAATCCTTTGGGAGGACAAGCCTAAGGAGTTTGGTTTTGCCATTTTGAATTATGCTATTTTCCCCGAATCTGCCGCCAAGGGATATATGCCATCTTTTGGTCTAGGAACCTTGTTTGCAGATTTCGGCATTTTCAGCGTTGTAATGACGGGCATGATGAGTGGCTTCCTGAAAAATTTTTTTTACCGAATTTTTCAGAGATCCAAGAATAATATTTCTTTCTTCCTTTTCGTCCTCCCCTTCGGAATGATCACAAGTTTTTTTCTTATTATTTATCTAGGTCTTGATTATTTTCTCAGGTTGGCTGGCAAACGGGAGGGTGACACGGAACAACTTTTGCCAGATAATTAAATAGCCATTGTGAATCGTGAAGAAAAGAGTAGCAATAAATCTTCTTAATTTTTCAGATGACAAGATTGCCGGAGCAGCTGTGTTCGCTAAGAATTTATTGAGGGGATGGCTCACGCAATTCGAGGTACCCGCATTAGTCATTTATCATTCAAATAACATAGACATCGAGAAGTTATTTAACCTTCCAGCTATTGAGGGCATAATATATAAACCTGTCAAAGTACATCATTTTTGGTGGCGAATCCTTTACGAGCAAATTATAATGCCGTTCAGGCTTACCCGATTTGATATCTATTATTCTCCAACCCCCGTTATGCCGTTCTTAAGCAGGATCATCAATCGTAGACTTGAGATTGCTGTGACTATACACGACATGATTCCATTTTTTGTTCCGAACAAATACGGCAAACTCAGATCGATATATGTAAAGTTGATTAGTATTTGGGGCGCAAGATTGGCCCATCATGTTGTTACGGTGTCTGAAAACTCTAAGAAAGATATAATCAAAATAGCCCGGGTAGACTCGTCTAAAATAAGTATCGTTTATAATTTTATTCCCAGTTTTCAATCTAAACCGAAGTTAGCACATGAAAAATTCTTTCTATCAATTTCAACGATAGAGCCCGGAAAGAACATTGAAAATACAATTCTGGGATTCAAGTTGTTTTTGCGTAATCGTCCCGATCGCGACTACAAATTTTATTGGATCGGAAAAATCGGTTGGGGCTACACGCAGGCTCAACTACAAGAACTGATTGCGGACGCTGGATTAGAACACTTTTTCTTCCTGTTAGGATATGTCGATGAGAAGAAAAAGACCGACCTACTGTCGCGGTGCACCGCTGTCGTTTATCTTAGTCACTATGAAGGCTTCGGACTTCCGGTTCTCGAGGGATTACATTTTAACAAGCCGCCTGTTGTGTTGAACAACTCCTCTCTACCAGAAGTGATTGGAAAAGCAGGTATTTTATGCGATAATGGTGATGTGAAAGAAATAGCCAGGGCTCTCTCAGATATTACAACAAATTTTAACGACTATGCAAGTGAAATCCCAAACCAGTTACGGAAATTTGACGAACTGACCCAGATCCAAAAATTTCTTAACGTCATTGGAGTTAAGCAATAATCTCTCTCCGAATGGTTGGCCTGAAATTAGATCCACGCTTATTAAATAGAACTAAGCATATTTTAATACTCTTAGTGGGGGTGAGTTTGGCTTTCGAGTTATCAGCTATCTACATTTTACCATCAGTTAGTGTCCTCCTTACTGCTATTGTCGGCCGGGAAACAATATCGGTTAGCAAGCTATCTGTTTCAAAAAAAGGCTATTCCCTTACCATTTTGTTCGGCATTCATTTACTATGGTTTACTCCCACGATTATTGAAACGAAGTCGTTTTCATATCTGGAAAAGATGCTCCCATTTTTACTTTTCCCCCTGATGATTTCGTCAACACGAGTCGATAAGGAAAAACTGAGTTTAATTCTAACAACGTTCATATATACCCTTTTAGCCTCGTATGCAATCACATTTGTAATAGCTATCTACAACTACTTTTATTCCATCCCCCGCTGGGGAAGAGCAAGTGACTTTTTCTTTCACGAACAGTTTACGTATGGGTCCTTTGGAGTACATCCAACATATTACGGCCTACTAGGCTGCTTAGCTACGTTATTTACGTTTCAGTTTTTGAAGAGCGGGTATCGATTTCTCATCGTTCTGTTGTTGACATTCTTTATTGTATTGATTAACGCAAGAATCACGATGCTTATTCAAATCCTGTTGATTATTTCTTTCTTGCTGAAATATGTTTTTCAGGGCTTCAGCGTAAAAAAGATTGTCATAACTACCCTTGTTTTCATAATGATGATAGGCTTTATACAAGTCACAAATTCCATATACGATTATCCGCACCGAAAAATGTTCCTTGATGTAAGAGCTTCATGGGAAAGAAGTTATGCTCCTGATGTTTCAGAAGGAGATGGCGGACTGGTAACACGTTTTGCAATTTGGCGAGGAGCGATCAAAGTGATAGAAAAAAATTTCCTGTTAGGCGTTGGGTTGGATAATGAAAAGGAGCATTTGGCCAGAGAATTTAAAAAGAATAATGCTACGTACCTGATACAAATTCAAAATAACGCCCATAATCAATTTCTTAGTTACATGATCGGTACAGGAATTATTGGAGTTATTTTATTGTGCGCTTTTTTCTTAATAATTCTAAAAAATGCATATTCGAAACAATGTTGGTTCTATTTCGAGTTTGTGGCCATTTTCTTCATTGTAAGTATGACAGAATCGATATTTAACAGGGATCTTGGGGTTTCAATTTTCGCATTCTTCAACACATTATTATTTCTGAAGTATGTGAATAATGATCATTAGAAGAAGCTTTTCGGACACATGAGCGCATCAAAGGGTACTAATTATGGTCAATGTTGCTTGCATCAACAAGTCAGACTATGAATGAACGAAATTCAGATGCTAATCACGATTTCCGATTTTCGGTTTTGATGCCCATCTATATCAAAGAAAATCCATCGTTCCTAAGATCTGCTTTGCAAAGTATTCTGGAGGACCAGTCGGTAGTTCCCGATGAGGTGGTTATCGTAAAAGATGGGCCCATCACTCCAGCCCTCGCTGAGGTTCTTAGCGATTTCCAAACGCGTCATAAAAGTCGTATTAAAGTACACGAACTGAAAAAAAATAAAGGTATGGGTATCGCGATGAATCACGGATTGCGACACGCAACATTTAATTGGATAGCCCGAATGGACTCGGATGACATTGCAATCCCAACGCGGTTTGAACAGCAACTGAGCTTTTTGAAAAGAAATCCGGAAATCGATGTGCTTGGTTCTTCGATCGAAGAGTTTAATACCAGACCTGGTGATATAAAACGCTACAGATCCTTGCCATCAGAAAATGACGAAATTATTAGAATGATGAAATTTAGAAATCCTCTAAATCACATGACTGTATTTTTCCGCAAAGACTTGGCGCTACAAGTTGGAGGATATTGGCGACATAAATTTAACGAGGACTATAATTTGTGGTATGAGCTTCACAAAATCGGATCTCGATTTCATAATCTAGGTGAAAATCTAGTTCACGTTAGAGTAGGAAATAACATGGTCGCCAGGCGAAGCGGGTATAAGTATTTCCTTTTTGAAAAAATACTTCTCAAAAAGTTTCTTCGAGATCGATTCATCACAAAGTTCCAGTATTCTTATCTGATAGGAATAAAATTTTCGTTACGAATCATGCCTGTCAATCTCCTAAAAATTATTTACGAAATTTTCCTACGAAAATAAACTTAATCAGTTCTCATGATCAATTCAGTCTGCTGAGGTCGTGTATATCCCACCTCTCGACACATTAAATCAATTTTATCAATACAGGGCAGACAGTAAGACTTAATGAGCTACATTTGAAATTAATACCTGACCTCCTGAAATGATGTTACTATAATTGTTGCAGATGTTCCATATTTGAGTCATAAATATTGTATAAAAGTTGTCGCTGATGATCTTACTAACCGGAGGCTCTGGTTTCATAGGGAGCCATTTTCATCGTACCGCCCTGGAAGAGCATTTTATCAACCTTGATTTAAATGAGCCTACGTTTGAAAATAAAGCCACATTTATAAAAGGCGATATAAGGGTGAAATCAGATCTGAGTCAAGCTGTCCGTTCCAGAAAAATTAAAACGATTGTCTCATTGGCAGCTAAGCATCACGATTTTGGTATTGGCCACGACGAATATTTTGATACAAACGAGGGCGGAACACAAGTGCTATGTGAGGTAGCCTCTGAAAACAATATCCAAGAAATTGTTTTCTTTTCTAGTGTTGCCGTTTATGGAATTTCTGAAAGGATTTCAAGCGAACAATTCAGCCCAACGCCTGATTCTCCTTATGGCGCATCCAAATTATCAGGAGAGAAAGTACTTGCAAAGTGGGCGTCAGAGGACGATGAAAGAAAGGTTCTTATTATCAGACCAACGCTTGTATTCGGTCCAAACAATATGGCAAACATGCGCAATTTGATTAAACAGATTGATTCTGGTCTGTACTTTCATCTGGGCAAGGCGGATAATATAAAATCCATTGCATACGTGGAGAATGTTGTAGATGCAACACTTTATTTGATGGATCGCATGCGTCCGGGTGTGTCTATTTACAATTACTCCGACGAGCCTCAGCTTACCACCCGCGAAATCGGTGAAGTGATCGCACAGGCTCTGAACAAAAAAATTAGGCTTACCATCCCAAAGACATTGGGTATTATGATGGGGATCCCATTTGATTTGGCGATCAAGGTTACGGGCTTAAATTTGCCCATCTCATCCGCGAGAATAAAGAAATTGGGCACTTCAACGCACCATTCCGCAAAAAAGATTTTTTCCGAGGGCTTTAGTCCTCGGTTTAGCACGATCGAAGGGTTAAAGAAAATGGTTGAGTGGTACAAGCTTACGAAAAGATAGAGTCTTACCCAGAATAGGATTTCACTCTTGTATTTCACTATTTTTACCCACTTTTGATTTTTTATGGCTGAACAACTCGCTGCCGCGATAACGTCTTTTGTTATATCTTTTTTGATTGTTCCGGTGATTATTAAGTACTCTCTTCGGAAAAATCTCGTGGATATCCCGGGCCGGCGGAAAATCCATAAAAAAGTAACGCCTTCAATGGGCGGTATTGCCATTTTTGTCGGGTTCTTCATTTCTACGGTTATCTGGACCGACGTGCAAGAGGATTGGGGCCATATTAAATTTATCCTGGTTGCCTTATTCGTAATTTTCTTTATTGGCGTCCGTGACGATCTTGTCCCTTTGCGTGCAATGGTAAAATTGATGGGGCAGATTATGGCCGCTTCGCTGCTGATTTTTCTTTTCGATCTGCGCATAAAAACATTTTATGGACTTTTCGGAATTTATGAACTGCCGGATATGGTCAGTTATCTTATCACTTACCTTACGCTCATCGTTATTACAAATTCATTCAACCTTATCGATGGTCTGGATGGTCTCGCGGGCACAATCGCTATTGTGGCACTTCTTGCGTTTGGCGTCTGGTTCTTCTTAATCGGCGACAGAATATTCTCCATCCTCGCGTTCTCGATGCTTGGGGCAATTTTTGCATTCCTGATCTTCAACTGGGAACCCTCTGAAGTTTTTATGGGTGATACAGGGGCACTCGTCATCGGAATGATGCTGGCCATTCTAACAATCCATTTCATCAATACGAATTACAGTCTCCCGGCCATGACTCCGTATAAATTTGATGCATCTATCGGAACGGCTGCCTGCATTATAATTATTCCGCTTGTGGACACTCTGCGCATCGTTATCCTTCGTCTTTCGAAAAGGCAGTCACCATTTCATCCCGATAAGAGCCACGTTCATCACGCTATCATGCGGCTTGGAATGCGACACAGTCAAACAACTTTAATTCTTGCAGCGGTACACATCTTTTTCATCGCTCTCGCCATCATTTTTAGCCACCTCAACGATGCATATGTGCTCTCCGGAGTGATCGTGCTGTCGTTCCTCCTGAGCGTTTCGCTTGACAGGCTTATCATTAACAAGCTTTGATGCGCCTTTAAGTGCATTAGGCGTTTTCCTCCAAAACCGTAATTTTGGACCTTATTAGTACAGACATGGAAGAGCGAATTCAGAAGCTGCTGACCGAAGTGAAGTCTTACCTGGCCAAGGACAAGAAAGACGTCGAAACGTTCAGACAAAAATATACCAGCAAGAAGGGTGAGATAAGTGCGCTTTTTGAAGAGTTGAAAAAGGTTGCCGTCGAGGAAAAGAAACAAATGGGAAAAGTCCTCAACGAGCTTAAGAAGACCGCCGAATCGAAGCTTGCTGAACTGACTGAAAAACTGGATTCCGGTCCGGCAGCAACAGACGATATTGACCTGACCTTACCTCCAATAGCGAATGAAATTGGAAATCTGCACCCGCTAACGCTAACCAAATATCGGATCATCGAGATCTTCGAAAGGTTAGGCTTTAACGTGATGGACGGACCGGAAATCGAAGATGACTGGCATAATTTCTCGGCCCTGAATTTTGCTGAAAATCACCCTGCCCGGGAAATGCAGGATACATTCTTCATTAAGAAAAAGGGTGTCGATGGTAGCGAACAGGACTTGTTGCTGAGAACCCATACCTCAAACGTCCAGATCCGGATGATGGAGCAACAAAAACCTCCACTAAGGGCTATCATGCCTGGGCGCGTTTACCGGAACGAGGCTATCTCCGCCCGGGCACACTGCTTTTTTCACCAGGTTGAGGGTCTCTATGTAGACAAAAATGTTGGTTTCTCAGACCTGAAGCAGACGTTATATCATTTCGCCAAGGAAATGTACGGCAACGACATCAAGATAAGATTTCGTCCTTCATTCTTCCCTTTTACAGAACCAAGTGCTGAGATCGACATATCTTGCCTCATCTGCAAGGGAAGTGGCTGCAATGTATGCAAGCATTCCGGTTGGGTAGAAATTGCAGGATCTGGAATGGTTCATCCCAATGTTTTGAGGAACTGTAACATTGATCCGGAAGAATTTACTGGATTTGCGTTCGGAATGGGTATAGAACGGGTAACGATGCTTCGTTATCAAATCAATGATCTTCGACTTTTTTCTGAAAATGATGTGCGGTTCTTGAGGCAGTTTCAATCGGTGATATGAAGAAAAGGATTTCAGGGGAAAAGAATATGAAGGTGCCAGTGACAGTATTTACAAAACTTACTACAGGGTTGATTATTGCCCTTCTGTTTGTTACTGGTTGCTCGCGAGATCTAAGCGATGACGAAATACCTCCTTCGAGCTTTCCGGATATTGTCATTGACTTAAGCCTTCCCTCAAATATTGCGTTGGCTTCAAAAGGAGGCTACAAGGAAATCAACGATGGTGGCGTGAGGGGTATTATCGTCTACTGCCAGGATATTGGTGTTTATCATGCCTACGAACGCAACTGTTCCTATACACCAAACCAGGCCTGTGCAACGGTGAATGTAGACGCATCAAAGCTGTTTATGACAGATCCTTGCTGCTCTTCAATGTTCGACTTTTCTACTGGCCAGCCTATTGGCGGACCGGCATGGAGACCATTACGTCAATATCAGGCCACGGCCACCGGAGTTGAGTTGATCATCACGGAAAATATCATCAATTAGTCAGCTTGTCACGTTCTGCAGAGGCTAAATAAATGAGGAATAAGGAAGGAATAGGGAATAGGGCTCGCAAATGAAAAGGTGTGCCATACCATTTTAGCACGATTCGTCCTTCATTTTTATCATCTGCTGCAATTCATCCTGCCTTTAGGCAGCTAGCCTCTGCGGTAAAATTGCACTTTGAAATCACGGCTAGACTATACTATTGCGTTGAATGGCTTCCTCTGTCATGGATACCTTGTGTTTTGAAAAAAAGTGTAGTTTTTCCACGCTTGCTAAATGCCGGACACTACGTTCACTACGAACCACTAAGAACACGACGCATCTTAGTGCTCCGCGTAGTGTGCGTCGTGGCTCCTTCGTGATTTCGTCGTGACCCCTGCATTTTATAATCTAACGGCTAACAAGTGAGTACACAAAGAAATGTAATCGGCAGCAAAATCTTTAGATATCAAATAACTTAATCAGGAAATCCGGACATTTGAACTACTCTGAATACTGTAATGGAAAATATCCACGCCCAAAAGACTAGGCGGAGTTACGCGCGGCATTTATAATTCCAAACATACAACGAACCACTAATTTCCTATACAGTTTTTCGAACTGCTCCTCAGACTTTTCTTTGTTTCGCAGTTGCTGCAACGCAAACTGTTGAATAGTAATTAGCGGTAACACTATACGCTCACGCAATTTTACCGAATCGCGATTCATAGGAGTATTCTCCATTAATTCGCTTAACCCCGAAACTTCAAGTATCATTTCCGTTGAAAGCTTATGTTCCGCGTACATCTTTTTCCAGAGCACACTGAACTCTTTGTCTTTAGCGAGATAAGCCGTTGCAGGATAGTATGACTTTGTCATCGACATCATACTATTGCTCAACAAAGTTCTGAAAAACAGAGATTCTTTAAATAACTTTTTCAAGATGGGCATCTTGCCCTTCTTCTTCAGTTCTCTCAACGCAGAGCCTACACCATAAGATCCGGGAATATTCTGCTTCATTTGCGCCCACGAACCCACGAATGGTATTGCCCGGAGATCTTCAAACTTTAAACTTCCCTGGTTACGTTTTACCGGTCGCGACCCGATGTTGATCTCGCCAAAAAAAGATAGCGGTGTGATCTTTTCGAGGTATGGCACAAACTTAGGATGCTGCTTCAAATCGAGGTACGCTTTGTGGCCTTCCTTAGCCAGTCCGTTGAGAAGCTGAATCTCGTCCGGCTTCAACTGATTTCTGTTGATCTTGAAAACATCGTTCTCGATACCCGCCGATAATAATTGCTCAAGGTTAAATGCGCACGAAACTGGTTTTCCAAAGTTTGAGCTGATCGTTTGACCTTGAATTGTAACCTGCACTTCCCTGTCTTCAATTGTATCTCCTAGTGAAGCATAGAAATCGTGGGTGTTCCCTCCTCCTCGCGCTGGCGGACCACCACGTCCGTCGAAGAACACGGCAACAAACCCTTGCTCGCGTGAAATCCGGGTCAGATTTTCCTTCGCCTGGAAAATTGACCAATTGGCGCGAAGATAACCGCCGTCTTTTGTTCCGTCGGAGAAGCCCAACATGATCGTTTGTTTCGATCCCCTCCTGACTAAGTGTTCACGATATACCTCAACGTTGTACAACGACTGCATGATCGCTGGCGCGTTAGCCAGATCTTCGATAGTTTCAAACAGAGGTACAATGTCGACTGGCAGCTCGCCATCTTTTCCCACAATAAGATTTGCAAGTTGATAGACTCTGATCACATCCAGTGCTGACTGACAATTGCTGATCACATATCGATGGCATCCATCTTCCCCGTTTTGTTGCTGTATCTTACTGATCACATCAATACTTTGAATCAATTCGTGAACAAAGTCGTCCTCAAACTTTAAAGAGTTTGGATTGAATTTCAGCGATAGGATGGTTTCGATCTTTTCCTTTTCAGAAAGATCTTCAAAGTCTTTCAACTTCTTATTCTTTGCCTTGAGCTTGTTAATGATTGCATCCCACACATAACCGTGCTTGCGGCTGTCTTGCCGGATGTCCATGCTGGCAAAATAGAATCCGAATATTTTGATCTTCAGGATGAAGCCCTCCAGCAAGTTGAGAAACAATCCTTTGTGATCCTGGATTAATATCTCTCTTGCTTCAGAAAGATCTGCTAACAATTCGTCGGGGTTATTGTAGGTTTCGCCGCTACCACCAAATGCCATCGGATAGATCTTCCGTTCGACATTTGCAATGATATTCTCAACTCCCTTGAACGTAAGTCTCCTCTTGAGGAATCGAATATCCCGATAGTAGCACTTTGACAGTATTTGCTGAAGGTGATATGCTACCTTAAGCGTGATGTCATGTGTAACATAAGGGTTTCCATCGCGGTCACCTCCGGGCCAGAAACCGATCTTCAACAGATCGAAATTCTTCCAGTCATCAAACTTCATTTTTAATCCATTCATCAGCTTGGTGACGATTTCCGGCACTGCAGCATAGAATACATTTTCAAGAAACCATGACAAGCTCACGGCTTCATCAAAGGGCGTCAATTTTTGCCTGTTGATAAACGCTGTCTTTCCCAGCTGTCGCAATAACAGGTTAATGTGCTCGAGCCTGTTTTCCCGAATGGCTTGTTCCAGATCGTTTAGTATGGCCAGTACGTTGCCCGGATAAAATTGCGTGGGGTGTGCTGTTAAAACAACCCTGACGCTAAAATCAGAAAGCTTCTGTTTCAGGTCCTCAGTGACACCCTCTGCTTCTGCTCGGAGCAAAAGTTCATTGATCGTTCCCTTACCCTTCAGGTCATTTATCTCGTCGAAAGCCGCATCTTCAACAGAATCGAAAAGAACTACCTGGCGCTCGATGTATTGGACAAATCCAAATAACAAATCAAACTGCTCGTCACGAGTAGCCTTGGGCGTATAGTCAGCAAAGAACTTCTTAATAATGGCTTTTGGATCTTTTCCTTTGCTGTAGCCGTTTTCACACGATTGCTGAAGCAGCGGAAGCAGCGTGCCGGTCCGGTATATCCCCGAGTATGGAAGATTTAGAAAGAGACTGTTGTACATGTGGTACCGCGTGGAAACAGTCTCATTGAATTGACTTGCCATAGAAATAGTTGATAAATCCAACAAAGGTATCAAATACTTTGTGGCATGACATAGCAGAAAGGACTTGAGTCTGGAAATTAAAAGCTGTCAGCTAACAGCTATCAGCTGACAGCCGCCTGGCATCCTCTTTCATACGTCTAATTCATCTTAGTCCAACCTAACAGTTGTTAATTCCCGGACATTCTTGAGAGGTGTGCAACTCGATTTCTTGCACCTTCAACAGCAACGCGTAAAGTTTCGTCGTCCCACCCAAATTCTTTTCCATGCAACTCAAGCAAATCGAGATGACTCTTTGCTGCACGCGTCGCTTCTGCATACTTGCCCTGCTTTTCAAGAACATCCACTTTCAAATTATAAAACCAGGATTCTCTTCCATTCCTTTTTATGGCGTTATCAATAAGGGTAAGTGCCTGGTCCAGATTCTTGTTCTGAAAAAAATAGTATTCGACTGCGGCGGCGTACTCATCCGCGTTAGAAGATTCTCCAGTCATTAATTTTTTATCGATGTATAAAACTGTTTTCTTATCGGTATCCGTCTCTACAAAAAACCTCACCTGGGTTTGTTCCCACGATAGATATATTAAAGCATTGTTTGGCACAACATCTATGTCGATTGTGAATGATTCATAGAATCTCTTGGTGGCAGATGGCGTTACAGGGAAGCGTAGCACATCTTTAGCTGTATCATACCGTCCCGCGCCATACAGTGATGTATCGCTATTTAAAATAATAGTCCATTGATCTGCGCCTGGAATTGTGAAAACCGAGTATGTACCTGCAGAAACGTTTTTATTTTCAATGATTACTGCCCTGTCAAAAGTTATTTTCGTGCATTTACCTGCACCGGTTCTCCAAATCTCACCGTAAGGCACGAGGCCGCCAAAAATTTTTCTTTCACGTGCAGCCGGGCGCTCATAGTCCACCGTTATTGTTGTAAAACCAACCACCTGCTTAACACTACCTGTGGCGCTCAACGCAGGAAAGTTGGACTGCGAGAATAGCGTACAATTTATAAATACGCCGAACATTGAGAGGAGGATTTTCATGATGGCGGTTTAAGTTTAAGGTTTGAGGTTTGAGGTTT
>JAEZBX010000224.1 GCA_023412765.1 Bacteroidota bacterium
GATGTGAGGTCATCGCTTTTCATATCAGGGGATTTGGTTAGGAAAGATAATTTAGGCTATTGAAATTATTTATCCTATTGGTTTGACTGAGGCGGAAATAAATTAGTGGCAGAAAGCAAAAAGTATAACGCAGAACGCTTATGACTGCGTCGGCGATAACTGTCTACGGGCGTAAAAAGTACAAACATATATGGGGATTACTTTCTATCTTTAGAATCTTAGACTAGACGACATTGACAAAAGAAGTAGAATCGTTGATTCCTCACCGGGATCCATTTCTATACATTGATAAGATAATCTCCCTGTCAAAGGACCAGATTGTAGGTGAAACTATTTTTCATAGTTCTAACGGATTCTTATCTGGTAGCTTTCCGGAATTCAACTTCGTACCTGGTGTCATTCTAATGGAAGCAATGGCGCAGTGTGGTGGTGCCGGGATCAAAAAACTTGGTCTTGCAGATGGATTGTTCGGCTTTGCAAATATCGAATCTGCAAATTTTTATAAGGGTGTAGAATATGGTGATGTATTCAGAATGGTAATTACGAATATCAAAATTGCTGATAAATATATAAAGCAATCAGGACAGGGAATGATCGGCGATCAAACTGCCATGGATCTAAGCTGGATTTGTGTGAAATTCCAGTAGGAGCACTTCTCACTTCTTACTACTTACTACTTACCTAATAATACCTCCCCATCATCGGGTGCTCCACAATAGCTCTTCGAAGTTCAAGCAAATCAACCGGCCCCTGGTAACTGTACACAATTTTTCCGCCGGGTTCAACCAGCATCGTATAAGGTAGTGCACCATTCCATTTCGGATCAATTGCTTCAATCAACTTATAATTGTCTTCGCCATCATATAAATAGTTTTTCACAGGCGACGGCACTTTCTTTAGAAATGCGAGGGCCTTGTCGCTATTTTCTGGCTTGTCCGCTGATATTGAAACAAACTCAAAATTTCGTGCGCCATACCAGCGTTGAAGCTCCACCAGATCCGGATACTCAGCAATACAAGGCGCGCACCAGGTAGCCCACAAGTTGATAAGTCTCAAGTTTTGGGTGGGATTCTTAACAATATCTTTGATCTGTGCTTCTTTAACCTTCTCAAGGTCGACTGGTTTTTCCTTCCAGTCTTTTTCAACTTTCTTGTTGTATTGATCTTTCCAGCCCCATTTAACGGAGCAACCAAACGTTTTATTCTCGGGATTGGCTACTGGCTTCCCTGCCAGGACGGCATCGACTGCAGCCCGAAGATCTTCAGCGTTTGCTTTCCCGGGCTTTTCAATATTGTCGATACGCCCTATGTAAGCGAGTTTTCTGTCAGTATCAAAAACATAGGCGTGTGGCGTAGCGACCGGGCCGTACGCGATTGCCACGGCTTGGTTATCCCCGTCGTAGAGATAAGGGAAATTATATTTCTTATCCCGATGACGAATTATCATTTCTTCATAAGAATCGTTTAGGTCTGTGTATCCACACTCTTCAGGTAAAAGGCCCATCGTGCTGTTAGGCATTATCCCGACAACGGCAACGCCCTTGTCTTTATATTCATTTGTGAAATTTATAATACGATCTTCATATGCCTGAGCGGTAGGGCAGTGGTTGCAAGTAAAAACAATGACCAGTGCTTTGGCATCCTTGAAGTCTTCCAGTGTATAAAACTTCCCACTCACATCGGGAAGGCTAAACGGCGGGGCTTCGCTCCCGATGGCTAGCGTTTTTACATCAACTTCCGCGCCTCTCTGGGGATTCGGCTTAAATCCAGTTGATGCGGAAGGTATGGTGTCATTTAAAGCTGTTCCTTCTTTGTCCTTTGAAGGCTGACACGCTTCAAGAAAAAGTAACAATCCAACGACATAGCAAATGCGAATAATATAGTGTCGAGCGTTCATAGATCTTTTGATTGGTTAGGTATTGCATGGGACTGCCGGACCCATGTGTATTTCTGAAAATTTAGACTTTATCGTCCAATCCAACAACAGCCGCTTGCTTTAATTCTATGACTTGCATCTGAGCGGTATCTTTTCCGTGCAGACGGGTTCCCGTGGCCGGTAATCGTTAGTCGTTATCCGGGTAGGGAGTAACTTGTTGAAGTTGTCGGTGTACTTCGAGTAATGTATAACGAATAACGAATAACGAATAACGAATAACGAATTAAGGAAACAACTATCTTTGCAGGAATATGTCGCCTGAAAAAATTCTCATCATCATACTAGCAATAACTATCATCAGTTATGTGTTCGATCAAATTCTCGATTACATCAATTTGAGATCGCAAAAAACAGACATTCCTCCGGAAGTAGAATCTTTTTACGAACGCGAAAAATATTTGAAGTCACTAGCCTACAACCGCGATCGGACTAAGTTTTCATTCATCACCTCAGCGTTCGGTTTTGTCTTGTCGGTTGCTATGCTAATCTCTGGAGGTTTTGGCTGGATCGATAGCATTCTCCGGCCACTCATTCAAAACGAAATACTTCTCGCACTGACATTTTTTGGAGTACTAATGTTAGCATCAGACTTATTGACACTCCCTTTCCAATTATACAGCACTTTTGTAATCGAAGAAAGATATGGTTTTAACAGGACGACCATTAAAACATTTATTACTGATAAGCTTAAAGGTTATTTACTAGGTGCATTGGTTGGGGGAAGTCTGCTAGCACTGCTGATTTATATGATTCAGGCTATTGGTCCGACATTTTGGATTTGGTTTTCGATAATCGCGGCAGTCTTTGTTTTGTTCATCAACATGTTTTACACTACTGTTATTCTCCCTTTGTTTAACAAACTGACACCATTGGAAAATGGAGAACTGAAAAATTCGATCGAAGCTTTTTCTCACAAGGTTAGTTTTCCATTGGACAACATCTTTATTATCGATGGCTCAAAACGATCAAAGAAAGCAAATGCATTCTTCTCCGGAATTGGTAAAAAGAAAAAGATCGTATTGTACGACACACTCATTTCAAACCACACGACGGATGAGCTGGTGGCTGTATTAGCGCATGAAGTAGGGCATTTTAAAAAGAAACATATAATTTGGGGGTATGTACTTTCTGTTGTTCAAATCGTATTCACATTATTTATTCTTTCACTAATGGTATTTAATGAAAATCTATCCCTTGCTCTTGGAGGTACTCAGTTAGCTATTCACCTGAATCTTCTTGCCTTTGGAATTTTATTCTCGCCGATCTCTGGCGTTACGGGGCTATTGATGAATATTTACAGTAGAAATAATGAGTTCGAAGCTGATGCCTATGCGCGCGAGACTTTCGACGCAGACGCACTGACTAATGCACTTAAAAAACTTTCTGTTGATAATCTTAGCAACCTATACCCGCATCCGCTCTACGTTTTCTTTCACTATTCACATCCGCCGTTACTCAAGCGGCTTGAAGCGTTGAAGGAATAGTCAAGGTGCTCAATTCTACTTTCTCAAGTTGGTAAAGAAAAGGAATAGGGAATATGGAATAAGGTGAGGTATAGGGTATAGGGCGCGCCGAACATTTGCTACATTTATAATCGAGGCTACTAGGTTGTGAGAATGAGACTGAGAGTGAGAGTGAGAGTGAGAATGAGTGCCAGGTTAAAAATTTCCTCAGCTTCCGAAATGGTTATCTCACCGTTGTAAAGATTTACAAGTGGATAACTGGCTCCGCTAGGGCGCTCCTGCTTGTAGCGCAAACTCGTTAAGACCGATCGTTCATTATTCGTACCGATAGCTATCGGTATTCAATATTCCTTGTTCAGTGTTCATGTTCCTTATTCCCCTATTCCTTATTCGTATGAAAATGCGTAAGCGCGAGCGCGTATCCCTCCAGACCGAAACCTGTTATCAGACCAACACATTTAGAGGTGATGAGGCTTTTGTGCCTGAATTCTTCCCGGTTATAGATATTGGAGATATGCACTTCGACCACAGGCACCTTAATTCCCCCGATAGCATCATGAATAGCTATAGAAGTGTGGGTATAGGC
>JAEZBX010000122.1 GCA_023412765.1 Bacteroidota bacterium
CTCACCACACGTCGAGCCCGACACCGATCACCTAATTATAAGGGTTCTTCTCCAACACCGCACCCTCCGGCAACTGAAACAATGCGTTGTCAATTTTTTGTGGGTCAACAGAAGTTGCTACGGATTCCATGGTGAACTGAACGTTGTCGATGGAAATCTTTAATGGGACGGCTTTTGCTTTGACAACATAATCGTGGAAATTTCCATACTTATAGTCCTCGAAGAGCTTAGGATCAAGTTTGAACTTAGACGTGAAATAATATTTCTGAACACCGCTCTTGCAAGTCAGGATTAATTCATCGCATTTGTGTCCCAATATTTCCACCACATCCTTATTAAGTTCAGTCTTTAACACTTCGTCTTTATTTTCAGCACCATCATTCCAGAATACTGAATTCGAATTAGCAACGCTTGTATAAAGTTTATTATCCTTCTTTACATACAGTTGCCACAATAAAAATGTACCGTTTGATGTGGTCTTGTAGTCGCCTTCCTTGTGCGTATATTCTAAAGATGCACCCATCATTTGAGTAAGCATGTCATCACTAACGTTGGGAATTTTTGATTTGAAAGTATTTTGGTAGTTAACCTTTCCTTCAAAATTCTGAGCCTTCGATGTTAAACAGAATAGAACTAGAAAGGAGGCGAGGATAGCATTTTTCATAGAGTATTAATAATGGTTATCGTTGGAAACTAAAGGTATGAAAAAGAAAGCTTAACATCGGCAATAAAAAAAGAGCCCTCCATTGCTGAAGAGCTCCTTTTTTATGTCGTCTTGCCATTTCTGATAAGACGTTATATGTACAGATGTATGTTACTACTTCTTGGAGTCGTTCACTTCCTCATACTCCACATCCGACACATTATTTCCATCATTGGACCCAGTAGTGCTTTGACCACCCTGACCTGCTGACGCATCCGGACCAGGGCCACCCTGAGGTCCGGTAGACGCATACATTTCAGTAGCGGCTGCCTGCCATGCTGAATTGAGTGTATTCAGTGCGTTGTCAATCGCATTCAGGTCTTGGCTCTTATGCGCTTCCTTCAGTCGCTCAAGCGCGCTGTTAATCGCAGTCTTGTTTCCTTCGGAAAGTTTTTCGCCGTACTCCTTCAACTGTTTTTCAGTCTGGAAGATCATCGAATCTGCCTGGTTAATTTTCTCAACCGTTTCTTTGGCTTTCTTATCCGAATCCGCATTGGCTTGAGCTTCCTGCTTCATTCTCTGGATTTCGGCATCTGTTAATCCGGAAGATGCTTCGATCCGGATCTTTTGCTCTTTGCCTGTGCCTTTATCTCTTGCAGACACATGGAGTATACCGTTCGCATCAATATCAAATGTTACTTCGATTTGAGGTACTCCGCGTGGAGCCGGTGGAATTCCATCCAGGTGGAATCGTCCAATGGTCCTGTTGTCTTTTGCCATCGGGCGTTCTCCTTGCAGAACATGTATCTCTACAGATGGCTGGCTGTCAGCCGCCGTTGAGAATGTCTCTGATTTTTTGGAAGGAATCGTTGTGTTTGACTCGATAAGCTTGGTGAATACACCACCCAAAGTTTCGATACCCAGCGAAAGCGGAGTAACGTCGAGCAACAACACGTCTTTCACTTCTCCGGTCAACACACCACCCTGAATCGCAGCACCTACCGCCACAACTTCATCGGGATTCACACCCTTCGAAGGTTTTTTGCCAAAGAATTTTTCAACTTCTTCAACGATGCGTGGAATCCGGGTTGATCCACCTACCAATATTACTTCGTCAATTTGTGAAACACTGATACCAGCATCCTGAACTGCCTTGCGACAAGGTTCCAACGTTCTGCGAACCAGGTCGTCAACAAGCTGCTCGAATTTCGCACGGCTCAATTTTTTCACAAGGTGTTTGGGTACTCCATCAACCGACGTTACATAAGGTAGGTTGACTTCAGTTTCCATCGAGCTTGACAATTCAATCTTTGCTTTTTCAGCAGCTTCCTTCAAACGCTGAAGCGCCATAGGATCTTTTCTCAAATCAACGCGCTCTTCATTGAGGAATTCCTCAGCAAGCCAATTCATTATTCTCATATCGAAGTCGTCACCACCAAGGTGTACATCACCATTTGTTGACTTTACTTCGAAAACTCCATCACCTAATTCAAGAACTGAAATATCGAAAGTACCACCACCAAGGTCGTACACTGCGATCTTCATATCATGATTCTTCTTGTCAAGACCGTATGCCAACGCAGCGGCTGTAGGCTCGTTGATAATACGCTTTACATCCAACCCCGCTATCTGCCCTGCCTCTTTTGTTGCCTGACGTTCTGCATCATTAAAATATGCAGGTACAGTGATAACGGCTTCCGTGATAGAAGTGCCAAGATAATCTTCTGCGGTGCTCTTCATCTTCTGAAGAATCATTGCAGATATTTCCTGAGGCGTGTACAAACGGTCGCCTATACGCACCCGCACTGTATTGTTATTACCTGATTCGATCTGATAGGATACCATTTTCTTTTCGCCGCTCACTTCATTGAAGTTCTTACCCATGAAGCGCTTGATCGATGAAACAGTATTCTTGGGATTTGTAATAGCCTGACGTTTCGCAGGATCACCTACTTTGCGCTCGCCTTTACCGTTATCCAGAAAAGCAACGATTGAAGGGGTGGTCCGACGGCCCTCGCTATTTGCAATCACCACAGGTTCGCTACCTTCCATTACGGCCACGCACGAGTTGGTGGTTCCTAAGTCAATTCCAATAATTTTTCCCATATGTTCAGTGTTTTTTCGTTCTAAAAGCAAAAGTCTCACTTCAATGCTTATGCCAAGGAGGAATTATGCCATAAAAGTGACACAATGGCATACCTTCTGATAACTTGTTTGGAACCCGTAGGTCTAAAGTGGTGTGGAGTAAAATTACGGACCCGGTTATTTCACCCTGCTGGCTACAGCATAGTACAATGATTCGGAATCAGAATATCCAAACCTTTTCAGTTCTCTCAATTCAGCCAACGCTTTTTTGGTTTCACCTACCTTGTCATAGGCCTTGGCTCTGAAATATTTCGCGCTGAGATTATTGGCATCCGACTTTAACGACTTGGAAAATTTTGTGATGGCTGATTCGTATGAGGATTGTTCAAAATCTATCAAACCATCCCAAAAGATAATTTCAGAATATTCCTTTGCCTGATAATTACTGTTTATCAACGGTAATAGCCGCGCAATCTCTGTTCTGAGGCTATCCCAGTTTTCCTGTTTGATGTAAATTTTGGCCAATGCCATGTGTGGGGCAGGAGAAAAAGGTCGCGCGTCAGCATATTTATGCCAGACTTTAATGGCGTTGGCAGTGTCTTTCAAGATCAAATAGTTTGTTGCCACCTCTTCATACAAATATGATCCTTGAGGAAAGTCGAGAAGCCTGCGCAAATCCTCGTTCGAAGCTGCTTGTTCGCCAAGAAGCAACAGACATGCTGATCTGGTTCGAATCACTTCAAAGTCTGTGCTGTCGGTTTTCATAAAGTTATTAAGATCATCGATCGCGCCTCGATAGTCCTGCTGAAGTGATTTGGCAAACCCTCTGATCCTGTATGTGGTCGGTGATTTTGGCTGAAGCCGGAACATGTGATTAAAGTCTTCGTTGGCCCCTTTCCAATCTTGCAACTCTGTTCTGTAAACACTTCTTTTCTTATGCGCGTCAAAATTATCAATGTCTTTTTCCAGTGCTTTTGAGTAATAGCGAAAAGCAGATTTGTGGTCTCCCGAATGTTCATAGGCCAACGCCTGGAGGAAGAAGACGGTGCCGGAAGGCTCGATTGCCTCAGCCTTCTTTATCTCTTCAACTGCAGTTTTTGGATTTCCTGCCAGCAGCAGACAAAACCCTTTTTTCAGAAGGCTGAATGAAGTTTCATTGAGTCCGTAGCCATTTGTGATCAGGTAGTTTGCTGCGAATTGTAAATCGATCTTCTTGTCAAGTATGGTTTGACCTCCCACAAATTTTTCCTCATCGACGGCGATAGCTTTCATTGCCTTCCGGAGGTCGTTAAACGCGTTGTCAAAGTCACCCATCTCGATCAACAGGAAGCCGCGCATAAACGTGTAAAAGGTGTTATGAGGAGCAAGGGTGGACAATTTTGTCCAGCTTGAAAGGCCCTCATCCGGGCGATCGAGTGTTATCCACGCAAGACCTTTCCAAAAATACGTGGGTGCATAGGTTGAATCCGCAGCAATAGCTTTATCAAAAAGTTTTATTGACTCGTTATCCTTTTTTCTGGCCTTAAATTTCAGCAGGCCTTGCATCATGAATGCGTGGGGAAAACGTGGATCTACCTCATTGCACTTTTCATAATATTTGATTCCCTTTCTCGTGTCTCCCATTGCCAGGGAGAGACTGCCCAGATTATAGTAAGAAAGTGCTAATTGAGGATCAACAACAATTGCCTGGTTGTATTGCTCTGCAGCGTTCGCAAAGGAATTTTGTAGGTGATAAATTTCTCCAAGCTCAACATGTGCAGCAGCACTTTGCGGATGGAACGTGAGTGACGCTGTCAAATCCCTTTCAGCTTCTTTTAGGTGCCGGAGGTGCTTGTGGCAAATGCCTCTGTAGTAATGTGCCATCCACAACTGTGGGTCCAGTGCGAGGGCTGAATCCAAATTGGTAATAGCCAACCGTAGATTACCTTCTTTGAGATAGTTGATCCCTTCGTTCAAAAAGACCTGGACATTCCCTGACATGTCCCAAACAAAAGCGGGGTCCAGGTGATCATCAACGTCTATTAATGGAATGGAATTTTCGTCAAAATACTTGCTGAAATCCAGCTGCGCCCTGATGGGCAATACGATCAGGATCAGGAGGGAAATGGATAGTAGTATGCGTTGGTGCCCCATAAGGAATCAATGCTAACACCCTATATCCAGCTTGCGGCATTATTGTGACCACTCTGTGGGTGTGCGATCCCATCGATGACCCTTTAATTTTAATCGTAGTTCTTCAGGAAGTTTATTACCATCGCTCGTACCGATATTGGACTCAGTATGACTTACCGTGCGCATCCCTGGTATAATGGTATGCACATCATCATTGCATAAAATGAATCTTAAAGCCATTTCGGCCATAGTCATTTCATTGGGAACCAGCGGCTTGAGGGCGTCGGCATGCTCAACACTGGGGATCAGGTTTTCCGGTACAAAGTATGTCGAACGCCAGTCATCTTTCGGAAATTTGGTGTCTTTTGTAAGGTTGCCAGTCAACGTGCCCTCATCGAAGGGAACCCGGGCAATCACCCCGATATCAAGCTTGCGGCAAAGCGGGAATAGTTTGTCTTCCGGGTTTTGATCAAAAATATTGTAGATCACCTGGACCGCATCAATATAACCTGTTTTTAAGGTCTCCAGGACATTTTCGGGCTCCCAACGGTTAACGCTCACACCGAAGTGCTTTACCTTTCCCTCCTTCTTCAATTTGTCGATAGCACTTTTCCATTCATCGCGATTCGCCCACCCATCTTCCCACACATGGAATTGCTGCAAATCAATGCATTCAACTCCTAAGTTCTTTAAGCTTTTTTCTGTGTATTCGATGATATGAGAGGCAGGGAAACAATCTTCTAATGGGTAAGTCGGCTTCGAGGGCCACTTGAAATTTTTTGCCGGGATCTTCGTCGCGACGTATAATTTTTTGTCAGGATATTGTCGTAAGAGTTTACCTAGAATTTGTTCGCTTTTCCCTTCTGCGTATGCCCAAGCCGTGTCAAAAAAATTACAACCTAGTTCAACGGAGCGCGATAGCGACCTATCAACTTCAGTTGGTTCTGATCCTTTCCACCCAGCTAAGCCCCACATGCCGTAACCTATTTCACTGACGTTCCAATTTGTTCTTCCAAATCTTCTGTATTTCATTGTCCTACGCGATTAAGGGTCTGAAGATAATGAAAATCGGTAATGTGCAGTTAGTCGTAAGGGGTAAGTAGTGAGTAGTAAGTGGCAAGGAGTAAGTGGTAGCTGACAGCTTTTTAATACTTTTGCGACCGAATTATAAATAGAATGAGTTTGGAACAAGAGATAGCTAAGCGCAGGACTTTCGGCATCATTAGTCACCCAGATGCGGGAAAAACCACGTTAACGGAAAAACTGCTTCTTTTTGGAGGTGCGATCCAAAAAGCGGGAGCTGTTAAATCCAGCAAGATAAAGGATCACGCGAGGTCTGACTGGATGGAAATTGAAAAGCAACGCGGTATTTCCGTTGCCACATCAGTCATGGGCTTCAATTATAAGGATGTTAAAATTAACCTGCTTGACACGCCGGGTCACCAGGATTTTGCAGAGGATACTTACCGGACATTGACAGCGGTTGACAGCGTTATCATGGTAATTGACTGCGTGAAAGGCGTTGAGATCCAAACCGAGAAATTGATGGAGGTTTGTCGTATGCGCAATACTCCGGTGATCTGTTTTATCAACAAGCTTGATCGCGAAGGCCGCGACCCTTTTGAACTGCTTGATGAAATTGAGGAAAAGCTTAGTATAAAAGTCAGACCCTTAAGCTGGCCTATAAGTATGGGGAAAACCTTTAAAGGGGTTTACAGCATGTATGAAAAAAGCTTGCATCTTTTTACCCCTAGTAAAACTACGGTCGAAGAAGGAATTGAAATAAGTGATATCAATGACACAGCGCTGGATGACTACGTTGGGGAAAACAATGCGAAGCAGCTTCGCGCTGATGTAGAATTGATTGAAGGTGTCTACCCTGATTTCGACGTCGACGAATATCTCGCAGGGAAGGTAGCACCGGTTTTTTTTGGTAGCGCAGTAAATAATTTCGGTGTTAAGGAACTCTTGGACACTTTTATCCGGGTGGCCCCCCCTCCCGTTGAGCGCGAAACTACCTTGCGGGTTGTTGAACCAAGTGAGCCCAAGTTCAGCGGATTTGTTTTTAAGATCCATGCAAACATGGACCCAAAACATCGAAACAGGATTGCATTCATCAGGGTATGCTCGGGTAAGTTTGAACGCGGAAGCAACTACTATCACGTGAGGCAGACAAAGAGCCTGCGTTTTTCCAATGCCACCGCGTTTATGGCGCAGGATCGTGAGACTGTCGAAGAAGCGTGGCCCGGCGACATCGTTGGTATTTTTGACACGGGTAACTTGAAAATTGGAGACACACTTACAGAAGGAGAAAAGTTTTTTTACACCGGCATACCGAGTTTCTCTCCGGAAATATTCAAGGAGGTGGTAAACCTGGATGCTATGAAAACAAAGCAGTTGGAAAAGGGGCTCGTACAACTCATGGAGGAAGGCGTTGCTCAGTTGTTTACTTATGAGTTGGGCAAAAGAAAAGTTGTAGGAGTTGTTGGTGCGCTGCAGTTTGAAGTTATCCAATTCAGATTGAAAAATGAATATGGTGCCACTGCCCAATTCGTCCCACAGAACATTTACAAAGCATGCTGGATAAGCAGTAAAGATCCCAAAAAGCTGGCAGAATTTGTCGAATCGAAACAACGACATATTGCCCGTGACAAAGATGATAAACTTGTCTTTATGGCCGAGTCACGTGCATGGCTGCAAATGGTGCAGGACAATTTCCCGGATATTAGGTTTCATTTTACTTCGGAGTTTAAAGAGGAGTAGAATATCGAATAACGAACAAGGAACAAGGAACACCGAAGTGTCGATCGAGCAGATTGGGTGCTACTCTATCGGGACTAGTTTCGCTCGATCCGAAATTAGCAGTTACCCAGATTCAAGGCTCTTCAGGTTCGTCCTGGCAGTACTGATGCTTTTTACAAAAATTGAGATTAGTTCGTTCAACTCTGATTGTAAACGCAGAATCGATTGATCTGTAAAATATTTCTTCCGCTCGATAATTTTTAAACAGACTAATGATTCTCTCATTTCTTTCAATGCAAGTTTCATTTTGTGAATGAAGTCTTTTCGGGATTCGGCCGCTTGAGCTTCTCCATAATGTAGTGCAGGAGCAGTTCCACATCGAATGAGTTGTCCTGATAAATAAACACTTCCTTTTGTCTCCGGTAACCTCTCAGTTATATCAAGGATCAGGACGGTAAAATTTATTAGTCTTTCTTCTAAATCGAATTTCATAATAATGTCACATAACGATAAACGAAGCTAAGAAACGCATCCCTTCAGACCAATTTTAACTCGAACGGAAATCCTGATGAATTTTGAACAGTCACCGTCAAGGCAAGCACATTTCCTGATCGGGCGCCACTTCAATATTCAATATTCCTTGTTCGTCCCGATAGTGATCTGATAGTGATCGGGATTCGATATTCAAAAGGGCTTGTACTTTAAACTATAGCAAATTATTTTAAAACAATGCGCTTTCCTTCTTTGGCCGATTCGCGGGCGGCTTCCAGTATTTTGACTACAATCAGATTGTTTTCTAAAGAGGAAAGGTCATTTGTGGGATCAATTTTACCGCTCAGCACATCAGCAAAATATTTTATGTTGTGCGTATAGGCAGGAGGTTTGATTGAAACAGCATCATATGTATCTTTTTTCCGCTGCCTTATGGTGTTACCGTCCACTGCCTGTAGGTATCCCGTTGTACCAAACACTTCAAGGTCTTTGATGCCGAACGGCCAATTCCACGAGGCTTCAACGATACCCGTAGCATCTTCATATTCGATAAGAATAGTTGCATCATCATCTACGTTCGGATATATATCCGGCTTGATTTGCTTCGTAATCGCCCTAACCGCAACGGGAGATTTTCCTTTCATGAGCCACGTCATAAGATTAGCGCCATAACATCCGAAGTCGGTTAACGCTCCCCCTCCATTCTTAACCGGATCGGTAAGCCAAGCGAGAAACTCTGGGCTACATCCAATTTCCTTAGGTCCCTGATGACCATCATGCACAACCATCTTTCGGATATTGCCGATGGCATTTTCCTGGTTCACCATCTTGTGTATTTGCTGGTTGCTAGGGTACCATGTCGTTTCATAATTCGTGAGAACATGAATATTATGCTGCTTAGCTAGCGCCGCCATACGCTCCGCATCTTTGACCGTTGTTGCAAGGGGTTTTTCAACCATAACAGAAATTCCTTTGGGTGCACAGGATTCCACAACAGCGAGATGATCCGCAATAGCGTTGTACGCCAAAACAGCTTGAGGCTTAACTCTGGCAATCATTTCGTCCGTTGTTTTGTAAAACAAAGACTCAGCGAGTTGATAACGTTTTTTGTAACGATCGATCAGATTGTTATCAGTCTCGACAATGCCAACGATGGTGACCTCTCCTTTCTTGAATTGATTCATTACGCTATGCGCATGATCATGACTGAGTCCGACAACACCAACTTTGAGAGATTGAGCGTTGACAGCAGAACCGATCATGAGCAGTTTAACGATGAGCCATTTCAGATTGATAAGTTTATCTGCAATGGAGGCGGTGTAATTAAACTTGAAGGATTGCATAGTGAATGCTGGTTTGATTATTTTTCAGAATTGAGCCAAACAACTTTTTGCTCAGGTCTATGCTCGCGCCCAATGATATCCCGGTACAGATCCGGACGTCGCGCTTTGATGTACCTGTACCCACCAGCCTTAGTCAACTTATCGCGGGTGAGTGTAGCCGTAACGATATCATCTCCGAGTGTTCTGCATTCTTGCAGAACATCTCCGAAAGGATCGATGATCATTGAGCAACCATTTTTTAATTGATCGTCATCCATCCCGATAGGGTTGCTGAAGACGGTATAAATACCATTATCATACGACCTTGCAGGAAGCCATTTCATCAACCAATCCCTACCTTTCATCCCGTCGAACTCAAGTCGTAATGATGTTGGATCATACTCACGGTTTTTCCACAACTCCGGATCAACAAACCCGGCACCAGGTCGCGTCGAAGGCGTGCACATAGTTACGTGAGGCATAAATATGATCTCTGCTCCGAGTAAAGTAGTGGCCCTTACATTTTCGATCACATTGTTATCATAACAGATCAGTATCCCACATTTCCATCCTTCCAGCTCAAAGACACAATACTGATCGCCGGGAGTGAGGTGCGGGTTGATGAAAGGATGGAGTTTCCGAAATTTTGCCCGCATACCATTTCCATCAACGCATACATAACCCTTATACAAATTATCATAGCGGTCCTTTTCGAATAGACCGGCAAGTATGACGATACCATTCTTGCGGGCGATTTCGATCAACTTTTTAGTACTGGGGCCATCAGGAATATTTTCTGCCAGTTCCACCATTTGTTCTTTCGAAAGATGTCTGGCAAAAGAGTAGCCGGTTACAGAACATTCGTGAAAGGCGATAGCATCAGCTCCTTGCTCCGCAGCCTTCCTGGAGAGGTTGTCAATCACAGAAAGATTATAGTCCTTATCACCGCTCTTATTTTCGAACTGGGCTGAAGATATGCGCAACACTTCTTTCATTCTCAAGAATCTATTATCAATATTCCATTATTTCGATCTTTCTAAAATCGATAGGATGACTGTTTGATTGCAACGAAATGTGTCCACTCTTTATAGCTGATTCATTTCCTTTTATCAGGGTTTTGCCAACCTCATGCTGGGGATTGTACTTGGGATTTTCAAAAGCAAGAATTTCCTCGCCGTTAACGAAGTGTTTGATCTTGTTACCCTGCACGTCGATCTCTGCGGTGACCCATTGATCGCCATGAAAAGTTCTCTTCACCACAGGCGGCGTACAAAAGGATGCATTAGGCTTACCGTTGATTTCGACGATGGTACCAGGTGTGCATATCTCGCCGACCGGACGCTCGTCCTTGCCATTGCCACCGTGCAAATTATATTCCAGGCAAACTGGGAAAGATTGATTTAAACTCACTGAGGAAGCTGCCTGCCCGTGATATTGGATGCCGCTATCTCTGAAACCCCATACAGGAGCTCCAACAGTTGTCTCGCCCACAAACCTGTATTCAACCTTAAGGCGATAGTTGGTCAGCTTCTTATCATAGTACAACGCCCCGAAAGTATTTCTAAAGCTGTCATACTCATCATAACGGATACTAAGAATTCCATCCTCGACACGGAATGTATTTCCGAAATTCTCACCGGCTTTATGGCCTGCGATCTTTATAGTCCAGCCATCAAGATTCTTACCATTGAAAATACTAACCCATTTGGCAGATGGATGCGAATTGAATCCCACCGAGAATAATACTACTGGTACGGCTACCAGAAATAAACGAATACTCTTCATGCTATCTACATTATTATCCTGTAAGGTAGCAAAAGAAGAGAAATGGAAATGGGCTAGTTTCTGAAAATGGAAACCGAATCCAATTAATACTTAATCGACAGCTTCGCGACTTAAGTCTGATGATCGGAGTTAAACCAATACTCAGCAGGCTTATTCATTTCTCAAACACCTGGAGGGATTCACACTGGCCGCACTAAAAGCCTGCGAACCTACGGTGACAATGGCGATTAACAGGGCTAACAAACCAGCTCCTATAAAATACCAGGCACCTAATTCGATTCTGAAAGCGAATGTCTCTAACCAGGACGCCAGTGCCAAATAGCTTAACGGCAACCCTATCACTACGGCGATCAATACAATTTTCGTGAAGTCGCCCGTTAATAGAATTAAAATACTGCTTACACTCGCACCTAAAGCTTTTCGAATACCAATTTCTTTTAAGCGTCGCTCAGAGGAGAAAGCAGCAAGTCCTAGAAGCCCAAGGCATGATATTACGACTGCGAGACCGGCGAAATAGCGCGACAGAATAGATACTCGTTGTTCAGCAACATACTGCAATCGGTATTGCGCATCGAGGAACTTGAAATCAAATTCAAATTCAGGGTTAAACTTTTGATATACGTTTGCAAGTTGTGACAGTGTTTCTTTTTCGCGACCAGCCTCGATCCTCGCCATGAACAGATAGGTATTGCCTGGGTCAAGCCTGAAAAACAGTGGCCCGACTTGCTTATGAAGAGATTCGAAATTAAAGTCCTTCACTACGCCAACAATCTTTCTGTTCTCCCCCCATAACTTCACTGTTTTTCCAATGGGATCTTTCATTCCCATAAATTTTATAGCAGTTTCATTGAAAATAATCGCCGCGCTATCGGACGCGAAGTCTCGCGAAAATGCACGGCCCTCGGTAACTTCAAACTGGAGAGTTTCTATCATGTCATAATTCACTGCAACATTTTCAAACTCTGTCTTATCATTCATATTTTTTCCGTCCCACACTACCCCTGATGTTCCACTATTATGTACAGTCATATTATGCCCAATCGTGGAAATATTTATCACACCCGGAATCTTCCTTATTTCTTCCAGAAACGTCTCCCTCTGTTCACGCAATTTCCCCTGCACACCAAAATAGATCAGGTTATCGCGCTCATAACCCAGGTGCTTTGATTGTATAAAATCAATTTGCTTGTAGACTACCAATACAGAGACAATAAATATGACAGACAATGAAAATTGTAAAATGACTAGTCCCTTACGAGCCCACAGTTCTCCTAAAGAACTTGTTGACCTTCCTTTCAACATTGACGCAGGACTGAAATGAGATAAATATATGGCCGGGTAGCTGCCAGCCACAATTCCGGTGAACAATGCTATTCCAACAAAGGCCGCTGTAACCTCAGGGCTAAGCGCGAGTGTCAGTTGTTTATCAGTGATGAGATTGAACTTTGGCAATAACAATTGAACAAGTACAAGTGCTATAGCGAACGAAAAAAATGTGAGAATGAGCGACTCGGCAAAATATTGCACAACTAATGCGCGGCGATGGGCACCAACAACCTTCTTTATACCGACTTCCTTCACCCTCCGTGTTGCTCTTGCCGTCGACAAATTCATGAAATTGATACAGGCAATTATCAGGATGAAAATCGCGATAAGAGAGAATAGTTTTACGTAGGTGATTCGCCCGCCAACCACAACACCATTCTCATACTTGCTGTATAAATATGCTTTGGAATATTGCCTTAGGAACGGAGTGCGGTGAGGAACTTCATTATTAGTCTTTTGGCGGACATAGTCACTAATCTTTTTGTTGAAGGACTCTATATCAGTGCCTGGATTGAGTAACACATAACATGAAGGTCCAGTACTATACCAATTAAAATTATCATGACCAATTATATCCTTAAACTTCTCCAGAGAAAGCGCGAAGTCAAATTGTAGTGAGGAATTGGCCGGCACCCTGATGATGCCCGAAATAAAGTATTCATTGTCGTGTTGATGAACAACACCTCTTCCCAGGATTCCCTTAGTAGTGTTAAATAAACGCAACGCCAGATCTTCTGTAATCACTATCGAATTCTTGTCGGCTAACAGGTTTTCGCGATCACCCTCTACGAGTTCATATGAGAATATTTTAAAGTAATCAACACCAACATAATGTCCCTTTGCACGGATATCCTTCTCACGTGCTGTAAGCACACCTCCACTCACATACGATGCATGGGCTGCGAATTTCACCTCTGGAAAATCCTTTACCATCGATTCCGCCATCACTCCGGAAGAGGACTGTGCCGTCCAGATGCCCTGAGCCTGAACACGATTCTCCATTACCTGAAAAAGCATGTCATCGTTTTCGAAGAAATTATCCTTGTTAAACTCGTCGCTTGCCCACAGATAGATCATCAATGTACATGCAAGCCCAGTGGATAATCCCACAAGGTTTATCAACGACGTCCCTTTAAAGCGCTTAAAACTTCTAAGCGCTATTATGAAATAATGCTTTAACATATTCGCAAGTTTAATTGCTTTTGATACTCTCGAGGCGTAGAAAACTTAAATGTTGCTAACCTTATACCTTATACCCTATACCTTTTCCTCCCACCTCCCGCACGTAAAAGTACAGCCATACTCAATGCACAAGCCTCACATTACCGCCCGACGTTGTCAACACCACCGGGATACCCCCTCCGTTAGATTGACCCCGAACAAAAGTCTTGTCAAATTTTCCTGTAAAATTTTTAAAAGGGACATCGATCGATTCCGCTTTGATGTCTAGATCCAGGCCAAGCTGTTCAGGCAGTGTCACATCGATGTTGCCATCGCTTGTTCTCAAGGTCAATTCCTTTCTCAGTTCTGAAACCGTTCCCCTGATATTACCATCCGACGTCGACGCTTTGAATGGGCCCGAAATTTCCTTGAAGTCGATATATCCATCAGAAGTTTTTACAGCGATATCTCCTTTTACCCGGTTGAGTCTGATGTTACCATCGCTTGTCGCCGCAGTTACGTCACCACCAATAGATTCGATCGCAATTGTTCCGTCGCTTGTTTGCATGTCCACCGCTCCTTTGATTTTCCTAACGTGAACATCTCCATCGGAAGTTCTTCCCGAAATATTTCCAGTAATCTCGGCAACCTCAATCGATCCATCGCTGGTTCTCAGGCGCTGGTCACCGCTCAATCCAGTTATGTTGATATTTCCATCAGAGGTAATAAGGTTGCACATAGTCTCTTTCGGAACATATGCCTTAAACCCCACTGACAAACTATGTTCAAAACTGAAGAGCTTGTACTGTCGCTTATCTTTTACGATAATTTTAACTGCATTGGAAGCGCTTTCAATTTCTATGTCGAAATCTTCTTCCAGCTTTTTAAGGTCTGTCTTTACGAGCTGTCCCGCACGACGAACAATGTAGAATACACGGATTTCATTTCCAGAAGAAGGAATGATATCCAGGTGACCATCCGATGAAGATAAATCAAGTTTGGCCGGTGTGGAGACTTTATAAGTCTGGGCAAAAGAGTAGTCGAAATCCTGCGCCGACGCGGTACATATACCAAGGAAGGCGCAAATGAGGAAGCTGAGGATAGTTTTCATATGGGGATGGTTTACTAAAACCGTGGTATCCAATGAGGTGCCATAAAAAAAATTGCGTCCTCAAGGCAATTTTTGCCGATTGCATGCCATACAGCTGTTCAAAAGTGCCAGTGATTGTTCGGATTCGGGCGTAATGCCATTAGACATTAAACATCATGCATTCACAGTTCCTCACCTATTGAAACCGCGCAAAACAAGTAGTGTGTTGTGCTGTAAAAATTCGTTAATCTCGTGTGATAATGTCAACAAGTATGAAAAATTCGCGTCGGGATTTCATCAGAAAAAGTGCTTACCTGAGTACACTTTCCACATTGGGTATCGGTCAAACCCCAGCAGCAACGATTACTCGGGCTAAGGATGTGAACATTGAATTGTGTCTCGCCTACTTCTACGGTTTACAGGAACGCAAGATTGCACTATCGAGACAAATGGGAATTTTAGGGGCAGTATCTCCGTCGAGTCCATGGGCAGTGGGATTACAAAACGTGAAACCGTGGACATTAGAAGCGCTGCAGGCAGTAAAGAATGCCTTCGCCGCAAAAGGCCTTCAATGGCGAGTATTGGAAGGAACGCCGCCCCTTGATAAAGCAAAGCTTGGTATAGAAGGCAAAGATGAAGAAATTGAAAACTTCATAACGCTAATGAAAAATATGAAGACCGTCGGCGTGGATACGATCTGTTATAATTGGATGCCTGTAATCAGCTGGGCTCGCACCGATTTCGAAAAAATAGGAAGAGGTGGTGCTAAGGTTACAGCTTTTAGTTATGACAAAGTAAAAGACCTTCCATTGACAGAGCATGGGGAAGTGACTGAAGAGAGAATGTGGAAGAATATGGAATACTTCCTGAAAGCTGTAGTGCCGGAGGCCGAAAAGAATGGGATCAAGCTCGCCCTGCATCCCGACGATCCACCAGTACCAAAGATCCGCGGTATTGCCAGAATAATGAGAACTGCCGATGCGTTCAAAAAATTGATTGACCTTTATCCCAGTGATTACAACGGTTTGACTTTATGCCAGGGCACCTTTGCAACGATGGGTGAAGATATTCCAAGCGTGATAAAATATTTCGGCGAACGCAAGAAAATCTTCTTTGTCCACTTCCGCGATATCAAAGGTGATAAATGGAATTTTGAAGAAACATTTCACGACGAGGGTAAAACCGATATGTACCAGGCGATGAAAACCTATTTTGATGTAAAATTTAGCGGGCCAATGCGTGAAGACCATGTCCCTACGGTGGAAGGCGACAGCAATGAGCATCCTGGGTATAGTGAGTATGGAACGCTGTTCGCGATGGGATATATTAAGGGGTTGATAGAGGCGGCGGGGAAAGAAGTTTAAAGTTTAAAGTTTAAAGTTTAAGGTTTAAGGTTTGAGGTTTGAGGTTT
>JAEZBX010000267.1 GCA_023412765.1 Bacteroidota bacterium
GACTATAACCTCATGCGACTCGAAAGATATCTCACACAAGTTTCAGCTTGTGATATCAATCCCATCGTAGTGTTGAACAAGGTAGATCTTATTGAAGATCGTGAAGCGTATTTGCAGCAAGTCCAAAAACTTAATCGCGATTGCCCGGTGTTTTTCTGCAGCACTGTTACGGGCGAGGGAATAGAAATTATAAGAAATGCGCTTCAACCTTTCAAGACATACATTATGATAGGTTCATCGGGCGTTGGAAAAAGTTCGTTAATAAACGCTCTTACAGAAACCGACATTCAACAGACTCGCGCAGTAAGCTCGTTCAATTCCAAGGGCACTCATACCACTACATCACGAGATCTGTTCAAACTCCCTGGTGGCAGCCTATTGATTGATACTCCAGGCATGCGGGAGTTTGGACTTACCATTGAAGATTCTGATGGGAAGTCAAGCCTCTTTCCTGCAATTGAAGTGTTTGCCCAGGCGTGTCGTTATTCGGACTGTCAACACGTCAATGATTCAGGATGCGCGGTAATTGCAGCCGTACGTTCCGGCAACCTCGACGGCCAGGTCTACGAAAGTTATCTTAAGCTAATGAAGGAACAGAAACGTTTTGAGGTCCGGCTTGAAGACAGAAAACGGATCAACAAGCAATTTGGTAAACTGACAAGGGAGGCAAAAAATCATCGGAAAAAGAACAAGTACTAGCCTTGTCATTAAATTGGTCGTTGGGATGTCGGCAACAACTTACCGCGAATCGGAGTTGTTGCTGACCTTCCCCGCGATCAGTTCATTTCCAATTTCTAATTTCCATTATCAAACATATGGCTGCATAATACTATGCTTTTCCAACGCCCGAATATTGCGATTGTACTTGTTGCGATATTCAACAGGTGACATTCCTACGATCTTCTTAAAAATATTTCTGAAACTCTTTACATCAGAGTATCCAATATTGTAGATTATGTCGTTGATAATCTGGCTGCCTTGTTCAAGCGCCTTCTTAGCTGCTTCAACCTTTACCCGCTGAATGTATTCTGTCACTGAATGAGTTGTTGCATCCTTAAAACGTCGTTCAAGATTTCTTTTTCCCAATGAGACATAATCCGCAAGCTGCGGAACTGTAATACGTTGCCCAAAATTCTTTTCAATGTATTCCTGGGCTTTCAGAATCTGTAAATCTCCATGATTTTTATAACCGTGAAAGATCATAAACTGCGACTGGTCACTTCTGCCCATGTCGATCGCAAATATTTTTGCGATAAACACTACAAGTTCCCTATCCATATACTTGTTAAGAACATAGAGAATCAGATTGAGATAGGAATAGGCTGCGCCGCTCGTGTAAATGCCATTTTCATCGGTTAATATTTGGTCCTCAACTACATTCACGGCTGGAAACTCGTTTCTAAAATCATTGACGTGTATCCAATGGGTTGCACAACTCTTGCCATCCAACAACCCAGTCGCTGCAAGGAGAAAAGCTCCAGTACAAAGGCTGATGATTTCAGCACCGCGGCCGTGCTGCTCTACGATCCATGGCACAAGGTCTCTGTTTCTTTCCAATGCTTTTGAAAGGTCGCCATGGAGCGCAGGAATTATCAAAATGTCAGTTCTAATGTCATCCGTCACAAGAACACTTGGATAAACACCGAAAAAGTCTTTGAGGAAGTTATCCTTCCGCTTTCCAACAAGTTGAAAATAAAACAATGGTTCCTTGCCAGACCTTTTCAGGGCCTTGTTCGCTTCAGCAAAAATATGATGAAGACCTTCCACATTGACCAGGCTGATATCACCTTCCGGGATTAGTACAGATACATTTTTCATATAGGTAAAGGCATTTTTTCGCGGGCTCTCCTGCCTACCTCTCTAATACGTTATTTGATAAAAAAGGGTCCGAAATTCTTAATCCGTTTAACTTAACCATTCTCAAGCGCTCTCTCTTCGGAAAATTTTGTAGTTAAGGGCATTAGAGCCAATCCATATTCTGCTAAGGCAGCTCGATTCGGAACCCACCCTTGGAAATGAGATGGTTGTTCATCAGCTGGATAAAATCTTCAGCGCCAGAAGCGCGGGTCACCTTGATCTTGTTTAACAAGGTCATCGTAGCGGGATCGTAAATTGAGAACTCATCTTCCGCCGTGCTCACCCCCAGCTTGCCTGTCAATGGATCAATAGTTGACGTGTAAAGAAAGTCGGGATGGGAGGATGAAGAAACCAGGCCGAAATCACTCAATGCAAATGTCGCTGTGGTATTTGCATCAAAAACTTTAAGCTGGGTGGCTGTAAACATCGCTGCTTTAATGGGAGAAGCCATTATTGTGGCTTGACGGATCTCCGTTCCCGCTCCGGAAATTTCAAATGCATGGGTAGCATCCACCGTATTAACAACGACATAACTCTGGCTTAAACTAGTCTCAATGGAAATTACTTCGGATGTGTTTGATATCGCCTCTGTAACAGTCTCAGTATTCCCATCAATAATGGCGATACTCGACGACAGGAAAACGGGCAAAGGCATTCCACCAGAGCTCGGCTGGAGCCTGACATCGACGATCAACCTGTTGTTATTATTAACAGCAATTGCAAAAGGGTGAGCGTTGCTTTGGCCAACTACATCCGGCAACGAAATTGAGGAAACTTCATCAAGGGTTTCCATATCAATGCGAACCATCTTTTGTCCAGAGCTTACATAAAAATATTGTCCGTCTGGCGACTGCGCAGTAGGGCTGTTAAATGAATGCTCTGAGATGTTTAATTCAATTTCCAGGCTATCGTATGGCTTGATTTCGTTATTACGCATTACATACAGATAGCCCTGCCGGTAGTAGTAAAGGCGATCGTTATGCTTTACCTCAAGTACTGTGATGCCGTCAGGAATTTTGTCACCGATATACAGATCAGTAAAGGTGCTGTAGGTTCCGCTATGCGCATAATCCTGTTCAAATGTTTGCGGTTGTGTACGCAGCTCTCCTTTGACCTGTACTCCAAATGGAAAATCATTAAGAATAATGAGAGTGTCGTTGATGTTGGTAGTTGTAAAATAATCATTCGCACCGAAATTGTAATCCTCAAGCAAATGATAACTGCCGAAAGCCAAAGTAAATTGTGAAGGAGGCCAACTCACTTCGAGTTTGTTGAGGTCATTTGTTTTAAGATGATTGATCGCGGGCGGTTCTATTCGAATGGATTTTGGATCACCCAATGCAAGATCAGTCATCGTAACAATGTCAAGCTTATACTCCGCATTGCCACCTAAAAAATCTGCATCGACGAATGATGTCTGGCGGATATCAGTAATTACTATCTGGTCGAATTTGCTGAAGCCTCTTTGTGATGGTGTGACAGTCTTGTTGAGAATGTATTGTGCGAAATTGGCTTTTGGATATCGCGGCCAGGTGATGTGCAAGCCATCAGGTTCGGGCACGATAGAAATAATATTTGTCTTTTGCGCAGGAGAAGTTTCAACTTGCACTATTTTTCCCTGGTGTTCAAATAACACTTTTTCTACTTCCAATCTGTCGGCAAGACTAAGTGTACCCGAGCTCGAAACCACTTCAAAGATCAGTGGATAAAATCCATTGGAAAATTCGAATGGCGATATTACGAATGCACCGGATTCACTTGCTGCTGAATATATCGTTGTCGTACCCAGCTTAACCTTCATGGTAAAGTTAACTGGTTTGGGAAATGCAAGGTCAAATCCCACCTGCGTCCACGTCCCGACGATAAGCGTATCCTTGATTTGATCAAGCGTTATTTCAATGGTTTGGATACCCTGAGGGTCTACCTCTTTAAAGTTTACACGTTCGGGTTCATACTCACACGAAGTAAAAAATAAAGCCAATAAACAAGACAGGTAGATACTTTTCGAAAATGTCATAATCGATAACCGAGACTTATGCTTAGGCGGATACCATCCCAATCCATCTGCACCTTGTGTCCATCAACCTTAAACTCGACATCGGAATCTTCAGTATAGGTTAGGTCACCCTTTACGATATGGGATTCATACCGTGCTTCGGGATGTAAAAAAAAGTTCCTATAAAAAAATCGTGCTCCTAACCCGGGGCCCAGGGCGAAGTTCATCGCATTAAATTTATTATTGAGTTCTTCTGTTTCTGATCCTAACGTTAACTCAGTCCGATATTTCATTGTGCTCATAGCAATACCGTTACGCATTGCAAAAAATAATTCCCATCCCTCGTTTTGAACGAACGCATATTCCGCCTGAATAGAAATCATCACATTGTTGGCAATAATATCATGGAGGATGCTTCCTGAATAGTCGGCATAACTTACCCGCCCTCCCGTTGACACGTGTGAAAACCCAGCTCCAAAAGACATATTGTCGAATGTTCTTAGCAAGTTGATTTCAAACCCAGGTGTTGATGGGAAACTTTCGACAACTTCGAGAGGAATATTGGATGAAAGTAAAGACTGCTGCACCTTCTTTAAACTCTTCATGGAATAACTCCCGTAGTTCAGTCCGGCCGAAGCAATCCAATGTTGCGCGCACATAGGAAGAGACGCAATCATAAAGACCACCAATGGCAGGATAGGGCGTAGCATTAGGTCAAAGATATCAGTTGGAAGTTTAGTCCCTTTACAGATGTAATATAATCGTGTATTTGGTTGTAAATGGTGAGGTTACCTGGAGGATTAGGCTTTAAGGGGCATAAGGTATCATAAGGTATAAGGTATAAGGTACAAGTATAAGGTCAAAGATAGCGTACCACGGGTAACAGACAACGTTTCATTACCTTGCGCGGATATGCACACGTCACTATATGGAATTCTCGCGGCAATCAATTGGGCCGTCGCAGATATTTTTATTGCGCAATCCACCAAAAGCATACGACCGATAATTGCTGCGGCCGTTGTTAACCTTCTCGGCGCGATGTCTTTTGGAGTGTATTACTTAGTATTTATGAAGCACGAAGTCCCGTCAAATTTGATAGGTATCGTATGGAGCGCCCTGGCAGGCATTTTTATCATATCAGCTTCAATCGTTTTCTTCATTGCATTGAGCAAGGGGCCAATCGCTATCGTAAGTGCATTGTCGAGCACATATCCGGCCGTTACTTTAATATTGGCCCTTGCTGCTTTCGGTGCAAAAATCGACACGATACAAGCATTCGGATTTTTTATGGTCTTAACCGGCGTTGTTGCAACTGCTGGCCTACACTCAAATGGTACCGGGCATGTCGTAGGCAAGACTTCGGGAACGTTGCCGGCATTAATGGCTGCATTCTTTTGGGGGATCGGCTATGGGTTGCTTGGAGAAGGGGTAAATTTAATTGGCTGGGAAGCTGCAAGTGCCATACAATTTGGGGTGCTGGCGGTCTGCTGTCTTATTATTTTATGCATCCTTGCTTTGAAAGATTCTGAGAATCTCACTTCGATCAAAGCAAGTGCAAGAAATCCATTCATACTAGGAGCTGCAGCAACCCAACAGCTAGGGGCAATTCTGTTGAATATTGGCATCGGCGGTGATAATACGGGCGGCTCAATTATCGTTGCGCTATCTGCATGTTATCCGGTGCTGACGACCATCATGGCGTTTTATCTTTTTAAAGAAAGGATTCGCACAGCAGCCTTATTTGCCGGAGCACTGGCAATCGCTGGAATAGTCGTTCTGTCAGTTTAGGAAGTCTCAATATTTTAACTATCAGATATTGGTCGCTTCCTGTAACCTGATGCTGATAGATGTCGTCTATCCCTTGCATACTCCTGACTATGATATTAAGCTACATTAAGGTCGCCATTCGCAGCATTCTGCGCCACCGGTTTTTTTCTTTCATTAATATTTTCGGGCTGGCCGTTTCCATGTCCATATCGATGGGCATTATTATGCTTGTCTCAGATCAGCTCCAATATGATCGTTACAACACCAAGCGCGACCGGATATACAGAATAATTTCAAAAGATGTCGCCAGCCCCGGCCAGGAGGAAAGTAGTAGACAGAATGCTACGTCATCCATGCCGTTGCGCGAAGAACTACTTGAAAAATACTCCGGCATTGAAAAGGTTGTGAGGCTCAAGCGTGGTTTCGGGAACCACTGGCTTGAGCTCGAAGGACAGGATGTGAATGTTCCACTTGCAGGTTTTTATGCTGACCCCGAAGTTTTTGAACTTTTCGAATACGAATTTCAATACGGAGACCCAGCGACTGCGCTAAAGGAACCGTTCTCTGTAGTCTTAACCCGGAAAGCGGCTAATAAGCTTTTCAAGGATGAAAATCCGGTTGGCCAGTCTGTCAAGGTTGGTGAACTTGGAGATTTCCTGGTCACCGGGGTTTTGAAGGAAACTTCCCGGAAGTCGCACATCGTCTTTGAAGCACTAGCCAGTATGGCAACCGTGGCGAGCATTGCCGGACCAGATGATAATACAATGACCAACTGGACGGATTTCTGGAATGGATGGACCTATGTCCTCCTCGCACCCGAAAAGTCAGCAGCCGATTTGCAGCAATATCTAACCCGGATTTATGAAGAAAAAATTGCCTCGATTGTCAACCCAGGTGTTTACAAAATGAAATTTCAGTTGCAAGGGTTGAACGATATTACGCCAGGACCACCGGAGAACAATTCAATTGGCCCCGTCATGCCATGGATTTTTGTTTATGTATTGGGCGGCCTTGCACTTATTATCCTCATTGCTTCGTGCTTCAACTTTACAAACCTATCGTTGGCTCGTTCCCTCACCAGGGCCCGTGAAATCGGTGTACGCAAAGTAACCGGAGCCGCCCGTTGGCAAATATTTACTCAGTTTTTATCCGAGTCAATAGTCATTGCTTTTGCGGCCTTGGTTATTGCGTTTTGTCTGCTCCTACTAGTAAAGCCTATGATTCTGCAGCTGAATTTCGCTCGAATTTTCAACTGGGACTTCGAGGCCAACGGAATTGTCTTTTTAATCTTCGTCGCCTTTGCTGTTTTCGTCGGTATTCTCGCTGGCTTCTTTCCGGCCATCGTTCTTTCTGGTTTTCAGCCCATCAAAGTATTAAAGAGTATCAATAACGTTAAGGTGTTTTCCAGGATGGGAATTCGTAAGCTTCTTCTTGTTGCACAGTTCACCTTGTCGTTGTTTTTTATCTTGTCTGTAATTATCATGAATAACCAGCTGAAACTTTTTACGACTAAGGATCATGGCTTTAACATGAGTAAAAATATCGCAGTAAAACTCAACAATACTTCTCCCCAACTTCTCAAAAACGAGTTATTGAAATTTGGAAATATTGAAAGCGTCTCCGCTGCGTCACACCTTCCCGCCGCAGGGGTAAGCCACGGCGGTGGTTTTAAGAAGAGTCTTGATGACAAAGAAGATATACCCTTTCAGCGGTTCACCGTTGATGAAGATTATTTGAAAAACATGGGGCTACAATTGCTGGCGGGCAGGTTTTTTCAAGCAGGTCAGGACCATGTGAACAAAAGCTACATCGTTATTAACGAAGAAGGTGTAAAGAAGCTGCAGTATGCATCGCTAGCAGATGCTATTGGCAACGAAGTTATTTCACACTATGACTCCAGCAGACAAACAATCATTGGCGTGATCAGCAATTACAATCACCGAGATTTGACAAGGAGCATCACCCCTATGGCGCTTATGTATGACCCGGAACAATTTGCTGTGTTGCAAGTTGCGTTTAATGGTAACTATGAAGGCGCAGCGCAGAGTATTGAGAAAGCATGGTCTGTTGTAAACCCGGATCTGAAAGTCGACTACAATATCGTCGAATCTGAAGTAAAAAAGTTCTACGATGTAGTCTTTGGTGACATAGTTAAAATATTAGGAACGTTGGCAACGCTTGCAATTCTTATTTCATGTCTCGGTTTGTTGGGCATGGCTACATATGCTACGGAAACACGGATAAAAGAAGTTTCCATTCGAAAGGTTCTCGGCTCGAGCAACAGGTCGTTGGTGTTTCTTTTATCGAAGAGTTTCCTGGGCGTTCTTGCTTTAGCTATTGTTATTGGAATTCCGGCAACATACTTCATAAACAATCTCTGGTTGGAATTGATTGCTTATCGTACGAGCATTAGCCTGGCCGTTATTGCACAAGGTGTCCTGATACTCCTGCTGTTTGGAGTATTCACGGTAGGATCCCAAACCATTCGAGCATCGTTTGTTAATCCGGTGGATAATTTGAAAAATGACTAGGGAACACAGAATATTGAACAAGGAATAACGAATATCGAAGTGCCTGTCTTCCGAAAGCGATGCATAGAGATAGGGCGCCACTTCGATATTCGATATTCGATATTGGATATTCGGTGTTCAACTCCTTGTTCGCCGACAT
>JAEZBX010000282.1 GCA_023412765.1 Bacteroidota bacterium
TTGTGGCACCTATAGATTTGGAAGTGAGAAATACATGGGGCAACTATGCTACCTATATGGCTGATCGGCGGCTCGACCTTTATGATCGTTTACTTGATTTCTAACTAATTGCTCGCTGCAACCTAAAAAAGAAAGATTGATAGGACCGGGGAGTGGAACGAAAGGTCCACCAGCTTTTGGAGAAGCAACCTAATTTTATCTTAGGCCTGGCCGGGGCATGTGGGCTTCGCCTGCCGGAGCTCGGCGGAGGCAGGGATAAAATTCAGTTGCGAATCCAAATGCGCAGCCATGCGGCTGAGGAGCCACTAACTAGTAGCGAACTGGATAGCGTCCCGACAGGGTACAACTGCTGGCAATGCAAGCATTGTTAGGAAACCCACGTAAGGGGGAAAAGTAAGACTATCACTAAGAAGTATTGAAACCTAGATTAATGCGACCAACCTAACTTATGAGTCATTCAAGCAAAGTCAACTTTAATATCAAAGCGAAAACCATGCAGACATATGACGCGATCGTAATCGGGTCTGGAATTAGTGGGGGATGGGCAGCGAAGGAGCTTTGCGAGAACGGCTTGAAAACTATTGTCCTTGAACGAGGAAGAAATATCGAACATCTGAAAGACTATCCTACAATGAACAAAGCTCCATGGGAGTTGGAACACCGTGGCAGGATGAGCTATCAGTTTTATAAAGAAAATCCTCTGATAACGAGGTCGGCAGGATTTGGTGAAGATACTGCTCACTTCTTCATCAAAGACAGTGATCATCCTTATGTCCAGGAGAAGCCATTCGATTGGATCAGGGGTTACCAGGTTGGAGGTAAATCAATCATTTGGGGAAGAGCTTGCCAGCGTTGGAGTAATTACGAATTTGAAGCTCCCGCGAAATTGGGATATGGGCACGATTGGCCGATCCGCTATAAGGATGTTGCTCCATGGTATTCTCATGCCGAGAAATTTATCGGCGTTTGTGGAAATAAGGATGGAATCGATGCAATGCCGGATGGAGAGTTTCTCCCGCCCTATGAATTTAATTGCGTTGAGAAGCATTTAAAGGAATCTTACTTAAAGCATTATAAGAATCGATATTATGTTCAGGGAAGATGGGCACATCTTTCAGAGCCGAACGAATTACATACAAAACAGGGACGTGGGCGATGTCAGGCGAGAAATCTTTGTATGCGCGGATGCCCGTATGGTGCATATTTTAGTTCGGTATCAAGCACATTGCCTTGGGCGGAAAGGACGGGTAACCTAACCGTTAGACCATTTTCAGTCGTACACTCAATTATATATGACGATGCAAAGGGTAAAGCTTCAGGCGTTCGTGTTATGGACACAAATACCAAAGAAGTTGTAGAATACTACGCGAAGATCATTTTTGTCAATGCCTCGGCATTGAATACGAACTTAATCTTACTCAACTCGTCAAGTGAACGATTTCCTAACGGATTGGGAAACGATAGCGGCACATTGGGTAAGGGCGTCGGCTTTCATATTTATCGCGGATTTATCCGCGCCAGTTTTGAAGGATTTACTGACAAGTATTACTATGTGAGAAATCCGACTGAAGGCATCATTGCAAATTATCGGAACCTCGGCAAACAGGAAATGGATTACGTAGGAGGATTCACCAGCTTTTCTGGCGCATATCGAACCCGTGGTATCTATGATGATGACACCCCTCGGGTCGGTGCTGACTATAAAGAACGTTTGCGCGTGCCCGGACCGTGGGAAGCATATATGTACATGCAGGGAGAAACGATCATGAAGGAATCCAACCATGTTCGTTTGAGTGAAGATAAGGTTGATCAATGGGGAATACCGCTATTGGTAACCTCGGTAGATTATGATGATAATGATGAAAAGATGGTAAAAGATTTTCTTCAACAAGGCAGTGAGATGTTTGAATCTGCAGGAGGGAAAGTATTGGAGGCAGTTGACAATAAACAACCTCCCGGACTCGACATTCATGAAATGGGTGGAGTGCGAATGGGCAAAGATCCTAAAACGTCCATGCTCAATGAATGGAATCAGTTACACCATTGCAAAAATGTTTTTGTAACAGACGGAGCTTGTATGACCAGCACAGGAAATCAAAGTCCCTCGATACTTTACATGGCATTGACAGCAAGGGCCGCTAATCATGCTGTATCAGAACTTAAAAAACAAAACCTGTAAACAACAATAACGATGAACAGACGAGAAGCTTTATCCGCTACGGCAGCTTTACTGGGTTCGGCCATAATTGGTTCGCAGGCTTTTCTTTCCGGATGCAGTGGAGGTGAACATAAGATTGATGGGTTCAGCGATGATATACTAATGTTGCTTGATGAAGTTGGCGAAACGATCCTTCCTGCCACGGCATCATCCCCGGGAGCGAAAGCGGGTAAGATCGGTGAGTTCATGAAAGTAATTGTAACGGATTGTTACAGTCCCGACGAACAAAAAACATTTTTTGAAGGCATCTCAACTCTCCAGGAAACTACACGGAAGAAGTATAATACTTCTTTCAGCAGACTTACGGCTGATCAGAAAAATGAGATGCTGCTTTATTTTGACAATGAATCAAAAAAAGAAAGTGGGGAGGGAGCGAATCAGGTGCATTTCTTTACGATGCTTAATGAATTAACTGTATGGGGATTTTTTTCATCGGAGCCCGGTGCAACGCAAGCCCTAAGGTACGTACCAATCCCCGGCCGTTATGAAGGTTGTGTTCCATATAAGGAAGGAGATGGGGCGTGGGTGTATTAAAATTATTTTGACCTATCCTGCATTGTCAGGTTATTAAAATGGAACAGGGCTGCGGTCCATTAGCCTACCATACCCCGGGTACAGCCAGGGTTCCACCCTGCTGCACCCGGGGCTATTCACATTCAAGTACCTTCGGACTTGGCGCAGAAGCAAATTGGGGCTCTGGAACTTCAACAATCGCATAGTCACTCCGTTAGAATACGGGATAGTCCGCTGCCGGCTTGTTTATGAAGGCCAGCGTACTTGAGAGTCGGGTGGGGTTAGTTAGATAGATAAACTAACTCAAAGCCGCAGGTTCCACTATGCCACGTATGACCTACTGAACTTGTGATGTTGAAAAAAAACTTTCGCGACTCCGCCCCCGAATCCCGAAGGGTATTCAATGTGAATAGCCCCGGGTGACGCTGGGGTGAAACCCCAAAGCGGAACCCGGGGTCAACGCACAAACGTAGCCAACCCCGGATGGGGTTGACGACTCAACTCGTCGTTAATGTGCCAAAATAATTATGCTGAAATATTTGGTCCTTCTTTGTCAAGGTAGAAAAGGAAAAAGGAATAGGGTATTCCTGTGTCGCGGTTAGCGCTCACAACCGTACATCAATATAATTACGGTGAAGTTTGGCCCGCATTTTTATTCGTAGTTTCTCTATTTTTCGACTGCTGCTTTTCTAATTTTTTAAAATACTTCCTGAACAGAAAGTTTGACCTCATTGCCTCCATGTTCTCGTTAAAACGATCCGTGCCTTGTTCAACATTGATGGCGGTCTGAAGCAATCGATGTCGCAGTAACGTGTCGGTCAGCATTAACCCCGCAGTTCCGTCGCCTTGTTTTACATTCTCAATAACACTTTTTAACTCTACCATCATCGATGAGGTTTGATTACTGGCGTCCTGTAGTTGTTCGAGCGAATTAGCTAACTGGTGGGTTAGGGTTGTATCTCTAAATAATTGGTAAACTATTCCATCGCCGTTATCAAGTGTGCTAACGATATTTTTTGCAGTCCGCGTTAGTGATGCTGTATTTTCACCTGCATCCTTTAAGTAAACAGCTGCTTTCTTGATATCCTTGGAAATAATAGTATCGGAGAGAAGTGCCCACAAACTCTCACTCCTATTAATTTTGACTGAAATCTCATAAAGATTCTTTGTGATTCGCTCGATATTGTTGTTCGTCGTGTTCAGTGTTCTCAACATCTCATCCGTTTCGACAGGCCTTCTCGAAACAAGAATATCATCTTGACTGATCGGGTCACCGTCAGGCCCGGTTGAGTTAATATTGATAAGTTTGTTACCCATCAAGCCATCAGTGCTGATTGATACGATTGCATTTTTCTTTATATACGACCGCATCTTTTCTTCGATGGTCATCACAACATAGATAGCAGTATCATCGGCAATATTTATAGATTTTACTGTACCGACGTCTATTCCCTTAAACCTGACATTGTTTCCGGGTACGAGACCATTTACATTATTCACTACTGCGGTTATCGTAAAAGTCGAACCCAGGAGGTTCCGATTTTTCCCGATCATATAAAGGGTAAGAACCAGAAAAACCAGGCCTGATATTACAAGCAATCCAACTTTGACATTATTGACCTTTTTGTTTTTCATAGTTAATCAATCAAAGAATTCTCTGACTTTGGCGTCCGATGATGTGCGGAGGTTAGCGAAGGTATCATTGGCATAACACTTTCCGTCGATCAGCATGATCACACGATTTGATGTTAGGTGAATGCAATTCATGTCGTGCGAAATGATGATAGAAGATGTATTATATTTTTGTTGTACAGTGACAATGAGCTCACTGATTTCTCGCGCAGTGATTGGGTCCAGGCCTGTCGTTGGTTCATCGTAAAGAATAATACTAGGCTTTAATATCAAAGTTCGTGCGAGTGCAATTCGCTTTCGCATACCTCCCGATAACTCCGCGGGCATCATGTCAATTGTATGTTCGAGACCAACATCTCTTAATGCATCGATGACGGCACTTTCAGATTCTTCTTCTCGTTTGGCTTTGTCCCAATGAACCCGCAATGGAAATTCCAGATTTTCCCTTACTGTCATCGAATCATACAATGCATTGCTTTGAAAGAGGAAGCCTACTCTTGCCCGAAGCTGATCAAGTTCATCCTTTGTTAAGTCGTTTATATTTTGGTCTAACACTATTATCTGCCCATCATCTGCTTCGATCAGGTTGATAATGCATTTGATAAGAACAGACTTGCCGGATCCTGATTTTCCCAGGACGGCCAGATTTTCTCCACGCTCAAGCACGAGCGAGAAATTCCTGAGCACATGGTTTTCTCCAAATGATTTTATAAGGTTTTTAACCGATATGACTGGTGCGTTTTTCATGACTTATGTTAAACCAAGCAGGTCGCTGATCTGAACTGCAATTAGGTCGATGATGAAAACCAGAAGTGACGCTACTACAACTGCTGAGTTGGCGGAACGACCCACACCCTCAGTACCTTTTTTAGAGTTATAACCTTTGTAGCATCCGACAATTCCGATGGCAAAACCGAAAAAGAAAGTCTTTATGATTGATGGAACCACATCACCAAAGCTGAGTGCATTAAATACCTGAGTCCAGTATAAATGCCAGCTTACCGCACCTTTAATATTTACGCCGATGTATCCTCCGTATAGCGCAACTGCGTTTGAAAGATTTGACAAGACGGGGAGCATTAATGTTGCCGCCATTACACGCGTTACGATGAGGTATTTGAATGGATTTGTACCAGATACATCCATCGCATCAATCTGTTCAGTCACCCGCATCGAACCTAATTCGGCTCCCATACCAGATCCAATTTTGCCTGCGCATATGAGGGCCGTTATAACTGGGGAAATCTCACGAACGAGAGAAACGGAAACCATAGAGGGTAGCAACGACTCAGCTCCAAATTCAACTAATGTTGGTCTGGATTGTATTGTGAGCACGAGACCCATAATAAATGCCGTGATCCCGACAAGAGGCATCGATTTATATCCCACCCAAAAGCATTGCCTGAGAAATTCATCAACCTCCTGATTTCGCCTGAACAGCTGATTGAAAAAACGCATTGTGAATAAAGCGGCATCACCGACTTCATCGAGAAATACTTTGTATGGACTGCGACGCGCCACGATTTTGGTTTTACAGTCCAAATATGTCTGGTTCGTAAATGATAAAACCTGATGTTGGTCAACCTTCTGTATGATAATTGTCAAGGCCTATTCCTATCACTTTGTGAGAGGCCAAAAGCGCACTACAATGAAAGGGTGATAGGTCTTAGGTTGCCCTGAATGAGCGATTTTGAATAGGATAAATGAACTAAGAGCTTGTTAACGAATTATCCGATCTGCCTGTGATATCAATTCCGAGGGTAAGCTCAAGCCAATCAGTTCTGCAGCGCTTTGATTTATTGTCAGGTAATATTTTTTGGGATGTTGAATAGGCAGATCTCCCGGTTTCGAACCGCGCAGTATTTTATTTACGTAATGAGCCGCTTCGCGAAATTGCTGGACAAGATCAGGCGCCCACGACATCAGTCCACCGGCTTCTACAATTAAAGTCGCTTGATAAATCGCAGGGATCTTATTCGTTACTGCGAAATCTGCAAGCAACTTACGATTGGCCAGGGTAAGTCCACCTTGAAAATTCAGCAGGCCATTCATCTTGTCTGATATTATTTCAGACAAAGCTTTTTCTAATTCCGGCAACGATGCAGCTCTATATGCCTTAATTGATAAGCCAAGTTCAGGAGCTGATTTTTCCGCTTCCGAAAGCTGAATCTCATGACCACCCTTTCCCTGTGTAGTTGAGAGCAAGGCGATTTTGGTTACTGCTGGCGCTGCAGTTTTAAGCAGTTGTAAACGTTTTGAGGTAATGCCTGGTGGCAGCTCATCCATTCCTGTATAAATACCTCCAGGATGATCAAGACTCGCAGCGTATCCGTTGCTTACCATCCCTGGGCAAGTAATCAGGACCATTGGCATGTTGGGATTGACCTTCCGCACTTGCTCAGCAAAAGCTGGTGCTGAAACGACCACGAGGGCAAGATCCATTTGAGCGAGTTCACGCGCATGACCAAATGCATCACCTGAGTTCGGTCGTGTAAATCTTTTTTCAATTATAAAATTCTTGCCGTCGGAGAATCCAAGTTTTTGCAGCTCGGAAATAAAGGCATCGTCATGCTCATTCAACCCTGCACCATTGAGGTATCCGATGCGCGGTTCCACCGACTGAGCAGTGCTCGATTTGAAAGAGGTGATTCCAGGCAGGGCACAAGTCAGTGATGCCATTTCCTGTAAGAATGTGCGTCTGCTTGTCACCATACTTTTTTAATTGAGACTGTTGAGAATAAGAAGCTTTCTGGACATCAGGATCTCGTCTGTTCAGCTAATCCCCTTCAATTCAATGCGTAATTATTCGGTCTCCGACAACAACAGAATCAGGGGAGGTTTGACCCGAGTCATTGTAAAAGGTACTTAATCCTCAAGACAATCCCAACATTGGGTGTCCTGTACTGCTGCTGGCAGCAGTAACATCTTCTTTCTTTGCGAAAGATTCAGGCTATGTAAATCTATTTTTACTAAATTGAAATAGCTGCCTCAACCGAAGAACACAAGCTTATGAAAGTCGAAACCATGAATGCCCACAAGGAGATTCCAGGCAATCCTTCCACGGCGAAATCAAGTCAGATTAAATTGAATGATCGCAGCAATGGCAAACCGCTGCGTGTGCTGAGCGATGATGACTGGCAGTTCTGGGTCTCGAATGGATATGTGGTGGTAAAGAATGCTGTGTCGAAGGATCAGGCGAAAAGACTTGCCGATTACCTATGGCAATACGAAGAAAAGGACCCAAATGACATTGAGAGCTGGTACAAACGGCCTAACGTCGAGATGCAGATGAAGGAATTGAATAATACGGGGATGGTGGAAATCTACAATCATCCCTATATGTGGGATAACCGTCAAACCCCACGGGTATACGAATCATTCGTTGATATCTGGGGTACAGAAAAGTTGTGGGTTACAATTGATCGCGCGAATCTCAATTTTCCAATGCGTCCTGGATTTGAATACAAAGGCTTCATCCATTGGGATTATAATCCTGAAACCAAACCTCAAAATGTTCAGGGTGTTCTCGCACTTGCCGATCAACTTGATGATACCATGGGCGGCTTTCAATGTGTTCCAGAACTGTTTAGAACGTACGACACTTGGAAACTAACTCAACCGGCAGATCGCGATTACTATAAGCCAGATACGACAGGATTTGAAGTTGTGAAGGTGAAACTTGAAGCAGGAGATCTTTTAATTTTCAATAGTCTACTGCCCCATGGCATTCGCCCGAACACAAGTGGAAACAAGGTTCGGATCGCACAATACATTGCCATGATGCCTGCGCAGGAGGAAAATGAGGAACTGCGGCAATGGCGCATCAACAGTTGGCAAAGCCGTGATGCTATGGAAGGCTACGCGTTTCCAGGAGATCCGTTGAAACGCGAAAAGCAAAATCCTGTCGCAACGCTCTCTCCTTTGGGAGAAAAATTGCTAGGCCTTTCTCGATGGTAGCCGGTCTTACCACTTACTACTAACTACTAACTACTTACTACTAACTACTTACTACTTACCGGAACCCTCACCTGCCCATTCGTCCGCAAGTATGCTACTAGATCCACCACCTCCTTATCGCTTAAGGCGTTAAATAATCCCTGCGGCATCATTGATGTTTCTGTTGTTTCCCTGGATTGAATGTCAGACTTGTTGATAACAATTGCATCCTGTCCTACGATCCTCAATGTAACCTGCCTCTCATTTTCAGATACCACGTTGCCAACATAAGTCCGGCCATCGGTAGAGGTTATGACAACCATCTTATAGTCATCCTGAATTTCCCCACTTGGATTAAGAACATTGCTCAGGACGTAATCCACATTGCCACGGTTTGAACCCGTGAGATCCGGACCAAGGACACCTCCTTCATTATACATCTTATGACACGGCCCGCAAGTGTTACCGAAGATCATCCGACCCTTGCTTGCATCGGCATTTGCAATAGCCTCATCGTTGAGAAGTCCTTTATACTTTTTATACGCCGCAGTCTGGTCGTTGCTCAACTCGTCCAATGGAGCTCCCCACACTTCTAAAAAGCCGCTGCCGACTACGCGAAGAAGTTGTCGCGCGGCGTAAACCGGGACATCTGATTTTGGTATTGCTTCGCTGCGCAAGGCATTGGTTAACATCCATCCGTAACCGGGTCTTGATGCCAGCGTTTGGACAGCTTCAAGTTTTTCTGCCGCGTTAAACTGCGGATACTTTTCGATTAGTAATTTGCCCAGCTCATTCTTATCAAATTCAGCAGTGGCGCGGATTGCATGTATGCGAAGGTTGGGATCATTATATAAGGAAGGCAATTCGCGGAAAAGTTCGACCCTTTGCTTCCTCGCCAAAGCATTGAGTGCCTTGACTCTTTCGTCGATTGGCTTACCGTTATCCCGAACAGTTGCTATAAACTCTTGCGCTGCTTCGGTATCTCCGAATTGTTGTGCAATGGCAAGTGCCAGTTGCTTGACCTTGCTATCTCTCGATGATTGTAGTGTCCGATAAAGCGATGACCAGTTTTTCGGTGTGACGATATCTTTTCTTCCTTCTAATCCATCAAGCATTCCTTCCAATAAGGTTGAAGTCGATTCCGGTTTCTTTTCCAAATGTGCTATTAGCGCATCAACCGCATTCGCGTCAACTGACCTTCGGGCAACGAATCGGGTTACCATGGGCATTTTACTTTCTGATATAAGGTCAAGCGCTAGCGCTGTGTTGCTCGCAACCAATGGTTCCACGCCATACCATATCATTTTAGGCAGGTTGTGATCTGACGCGTCTTCCGCGTGTGCAACCAACGCTTGGGCTATGCTCCACCTTTTTTCCTCATCTAATCGCTGAAGACTGGAAGCCAGATACAATCGCACGACAGGTGAAGCATCTTTCGCAGCCATTCGATTAAATTCCTGCAAAGCGTCAGCAGAAGGCGAATTGTCCTCACAAAGCAGTTGTATAGCCCATGCACGAACATATTCATCTTTCTCACCAAGCGCCTCAATCAACTGCTTTTCGTTGAATCCGCCAGTAACATGGAGAGACCACATCGCACGAAGGCGCAGGTCGCCGTCAGAATTTTTTAGAAATATTGACCTAAGGCGTTCGTGCGTGTCTTTTTGAAGTTTGTTCTGAACTGCGCGCGCTTGCAACACGACTCGCGCCCGACTAGCGTGCCAGTTACTCTTTGTCAACTGTAGGTCTACAAGTTGAGCGTCTGTCATTTTCGTCAGATCACTATATCGACCATCAAAATTTTGTGCCATTGATTTTTCGGGACTAATGCGGAAGATCCGTCCTGTTTCGTGATTAAGTACATCTGCACCGCAGATGTCCGCATCATGCCAGTCCAAAACATATAGGGCACCATCAGGACCAACTTCCATGCTGAAACCCACCCACTGCGCATTGTTTGCCATTGCAAAATCGTCTCCGTGCCTTGCGGTAAAACCAGAACCTTTTCGCTCGACAACATCCGACAGAACAGCATGCTCATGAATATTGGCCATAAACAGGCGGCCATATTGCGATTCGGGAAAGGCATCCGACAAATAAACTCTCAGCCCGCCGTGTGCAGAGCGATGTCGATGGTCCGCGATGGTCTTGATATCGTTGTAGACATAAGGGTTATAATGTTGTCCTCCCTGTCTGTGGTATAAACCTCCTGGTATCACGTGCCACAGGTGAGGGATCACACAGGCGCTGATAAACATTTGACCCTTCGCATCATAATCAATACCCCAGGGGTTGCTGAATCCATGTGCGACCACTTCGAATTTGTCCTTAACGGGATGGTATCTCCAAACACCACCGTTGATATCAACACCATCGCCCTCGAGTATGTCTTTGGGAAAAGGATCATTGTGTTTATAAATACGTCCCTTGCCTTTTGCTAATTTGATTTTCGACGGTGTCGCAAATCCCTGGCAGCCATACAACCAGCCATCAGGTCCCCAATGTAGACTGTTCAAAGTTTCGTGCCTGTCTCTTATGCCCCAACCGGTCAGCCTGATCTCGATATCTTCCATGTCAGCTTTGTCATCTTTGTTCCGGTCAGGAACAAACATGAGATTTGGTGGTGCGCCAAGGAAGAGACCTTCAAAACCGACAGCAATAGCAGCGGGAAACGCAACTCCCTCCAAGAAGACTTTGCGTGAATCGGCTTTTCCATCGCCATCAGTATCTTCTAAAATAAGGATTCGACTTTTTCCAGAATTTGAAAAGCCCTCTCCGCGCGATTCGTAATCCTTATTCTCTGCGATCCAAAGTCTTCCGCGGTCGTCCCAGCAAAAAGCCATAGGTTGGGTCATCATCGGTTCAGCAGCCCAGACGTTGGCTTTGTATCCATTCGGCAGGGTCATGTTCTGTACGGCTTCTTCCGGAGTCAAAAATTTCGCAGCGCGACCTTCATCTCTCGCCAAATCCCAAAGGGAAGCCGTGGAATAAGTGGAGTCGCCCACATAGGTTTCCCAGGATTTGAGCATCTCCACATCATTCAGCGTTCCGCCGTATACAACCAAGCGATATTGCAGCGTTTCAGTTTTGCCATTTGCAATTTTCCAATCCCCCAAGCGAGCTATTGCTGGGCCTATTCCCAATTGTCCATCGACGCGCCACGGTTGGGGAAATCTTTCATTATCCATATGGTCAAAGATGGCGATGTGCGCAAGGTCATCGCGTCCTTCCACTTGCATACCTACATCTACCCACATGGCACGTTGGCCTTCAGCCTTCTCGTTGCGTTGGCGCGCAGCATTGATAACTTCTCCTGCGATGCCCTCTTTCCAGGGCATTCGTAGAAACAGACCTCCGTAATCATACTCTCCAATTGTCACGTCGGTTTTTGCTTCGCCTTTCCATTCAAGGTCCAGGTAGTATTTGCCTTTCACTTCAATCATGGACCATGTCTGAGTTTCGGTCATGACGGGAGTTCCATCTTCGGCAACCATGTCATAAACCGTTCGCCATTTCACAATCTTACCTTCACCTTCAACAACCCCAGCGGATACACGCTTCCAATAGCCGTCACTGGGGTGATGAAAATAATCCCTCCCATTAACACGGGTGAATCCCCAATACAAACCTGTCTGATGTTTGTGATGCCCAGGGCTGTATTCAGTTAATACTCCTTTTCCATCCGGCGCTACAATTGGATGTATATAGGGGCGGAAATCCTCTTTTGTGTTCTGAGTAAGAATCGGTTCGTTCTCTTTCGTGCGGAATACAGATATCGCTCCCGTCGTGCTGTCATGTTGAATTCTCAGCATCGTGGTGTCGTTAGCGCTTGCATTGTTGGAGGATTTCGAAGCACAACCAAAGCCAAGAAATAAAGTGAAAAGGAGTATAGGAACGTTTAATACTATTGCGAGTCTCATCTTAAACTGATTCTTAAATTTAATGCATAGTTGATTAATCGGTACTTGGATTTTCAGCCGTTGATGCGCGACTTAATCCAGGCAAGGGTGTATGGCAATATATAAAATCAATCTGATAAAGAGCCCAGATCGTGAATAGCTATCCTCAATGCTCTTTTTTGTGGGAGTTATCGAGAGAAAGGGATAAGGAATAAGGAATAAGGGTATGGTCGCCACGTCCGCGACTTATAACTGTAACCTATTCCTTCCAAATACTAAATAGCAGTGTTCATAAGCCGCACACACTACTATTAACAATTAACTAATAACTATTAACTTAATAATATGAACACGGATGAGATTCAAATAATACCCTATGAAGACAAATTCAGGGAGCAGATCTTGGCTGTTTGGGAGAGATCCGTCTTAGCAACACATAGCTTTTTAAATCCTGGCGATTTTAAATCAATTAAAGAAATCGTTCACACCATAGACTTTAATGCTTTTCAGGTGTATTGTCTTTTGACCGAGGGAAGGGTAGCAGGTTTTATCGGTGTTGCCGACCAGAAGGTTGAAATGCTTTTTTTAGATCCCAGGTATTTTGGACGCGGCCTTGGTAAAAAATTAATGGACTTTGCGTTGGTCGAATTGAAAGCCAACAAAGTCGATGTTAATGAGCAAAATTTAAAATCAGTAAGATTTTACAAAAGGCTCGGATTTGAGACTTATGAACGGACTGACAAAGATGATCAGGGCAAAAAATATCCGTTGTTAAGGATGCAGCTAAGACAGCAAAAAAATGAGATAAGCGCTGAAGTCACGCCTTCAAGTTGAAGTTTGGTAGTGTGATCATTTAGAATCTTCTTCATTTCAGCTAACCTGAAAAAACCTCTTCAAAGTTTTTTTGTCTCCCCATTTTTAGCCATTTTTGATTTTGTTCATATGTTCATACATATATAGAATTTTTTTTGAAGAATCATTTTGTTAAGGTAGAGCGTCTAATAATGGGAAATATTTGTCCAAACAATTTTCATTGCATAATCATTGAAAGAGGACTGCGTGTTGTGATGACTATCATGGCGCTGACCATGTTCCTTTCCGCCTACGCAGGTCCCGACAACATTGCACCGAACGCAACGATCACATCATCGTCGGTGCTCAGCGAAAAATTCGCGGCATCCAACGTGACGGATGGAGTAATTCGAATTTTCAATAAAGGAGAATGGGCTTGCGCAGGTGACACGACGGATTGGGGATACATCCGGTTTCCCTGGATACAATTGGATTGGAAGTCCCCGCAGAAAATAAATCGCATTGTATTGTTTGACAGACCTGTTCTGCGGGAACACATTGCTACTTGCAAGGTAACTTTTAGCGATGGAAGCGTCTTGTGGATAAACGAAATTCCCAATGATGGCAGCGGTAAGGAGATCAAATTCGAAACGAAAACTGTTCAGTGGGCAAGGTTTCAGGTAACTGATGGTACAGGGAAAGATCTCGGATTTTCTGAAATAGAAGTTTATCCTTCGCCAGAACAATTTACGGATTATACGTCGTTGGTGGATCCCTATATTGAAACCAACCGCGGGCGATATTTTTTCTTTGTCACAGGTGGACGTCCCTTTGGAATGGTTGGTGCAGCGCCGCACACCCGAAACAAAAATCAAAATGGTGGAGGGTATAACTACAACGAAAGTCACATCCTTGGGTTTGGCCAAATTCATTGCTGGATGCTATCTGGAATTGAAATCATGCCAGCGGCTTCTGATGTGGATCCAAGAAAAGGCGAGGCCGCATGGAAGTCGAGATTTTCACACCAGGAAGAAATCGTGCAACCCGGATATCAGCGGGTTTTTTTACAAGATCCAAAAACATGGGTAGAGCTGACTGCAACTGATCGCGTAAGCTTCTATCGGTTTACCTATACGCAGGATATGCAAACTCAATTGTTGACAAACCTGGGTGGTTATCTGGGAAACAGCACAATGGCAAATGCTAAAGTTAAAAAGGTAAGTGATACTGAGTTTGAGGGATCTTTCAGTTCGATCAAAAGATATTGGGGTGGCCCAACTGATGTAAAAATGTTTTTTGTCGTGCAGGTTGATAAACCATCCAAATCTCTAAGTGGATGGAAGGGAAAGCAGCTTCTTAGCAATGTTTCAGAGATTTCAGGTGATAGCCTTGGCGTTGCGGCTCATTATGATGTGAAAGCAGGTGACGTTATTCAAATGAAGATTGGCGTTTCGTACACGAGTGTAGAGAATGCACGCAAGAATCTGGAGTCGGAATGCAACGGCTGGAACTTTGATGCGGTGAAGACCGAATCCAAAGAGATATGGAACAATTGGTTGGGAAAGATCAAGGTAGAAGGTGGATCTCCTTCCCAAAGGATAAAATTCTATACCGATCTCTGGCATGTATTATTGGGCCGGCATAAGATAAATGACGTTTCAGGCGATTACCCCGACCGTACGACAGGTACGCGTAACGGCACATTTACGGATGCTGTTTTTAAAATCAAAACTCTTCCGAAAGACAGCGATGGGAACCTGAAGTTCAACATGTATAACTCCGATGCATTTTGGCTGACACAGTGGAACCTTAATGTTTTGTGGGGGTTGGCGTGGCCATCTGTTCAGGACGAAATGTCGGCATCGATGATTCAATATGCCGATAATGGCTACCTGCTTCCGCGTGGACCTAGTGGTGGCGGCTATTCTTATATAATGACGAGCTCTCCGACTTCATCACTCATTGTTAGTACTTACATGAAAGGACTGTTAACGAAAGTCGATGCTGAACATGCTTACGAAGTGATCAAACGAAATCAGCTGCCTGGCGGAATGTTGGGCAGTAAGGAAGATATCAATTTTTATACGAAGAAGGGGTGGTGGCCAGACAATGCGGGGATAACTATTGAAGCAGCATTCCAGGATTGGGGTATCGCGCAGATGGCGAAAAAATTGGGGAAACAGAAAGACTATAACTTTTTCAATCGAAGGTCACAGTCGTGGAGAAATTGTTTCGATCCGAAGTCTAAACTTTTGTTTCCAAAGGGTAGAGATGGAAAGTTCTTACACGACGACCAACTAAGTGGTCGCGGTTGGGTGGAGGCGAATGCATGGCAGGGAACGTTCGGTGTATCGCATGGCATCGATCAGCTAGCTGTTCTAATGGGTGGATATGACACGCTTTCACAAAAGCTGAATTATGCCTTTGAAAAAGCAGCACCGAGCGATTTTGTGTTCGCATACAACGACGGGTATGTGAGTTATGCCAATCAGCCGGGGTGTTCTAATGCGCACGTCTTCAATTATGCGCGCAAACCATGGTTGACACAATACTGGGTGAGAAGAGTAAAGGAGCAGGCTTACGGTGGCACAACGCCTGACCTGGGCTACGGCGGACACGATGAAGATCAGGGACAGATGGGTGGTGTGAGTGCATTGATGGCTATGGGATTGTTTTCTTTGCAGGGAAACACGTCAGCGGTTCCCACCTACGATATCACCAGTCCGATATTCGATAAAATAACCATCGAACTTGATTCAAAATATTATCCCGGAAAGCAGTTTACCATTGTGACGCATAATAATTCTTCAGACAACATGTACATCCAAAAGGCAATGATAAATGGAAAAACACATAGCTGCTTTTGGTTCACTCATGATGAGTATGCAAAGGGTGGTGTTCTTGAGTTGTGGCTGGGTCCTGAACCTAATGAATCATGGGGAGTCTGCGAAAATCCTGGATAGAAAAAGTCACAACTCCGAAATCAAAGTGGGACATGTTAAAAGGGTGAACAGAACTGTAATGCGCTATCTTTTACTTATTGTCTGCATTGTTTCCGGACCTGCATGGTCACAAACTTCGCCAGCGTATAAAGACGAAGTATTTACAGAATACTTCCGGAGAACCACAGGTTGGACAGCTTCTGACGGTACCATTTCGGTTAATCTGCTCAACGGCAAAACGATGTGGTTAATGGGTGACAGTTATATAGACAATTACATCGAGGAGGATAATACGATTCCCTGTTTATTTCAAGTTAGAAACTCAATTTTGGTACAGGACATTTCGGAGCCGTCCGAGATAATAACAATTTTAGATAACGGTCAGACTGGTGTAAACAGAACGCCGGTCAAACTCCAGAGCGACCCGTCATATTTTTGGCCGGCTCATGGCTACGTCAAAGGGGATACGGCAATTACCTTTTGGCAACAGTATAGCGGGGCGGATATGACACACGTTCAAAATTATGTTGCGAAGATTTACACGCCGGGTTTTTCTGATGCCTCATCCATTAAAGAGTTGAAAGCGCTTTCATTGCCGGCTGAATATGAATTTGGTACCTCAGTGGTTGTGGATTCAGCTGCACAGTTTATTTATCTCTACGGATTCAAAAAGGATTGGATCATCTTCAGGCCTTACATTGCGCGATTTCCCATCGGACAAGATGTTTTGAAGCCCTGGGAATTCTTTGATGGTTTAGAATGGACATCGGATGTTAACTCGGTTGAGCAAATCATGGCCAGTACGAGCGATTATGTTTCACCGAGCTTTAGCGTTCTGAAACTGCAGGAGAAATACTACATGATCTCCCAGGATGTTGGATTTTTAACGTGTGGGCTAGGCCGCGATATTTATTCATGGGAAAGTGAAAGTCCGGAAGGGCCATTCACTAACAAAAAACTATTGTACACCATCGAAGATAAATTCAACGGTGAATACATGATAACTTATAACGCGACTGCGCACCCGGAATTCATAAAGAACAACGAACTGTTGATCTCCTACAATGTGAATGGTGCATGCACCAATTATTGCCAGGATCCATTCAATAATCGTTACGACGCGGATCTATACCGCCCAAAATTCATAAGGGTACCGCTCGACTACATCGATCCCACACTGAATATCCCCGATCCTACGTTTCCCATTGATCCAGTAACGGGTATTGATAGCGAATTCAACGAGGATATTACGGTTTATCCCAATCCTACTACGGGTTCTATAACGATCGACATGGCGCCGTATGGAACCGGCCAATCTGCGAAGTTCAGAATTACAAACGCCTACGGTCAAACCATAGCTGAAAGAGATATTGACGAGCCCCAGGTCACAATTTCGCTCGACGACTCAGGGTTGTATTTTTTGCATATTGTCAGCCCCCACCGACATGACGTGAGAAAAATAGTGGTTCATTAATCCCTCCGCATTATTCCTGAGCAGCTTAACTCAACGGCGCATAGTAAGTCCGTTATTTTCATTTTAAGGCCCGTCATCCCTCTTTTTTGATACCGTCATCCTGAGCATCTGCCCTGCTACCAGGCTTCGAAGCGCTGCCCCTTGGGTCCTGAACTCCTGCGAAGGACCCCGTGGAAGGCCACGCGCTCTTCCAGGTACAGTTCACCCCCAAAACCCCCATTCGGCTACGATTCCCTTTCCTCCGCGGGATCCTTCGCGGAGCACCGCTTTAATTGTTCCGTTCACCAGAACTCCCTCAGGATGACGGCTTCGTAGGAGGGGCACCGTCACCCCTCTTTGAAATTACACACTGCTATCGATTACCCGACCACCATCTAATTCAATCGTTTGAAAAAAAACTTGGGGATATTTTTTTAGTTCCGGTTTTTTTGCCACTTTTGATTTGTCCATATGTTCATACATATGTTGAATTATGGACATATCAGTAAGTGTTTCACAAGAATTTTAGTGTCAAATCCATCAATTAAATGCACAGTATGAATAAGAAAATCTACCGGGATATCTGGATGATCATGGTAGCAATCGGAGTTACGATAACTTCGGCGATTGCAAGTCCATCGATCGTGATGAACGAAATGCTGCAGGATCGGGAAATCACAGGCACTGTGACTTCAACCGAAGGGGAGACCATGCCGGGTGTGAACGTCGTTATCGAAGGAACGACATCCGGTACCGTTACGGATGCTTCGGGAAAATATACGTTGCGCGTACCTGGCAATGATGCTGTTGTCATCTTTACTTTTATCGGATACGAACGGCAGGAGGTAGCAGTTGGAAGTAAGACAGTGATTGATGTGGCGTTAACGCCTTCCCTGGAAACACTTTCTGAAGTGGTTGTCATCGGGTATGGTACTGTTAAGAAATCTGACCTCACAGGATCGGTTTCTTCCGTTAAGGCTGATGAATTAAAGGCTGTACCAACAACCTCATTCGAACAGGCATTGCAGGGACGTGCCGCTGGAGTTCAAGTTTCACAAACGTCCGGTCAACCTGGTGCTGAAGCTTCTATTCGAATAAGGGGAACCAGTTCAATTCTTGCGCAGAACGAACCACTATATGTAATTGACGGGATGCTCATCAACAGCTCGACTGGTGATGTAACGGCTGGTGGGGGACTCGGTCAGCGGATTAGTCCGCTATCTGCAATAAACCCTGGTGATATTGAATCCATTGAAATCTTAAAAGACGCTTCGGCAACGGCGATCTATGGATCGAGAGGTACTAATGGTGTAATACTTATTACTACCAAACGCGGAAAGAAAGGCACAAGTACCATTGATTTTGAAAGCTACTATGGTGTGCAGGAAGTGAGCAACAAACTTGATCTTTTGAATGCTCAGCAGTTCGGTGAATTGGTGAACGAAGCTAAAATAAATGCTGGTCAGTTGCCCGTATATGTAAATCCCGAAAACTTAGGCAACGGTACCGACTGGCAGGAAGAACTTTTCAGGGTTGCACCCATGCAGAATTATCAGCTTTCGTTTTCCGGTGGAAATGAGAAAACCCAGTATGCGATATCGGGTGGGTTGTTTGATCAGAAAGGCGTTATTGTAAACAGTAATTTCAGAAGATATTCATTCCGAACAAACATAACGTCGAACGTTAGCGAGCGGTTTACAGTAGGTACTAATCTTGCTTTTTCCCGCACGAGCGGAAACACCATCAATACAGGGCTTCAGTTTATCACTCCAGGTGTAGTGGGCGGTGCTTTGGGGATGAATCCGATCCTTCCCGTTTATGATCCCACACGTACAGGTGGATACACCTATGAGAATGTTATTGCCGGTCAGGTGGGAACAGTAATCGGTAACCCGGTTGCAGAGGCAAAGGAGCATAAGTCGCTTAGTACGAGCTCGCGTGTTTTGGGAAATGTTGAGGGGAGCTATAAAATCGCCGAAGGCCTGATCTTCAAGACAACCTTTGGTATAGACGCTATATTTTCAAAAGACAGAGTTTTTGCACCGGCCTGGCTGAAGGCGTCTGAGGGCTCACGAGGAGAAGCCGGCATATCCAACCTGGAGGCATTAACATGGCTTAATGAGAACACGCTTACTTACAATAAGGATCTTCGCAAGAGTGACAACCTTAATGTTGTGGTAGGCTACACGTTGCAGGAGTTCCAAAATGAATTTATCAATAGTTACGTGTTCGACATACCCGATGATAAACTTGGGTATCACAACCTGGGTGGTGCATTGAATCCACAAGCTCCAAGCAACGGTGAAACGCGGTGGAGTATGGTATCATACCTCGGACGCGCGCAGTACTCCCTGACAGGAAAATACCTGTTTACATTAACGGGCCGGCTGGATGCATCTTCAAAATTTTCTGAAGATAACAAATACTCGTTCTTTCCTTCCGGTGCTGTTGCCTGGAGGATCATCGAGGAACCTTTTATGGAAGGAGCTGATTTCCTCTCAGATCTGAAACTTAGGGGTTCGATCGGTATCATCGGAAATCAAGCGATTTCTCCCTATCAGTCATTGCCATTGACCGCTCCTCAAGGAGAGGGTGTCTTTAATAACGGAACAGGCTATGCATTCTACATCAGCAGTCAACCACAAAGTTTCAACAATCCTGACCTGAAGTGGGAGACGACTCGCCAATTTGATGTTGGACTTGATGCAGCATTTTTCGAAGGCAGACTTTCGATGTCATTGGATTATTACCAGAAGTATACCTACGATCTTTTGTTAAGCACTCCCATATCCAGCACTACGGGGTTTGAATTCACAACATTGAATATCGGAAACGTCGAAAATAAGGGGATTGATCTGGAAATAAACTCATTCAATACCAGCGCATCAAGCGCTTTGAAATGGAATAGCGCACTAAACTTCTCCGTTAACAGAAACGTGGTAACCAAGCTGGCCACAGATACAGATGTGAATCTTGGTTCTGGTCTCATCTTGCGGGAAGGTGAAGCTATTGGTACTTTCTATGGATATCAGTTTGACGGTATTTTTCAAACCAACGCTGAGGCTGATGCAAGTCCAGTGTTTGTCCAGCAAAGTGGTGCCAACAAAGCAGTGGCAGGGGATCGTAAGTATCGCGATATAGATGGTGATGGCGTAATTACTGAAGAAGACCGAACTATTCTGGGCAATGCACTACCTGATTTTACCTGGGGATTGAACAACAACCTCGAGTATAAAAATTTTACGCTTAGCTTTTTCATACAGGCGTCACACGGTAATGAAATGGCAAATTTGAATTCTTCTCCACTTGAAGATTTCAGGGGATTAAATAACGTTTCAACTGAAGCCGGCTTGAACCGTTGGACGCCCGAGAATCCCAGCAACCGTTATCCCAGGGCGTTAGCCAACCGGTCGGTGGATGTTGGTACATTCTCTTCGACAATGGTTGAGGATGCTTCTTATGTCCGTTTAAAAAACGTTACCCTTGGATACAACCTTCCTTCTACTGTATTGGACCGTATAAACGTTCGCAATGTGAGACTATATGTGAGCGCTACCAATCTCCTGACCATAACGGACTATAGCGGCTTCGATCCTGAGGGAAGCTCGTATGGCACCGCTACAGCATATCCCGGCGTGGACCAGGGAAGATACCCTCTGACTAAAACTTATTTACTCGGCCTTAACATTGGACTTTAATACGCAACGGTATGATTAAAATAAATAGAAATATCAGGATTGCTTCATTGCTTGCAGTGATTGCCTTCATTGCTCCGTCGTGTGACGATTTTCTGGAAGAGAGACCAAAAGACAGAATTGCAGTTACAAATTCATATACGACCGAACAAGATGCATTTTCAGCAGTGAACGCGGTGTATGCACACTTAAACTCACAAAGTTTTGACACTTTCGGTGGCGTTTATCATAGTTCGTTTTGGGTTGCTATTGGTCTTGCCTCGGATGAAATGTCAAATAACCAGGCAGGTCAGGCACCGCTCGATCAACTGTCGACATTTACCTATGGACCTGACAATACAACGATATATGATGTGTGGAAGCAGCACTATAAGGCCATCACTTTGTCCAATATTGCGATTGCACGAATACCGGCAATCGAAATGGATGAAACGTTGAAAGCACGGCTGCTAAACGAAGCGAAATTTCTACGCGGCCTCCTGTATTTTGACCTCGTCAGAATGTTTGGTCGCATTCCATTATTGATAAACGAAATAGAATCCACTACGCCCGAAATTTCTGAAGTAGATGATATCTACGCGCAGATCATCAGCGATCTGACCGATGCTGAAAATTTGCCGGTGGATCAAGTTGATGGAAGGGGCAGGGCAACGAAAGGTGCTGCAAAAGCATTGCTCGCGAAGGTCTACTTAACGCTCAAAGACTACGAGAAATGTGCTACCAAAACTCAGGAAGTAATCGATTTGGGAGTTTATGGATTGTGGGATGACTTCGTTGATATTTATAAGATAGCAAACCGCGGAATCAAAGAGGCTATCTTCTCAGTTGGATTTGGCGATGCCGGAGGAAAGATTACTTTCTGGGAAGTTTCGCAATTTCACGTCCGGCTTTTACCACCAGCTTTGGTTAATGCTGGCGTTACAACGAATACCCTGGGATGGCAAGTTCCAACAACTGACCTGGCTGCTTCTTATGAACCAGCCGACGAAAGAGGACCAGTATCTGTTTTCAATTCTTTTAATGAAACAGTAGGTGGAACCGATTACAATGTTCCTTTTGATAAATATTACTTCAGGAAGTATTGGGATGTGACTGTGCCAGGTGAATTCCAGGCGAAAGAGTCGAACCAGGACTTTCCATTGATTCGCTATGCTGATGTACTGCTCATGCGCGCAGAGGCATTGAACGAACTTGGTCAATCTGCCGAAGCTCATGATTACCTCAATATGGTTCGCAACCGTGCGGGACTTGACGATCTTTCGGATTTGAGCGAAGGCGACTTTCTTGATGCTGTCCTTGAAGAAAGAAAATTAGAGTTTGCTGCTGAGGGTCACCGTTGGTTTGATTTGGTGCGAACAGGGAAACTTGAAACACTGGTTCCCCTGGCAAAGCCAGGAGTTACGCCTCAGGCTCGCCACTATCTGTTTCCGATTCCTCAGCGTGAACGCGACCTTAATCCGAATCTTGCCCAAAACGATTACTAATTCAGCTAAGCAATATCAAAGCATATGAGTACCATCCAATACTTCAAAAAAATGAAACTCGATCAACTCGGCAGACGATATATGTTGATGGTTTTTTCGTTGTCAGCCTTTCTGATTTCATGCGAAGACGATTATGAATCAGACGCTGCCGACGCAGGCGTTCCGTTGACGCACGCCGAACAACAAATAAAGTCGCCTGGCCGCGGACAGTATAAACTTCGCGCACTGTCAGGTGAACAACTTGAGGTCACAGCGAATATGGCATCCGTTGCGCCGTTGAGATCTTTTACAATAACCAAAACTGTTAATCTTGAAGTTGACAATTCCTACGGAACAAATGGCACATTGACTGTAGATGCTGGTGCTGTTAATGGGGACTATATTTTTCAGTATGAACCCAGTGAAGCGGATGTCGATCAGCTTGTGGGATTTACGTTTAATGCGGAAGGTTCAAATGGATCACAATTGTCAAGTGACCTGCAACTGGTTGTGACTTTGTCTCCCCGGGATAATCTTCCAAGGAAGAAATGGTTGTGGAAATCCAAGATATGGATTGATAAGGATAATCTGCAGGACATCAAGGAATGCGAAAAGGACAACTTCTATTTATTCAACAGCGATGGAACAATGTCAATCAATTTTGGCGACAATACGGGAACACCTGGATGCGATTTTGATGGATTCAATGTGTATGATACCTGGTCTCTTTCAGAGGATGAAAGCACGTTTACTATGGTTTATCACTCGATCTTTAGTCCGGATAACTTAGTAAGTGAGGTTTACCGTGTAAAATCGCTTACCACTGAAAAGCTGGAACTTGAAATTGACTATGACCTTTCAGTCTTTGGCGAAGGAACTGAGGAGACCTTCCTCTTCGAGTTCACCGCTTTACCAAAATAAGGTGTTGAAGATGGAAGATTTGAAGTGATTGAAGACAATCTTTAAATCTTCCAATTTTCTAATTTTCTAATTTTCCAATCTTGCAATCAATAGAAATGGTTCGGCTGGTAGCCGATGGGTTAGATCATCCGGAGTGTGTAATTTACCACCCGGATGGTTTTTTATTTGCCGGCGGAGAGGCAGGACAAATTTATCGCGTCTCTTTACAGGGACAAGTTGAGGAGATTGCGAACACGGGGGGCTTCATTTTGGGTATGGCGATCAGCCCGAATAAAGAATGGCTTGCCATCTGTGACCTAAAGAAAAAGTGTATCTGGAAGCTGAATTTAACTTCCTTTGAACTAGAACTCTTTGCGAAAGGAGCCGAAAACCATCTGTTCAATATCCCTAATTTTGTATGCTTCGACAAAAGTGAAAATCTTTATGTCAGCGAAAGCGGAGCATTTAGGGAAGTTAGTGGAAAGATCCTGAAATTTGACAAGGAAGGCAAAGGTTCCATATGGTGCGATGGACCATTTAACTTCGCTAACGGCATGGCTATTGATCAATCTGGTACTTTCATTTACTTAGTATGCACTTTTGCACCTTCCGTAGAGCGCGTTGAAATTTTACCAAATGGTTCCGGGGGCCGCCGCCAAGTGTTCGTGTCGTTTGATAAGATAGTGCCCGATGGTCTTGCCTTTGACGCGAGTGGAAATTTGCTGGTATCATGCTACGCGCCAAACAAAATTCTTTCTGTTTCGCCTGACGGCATAGTAAGCGAAGTGATTGATGATTGGGAAGCGCACACAATATGCAACCCGACGAATATCGCCTTTGGAGGTAAATCTTTCGATGAGCTTTTTATAGCCAATCTCGGACGATGGCATATCGCGAGTATAAAGCCGGGCGTCCAAGGTTTGCCCTTGCCCTGCCATGAATAGGAATTTTTCGGTCATAAAGAATTTAAAGGTATGGACGGAGGAAAAGAAGTGAAGTCATTTTCAGATAAACACATCGTAATAACCGGCGGTACAAAGGGAATAGGAAGGGCCTGCGCAGATCTCATGCACAGTGAAGGTGCAAATATCTCTGTTCTTGATGTTGACAAGAATATTGAACACAAATTCGCTGAAAGGTTTGCATTTTTTCCAACCGATGTTTCAAAGGGTGAACAGGTGCAGAAGGCGATCGAAAGTGCCACTGCAAAGTTTGGTGATGTTGATGTTTTGGTTAACAACGCCGGTATTGTCCGATATGCAACTGTAACGGAGGCAACAGAAGAGCATTGGGATTTGACTATGAATGTTAATCTTAAGAGTGCGTTCTTGTGTGCTAAATATTGCATTCCTTCTATGCTCAAAAAGAAGAGAGGAGTGGTTATTAACGTTGCAAGTGTGCAGGCGTTTGTAAGTCAGCCCAGGGTTGCTGCATATACTTCTTCCAAGTCAGCTTTGCTGGGACTTACCAGAAGTATCGCGATCGACTACGCGCCGCATATACGTTGCGTTGCAGTCTGTCCCGGAACGGTAGATACTCCAATGCTCCAGGATGCGATTAAAGAATCACCCAATCCTGAGGAGGTTTATCAGGAATGTATTGACATGCATCCGGTCAAGAAGCTTGCGACTCCGGGTGAGGTAGCTGAACTGATCGCGTTTCTTGCTTCCGACAAAGCATCATTCATCACTGGACAAGCCTACCGTATTGATGGCGGATTGGGAATCGCGGTGGGTGGCAGCAAGAGGGATTGAGGTTGGGCAATGGATTTGGTAAGTAGTAAGTAGTAAGTAGTAAGTAGTAAGTGGTAAGTGGTAAGTAGTAAGTAGTCGACCCACCGTTTTCTTTTTGGTATCGCGCGTTTATTTAAGGCGCAGTCTCATTCATGATTTACTTCATCATGTTGTTATTTTTCTTCTTCAAGAGATACCTGCCCATTTTGGCGAGTGATCGTATAATATTTGCCACCATACAATACATGATGCATCTTCCCGTCGAACTGAATATTACGAGCTGGTTTGAGAATGTTTCCTTCGGCATCGGGGTTAAATCCAAAAAAGCATTTTAGCATTACCTGCGACATTCCTATTCCTGCCATTGCATCGCGGGCATGCCAGCCGCGTTCTGCGATTCTTACTTTTGCTTTGGCGTTCTCTTTATCGTCACCCCAAAGTTCGTGTGCCTGCGCCCATGAACCCTCGTAGGTAACCGGTTCGATGGCGCGATAAAAATCCAATGCTTTTTGACCGTATCCCATTTGAACCATTGCATCCATTGTTCCAGCCGGCCAACCGTCGTAAGCACCGAGCGGTCCATGGTCGGGACGGTCCGAATTCTGGGCGGCAATATCCAACAATGATTGCGCGCGCATCCAATGATCCGTCATTAGTTCGCGTTCGACAAAGTCAATCATCTCTTTCTTCATCTGATCTGAAAAATCGTTCGCCAGGTACCTTCCCATAAACATGAAGTCCAGGCAATGCCGAACTTGTATTGTCTTATTATCTGGATAAAGACAATTCCAAACACCATTACCCGCATATAATTTTTTCAGAAGCGGAAGCATTTCTTTGGCTTTGATTGTAAGTGCATCAGCCTTGTCGTTGTCTCCGGCGAGCTTGTAAAATGAAGCCGTCTCTCGCATCATCCAGATATATCCCGCGTTAAAGGAGGGAACAATATGTTTATATGTGGGAACACATTCCAAAAGATTCCATTCGTCATCACCAAAGTCACCAAGTTTAAAAATTTCTTCTCTGTTGCCCGGATTGCCAAATGAAGAGATTCGCTCCCAATTGGTAGCATAGTGTTCTAACGTTGCAAGGACAGTCTTACCTTCAATTTCTTCCGTCAGAAAATCATAATCACTTGTTACATTGAGGTAAGAACGTATCAGTTGAAATAGTGCCCAATAGTTGGCAGAGTATGCATTGCCAACTCCCTTCCCACCAAAGTTATCGATGCCATAATATTTACTGGGATCGATCTTAATCCATGTCCTCAGATTTTCTTTTAGCTGCCGAGGATCTACAACGGCCTGCATTGTCGACCATTCTGTATTGTCCCAGAAAAATGAAATGGTTGCGCCCCACTTTGGTCCACCTGTAAGGACTACTTTCTTATGCACTGGTAAATTGGTATTCAACAGGTACAACATGGTGAGCGGACCAGTGTAGTAAACGCGTTTCGCAATTGTATCATCGGTTTCCAATACCGGAAAAGTCCCTGAAAGTAGAGTGTTATTCGGTTTGAATATTTCTGACCACCGCTGTTCCCAAATTGCTCTTACGTCACTGAATTTTTTGTCAAATGATTTATTCCACTCGGATATGTTCCTGTTTACTACGGTGTCACTATCGGCAAACGTCATGAAATATTTGAGCGTGATTTTTTCGCCTGGCTTGAGAATCAAGTTCCAATGTGCAACACCACCGCTATTTAGTGGAGACAAATTGTCTGGCTTCGAAACGAAGTTGAATGCAGTGACAGCATTTGATTCTGAATCATGTATCAGTAGCGTCGAGCCATCGAAGGATGCGGAGTATTTACTGCTGCTCAGTATTTCCTGATTGGAAGGCCAACTTGCAGGAGTTTTCTTTCCAGTTGGTTTTCCATCGATAAGTTCGTCGACCAGGATTTCTTCTTTGCTCTCTATGCCGATATTCTTTCTCACGAGTTCTACTTCTTCATCGCGTTTTGTAGTCATACCGTCCATTTTAGGATAAGGATACCACCACTGCCAATCACCGCCATACTTGCTGATGAAGCCAATCGCATCAAGATCGACCTTTACCTCTTTGATTTCTCTTGACTGATTAGTGATTTCGATTTGCCAAAAAATTCCATCCTCGTCTGGCAGCATTCTTGTCGACGACAACAACTCCAGATCATCCATCGTCGTTTTTCGGAGGGATTCATATGGCAGCCATCGGAACATAGCGGCTTGCGGTATGGATCCGTTGATTTTTAATGCTCCAGTATGATATCCGCCACTGTACGGAGCTGAGGCAAACCAGCTGATAGATGTCATGTCTCGATTCAGGACTGCCTGACCTCGAAAATTTCTCAAGGAAGGCTCCATTGCCACTGTATCGGCAGCTACCCAACGGCCCGCAATCTCATCCAGACTTGGAATGTGGTGTGTGTTTTTGGGTTCTTTACAACCCCATGCGAAAAGAAGAGTGACAGTGATCAAAAAGCTAAATTGTCTCATCATAAGTGTCATGTAATCGTTACCAAAACTATAATTTTATTTGTTCATATGTTCATACATACGAAAAATGTTTTAGATTTGTATTGTCGCAAAAACGCTCACCATGAAAAAATTATGGATACTCTGCACGATTACCGTTTTTACACTTTCGTGTACTTCAAAAAAAGAAGATAAAGATGTTCCTAAAAGCAGTAGTGAATCATCATTTACTGTTGAGCGGGCTCCGAAATGGACTGATCTGTTCAAGCGTTCTAACGGATGGTTTGGAGGCGACGGCATCTTTGCCATACCATTTTCTGGAAGTGATAACCATGCGGACGATAGCGTGCTTTTTCTTTTCAGCGACACGATGGTTGGAGAAATCATTGACGGAATATTGCAGCCTGGCTTCAAAATGGTCAACAACTCCATCATGATTTTAAAAGGCGAAGATCCGGTTGATGAGAAAGCTCACTTCCTGGTCAAGGAGACTTCTGCCAGACAACCCACCACGCTATTTGTTCCTAATACACCCTCGACTAAGAAGGGAGATTATTATTGGCTAGGCGATGGATTTATAAATCATGCAAACAAGGACATGTATATTTTCGCCTATCGCATACGTAATACGGATGATGGCTCTGATTTTCCTTTTAAAGAAGTTGGTAATGCGTTATTAATAATTCCGGACGGTGAAAAGTTTCCCTTCACAAATTATCGTCAGATCGAATTGCCTTTTAGCAATGAAGATGATTCGGTGCAAGTTTCTTTTGGAGCAGCTGTTTTGAGCAATACCGCATCCGACAAGACACCTTCGCCCGATGAATTTGTTTACGTATATGGCATACGTGGAAAGGCAAAGGAGCTTGTTGTCGCGCGGGTGAAACCTGGCGAGATTGAAAGTGCAACGCAATGGAAGTTTTGGGATGGAGGCAATTGGATTGGTGATTTGGGAAAGGCTGCAGCGCTTGCTGACAGTGTATCTAATGAATTAAGTGTTTCTCCCATTCGGGAAGATCAATTTGCATTGGTGTATCAGTATGGTGGTATCTACCCTACTATATATGTGCAGTTTGCATCAGGACCGGTGGGACCATTTGGCCCTCGAAAAAAAGTCTGGGACACGACTAATGATATAAAAGATCCCGACCTCTTCACCTACAATGCCAAGGCGCATCCAGCCATTTCAAAACTGGGTGAGTTGCTGGTGAGTTACAATGTCAATAGTTTTAAGTTTTTCGACGTCATAGAACGAATACCTGATCTTTACAGGCCTCGTTTTCTTCGAATAGTTTTTGACCAGGACACAAACACAACAGAGGATTCTAAGTAATGGAAGCTACGCAGACTATTCACGGAAAAATAAAACCATCCTCGGCTTTTGTTATCAAAATTTCTATCGTGGCGGCTCTCGGAGGGCTGTTATTCGGATATGACACTGCGGTTATCGCAGGGGCTATCGGTCCGCTTACAACTAAGTTTAACCTCTCGCCAGCAATGGTGGGATGGGCTGTAAGCAGCGCGATCTGGGGTTGCGTTTTCGGCGCAATGACCGCAGGATACATGAGTGATCGTTGGGGTAGAAAAAAGGTTCTGATTATAACTGCTGTGCTGTTTACCATTTCGGCGATCGGATCAGCAATCCCTAATTCCCTCTTTACATTTGTTATTGCACGATTCATCGGAGGTTTGGGCATTGGCGCTGCTTCAATGCTATCTCCGTTATACATAGCGGAGATTGCTCCTTCAGATAAGCGAGGAAGGTTAGTGACGCTTTACCAATTGGCAATCGTGATCGGCATAAACCTCATCTATTATGTGAATATGAAAATTGCAGCAGCGGGTGATGAGGCATGGAATATAGAGATAGGTTGGCGTTACATGCTCGGATCGGGTACGCTACCTGCACTTTTGTTTTTTGTGTTATTATTTTTTGTTCCCGAAAGTCCGCGCTGGCTTATCAAGCGCAATAGGGATGATGAAGCAGTCGACACGCTCGAACGTGTGAATGGTACCGATAATGCAAATGAAATCTATAAAGAGATAAAAAGCACTTTAAATGAAGAATCTGGTACAGTCAGCGAGTTGTTTGCTCCGGGATTGCGCAGAGCGCTTATCATCGGTATCGTTCTGGCATTGTTCTCTCAGATTACCGGTATTAATGCGATAATTTATTACGCGCCGGAAATATTCAAAAGTGCCGGCCTTGCGTCCGGTTCTGCATTGGCGCAAACATTCCTGATTGGAATAGTGAATACAGTTTTTACTTTCGTTGCACTTTGGTTGATCGACATTGTGGGAAGGAAAAAGCTATTGTTATGGGGTGTTTCAGGGATGATAATTTGTCTGCTTGGAACAGGTTTGTGCTTTTATCTGAATATTGTTGGAGGGATCTGGTTGCTAGTGTTCATTCTTGGATATATCGCCAGTTTCGCGTGTTCGTTGGGACCCATTCCCTGGGTGATCATGTCAGAAATTTTTCCAACGAAGATACGGGGTATAGCAATGTCGTTTGCTACACTAATTCTGTGGATCGGAGTCGTGTTGATCACTCAGTTAACCCCAATGTTACTTGAAAGTGTAGGTGGAGCATTTACATTCTGGATATTCATGGTTAACGCCGTTATACTGGTAATTTTTACATGGCTAAAAATTCCTGAAACTAAAAACAGGACACTGGAAGAAATCGAACGCAGCTGGAAGCAGCATTAACGGAAAGGCTATATTACATGGAAGCAGCTATTGGAATCGACATGGGCGGTACCCGAATTAAGATCGGACTTGTGTATAATGGAGAAATCGTTGCAACTTCTGTTATTCAGTCGTCTGCTCATGTCAGCTTGGAAGAACGCCTTGAAGATATTGCTGAAGATGTCGATCAATTATTGAAAAAAAATAAATGCCGTCCAACGGGCGTAGGTATTGCTTTTCCGGGTATCGTCGATACGGATGAAAACAAAATATTATCGCGTTATGTCAAGTTCCCCGACGCGCAGCGCGTGAACCTTTCGGAATGGGCGCAACGACAATGGGGAATTCCGTTGGCGCTTGAGAATGATGCACGTGCTGCGCTTGTAGGTGAGTGGAAATTCGGCGCCGGAAGGAATTGCGATAACCTGGTGCTGATAACACTGGGAACTGGGGTTGGAACGGCTGCTTTGATAAATGGTAAACTTTTGCATGGGAAGCACTTTCTTGCTGGTAGTCTGGGAGGTCACATGTCCATCAACCTTCACGGTGATGTTTGTAACTGTGGCAATCTCGGTTGCGTCGAGTCGGAGGCCTCAACCTGGGCGTTGCAAAAAATTGCGTCGAGGTATCCTGATTTCAACAGCAGTGCGCTGGCAAAAGAGCCAGCGTTAAATTTTGATATAGTCTTTAGCACGGCAAGGAACGGCGACCGCATTGCTATCGCCATACAGGACCATGCGTTGAGAGCGTGGTCTCTGGCAATCATAAATCTTATTCATGCTTACGATCCGGAGCGTATCGTAATCGGTGGAGGAATTATGAAAAGCAAGCAACTGATCGTTCCCTATGTGCAAAATATGATAAAGAAAGACACGTGGATCAATGATCATGTCATTGACTTAGTACCAGCTGAACATGTAGAATATGCCGGTATCCTGGGGATGTGTCATTTAATTACAGTTAAGAGTAGTAGTAAACCAGCATTATGACTTCGAATTTTGATAAATATCCTTCGGTAAAAGTGAGGGACGATGAAAAGGATTGTTTTATCGGATGGGAAAATATTTGTTCACAGATAAATAAGCAGATCGCGTCGATTAAGGGTAACCGTACCGTTGTGGTAGTGGATTGTTACCATGGCGTGTTGGACACAGAAGTAGAGCAAGCCTTGCGGAATGGACTTAATCATTCAGTATTCTTGAAAAGCACTGATGCTTTTAAAAGCGAGAAAGCCATAGAAGAGATGGTTTATCCCGACGTGACGGACGACCGCATCTTCGGATATATGACGCGATTGACAATCGACCAATTTTTTGATTCCGACAAGTTGGACTCCAGTCGAAAAGAAATAGCGGACAAAAAGGATGGAGTGATTATAGTGTATGGTGAAGGTGCTGCGCTAGTAGCCCAATCGTGGGATCTGCTGATATATCTTGATATGGCGCGTTGGGAGATTCAACTGCGCATGCGCCAGAACCTCATTAATAACCTGGGTGTAAAAAATGCTGACACCGAGTTTTCGCTGCAATACAAGCAAGCATACTTCGTTGACTGGCGCGTTCTCGACAAACACAAGATTGCTTTGATGGACAATTGGGATTTTGTCATAGATACCAACAAGCCAGGAACACCTAAAATGGTTCAAGGCGCTGTTGTTCTTGAAGGTCTCAAGCTTGCTACGAAAAGACCTTTTAGGGTAGTGCCTTTCTTTGATCCAGGACCTTGGGGAGGACAATGGCTGAAAGAGGTTGCTGATCTGGACCGCTCGGCTGTAAATTATGCATGGGGGTTCGATTGTGTCCCGGAAGAAAATAGTCTTTTGTTGAAGTTTGGCAAGGAGACCTTCGAGATACCTTCTATCAATCTTGTCTTCAAACAACCTGAGGCGCTGTTGGGAAAAAAAGTTTATGAAAAGTTTGGCGCGGAATTTCCTATTCGATTTGACTTTCTCGATACAATGGATGGGGGAAATCTCAGCCTCCAGGTTCACCCGACAACACAATACATCAAAAAACATTTTGGGATGGAATACACCCAGGATGAAAGTTATTACATTCTGGATGCACGCGAAGATGCACATGTATATCTGGGGTTGAAGGATCATGCTGATGCGAATGGAATGATAGCCGAACTTAAGGAAGCACAGATGGGTGATGCCGATTTTGATGCCGAGAAATATGTTCAGAAATGGCCAGTCAAAAAACATGATCATGTTTTGATACCGGCTGGAACAGTGCATTGTTCGGGTAGTAACTGCGTTGTACTGGAGATCAGCGCGACTCCCTATATCTTTACATTTAAACTGTGGGATTGGGGACGCCTGGGAATGGATGGAAAACCAAGGCCAATCAATATTGAACATGGTGAAAAAGTCATTCAGTGGGATCGTCGTGAAGCCTGGACAAAAAAGAATCTTCTTGATCGGGTCGAAAAAGTTGCTGAGGGTGAAGGTTGGACTGAAGAAAAGACTGGATTACACGAATTTCAATTTATTGAGACTAGACGCTATTGGTTTACGTCAAAAGTTCTTCATAACTCCAATGGTGGCGTTAATGTGATCAATCTGATAGAGGGTAGAGAAGCTATAGTTGAAAGTCCATCTGGTCGGTTTGAACCTTACGTTATACACTATGCAGAAACGTTCATTGTTCCTGCTTCGGTCGGCGAATTTACGATAAGGCCGTATGGAGAATCGGAGGGCAAGCAGTGTGCTGTTTTGAAGGCTTTCGTCCGCACGGAAGAGTCAATCAATGGTTTTAACCATAAACTGAAGTGAGGTGAAAAATGCGATAACGATCCGGATTGCATTTCTCGCAGTATACATTTTAGCCATCGCATTCCACGCTAGCGCTGACGTAAAGCTGCCTTTAATTTTTCAGAGTAATATGGTAGTTCAACGGGGAAAGCCGATTCCTGTATGGGGATCAGCTGATCCCAATGAAAAAATTGAACTGTCAATGAATGGTCAATCAATAAAGGTTACTGCTAACAAAAAAGGAAAGTTTCGCGCGGAGTTCTCCGCACTTCCTGCTGGCGGGCCGTACAACATTGTCATTATAGGAAAGAATACCATAACGCTGCAAGATGTAATGGTCGGTGATGTATGGATATGCGGAGGGCAATCGAACATGCAATGGAATGTTAGTCAAACCGGCTACCAGGAAGCGGATTCGAATTTCCTGCGCACTGCTGATGTTCGGATGTTCACTGTTCAAGTCGACACTGACTACATGCCCCGCGACGACATCAAAGGTGGCGAATGGAAAAAGTTGAGTACAGATAATATAAATTCCTTTTCAGCGGTCGCGTACCATTTCGGTAAATTTCTTCATAAAGAATTGAACGTGCCGATAGGACTTATTAGTGACAACCTGGGCGCTACTGCTGTGGAAACATGGATGAGCAATGAGGCACTCCGACAGTTTCCGCAATTCGAGCAAATGATCGGTCCGATAGTTAAAGATGGAAAGAGTTTCGCGCAGCTTCATTCTTCGTTCGAGAAAGTTAAAAAAGATTGGGATAAGCATTATTACAAAGGAACAGGCTTTGAGGAGGAGTGGTTTAAGCCTGAGACGGGTGTAAACGACTGGAAACCAATTAAAGCATCCGGCAATACATGGGAACAAGTCGAAGATCTGGCAACCTATGATGGAGCCGTCTGGTTTCGTACAACGTTTGACCTCCCGCAGAATTTCAGCGGAGAGAGTTTTCCAATTTCCCTGATGCAAATTGACGATTACGATATTGCATGGGTAAATGGTCATAAGATTGGTGAGACGTATGGACGCCATAACCATCGAAATTATTCGGTACCATCTAACATATTGAAAGAAAAAGGAAATGTTCTGGTGATTCGTGTATACGATAATGGTGGAATTGGTGGATTTACTACCAGCGAATTTTGGGGAAACCCAATTCTTTGGGGTGATTGGTTATACAAGAAGGATGAATCCCTCAATCTTGAAAAAGCACGCAAGCCGAATTTGCCGAATGCGACTCCTTTCTCTTCGCCGGGTGTTTTATACAATGCTAACATTGCACCACTAACTTCTTTTCCTATAACGGGAGCGATCTGGTATCAAGGAGAATCCAATGCTGACCGCGCATATGAATACCGTGAACTTTTTCCTGCAATGATAAAAGACTGGCGGAAGCAATGGAAGCAGGGTGATTTTCCCTTTTTGTTTGTCCAGCTTGCAAACTATGAAGCGGAATCCGAACATCCCAAACAAAGCGATTGGGCAGAACTAAGAGAAGCACAGTGGATGACACTGTCACTACCAAATACCGGTATGGCTACTGCTATTGATATTGGAGAGGCTAATGACATCCATCCGAAAAATAAAGAGGATGTAGGCAAACGGTTGGGACTTGCCGCACTTAAAATTGCATATGGCAAAGACACCGTTTACTCCGGTCCGACTTTTAAATCAATGAAAGTTGAGGGTGGTAACGCAATTATAGAGTTTGATAATCTGGGAACTGGCTTAACTACGAAGGATAAATATGGATACGTGCGGGGATTTCAGATGGCAGGTGCAGATAAGAAATTCCATTGGGCCAAGGCCACAATTGAAGGGAACACAGTAATAGTAACTTGTTCTAAGGTAAGCGCTCCAGTGGCCGTTCGATATGCATGGGACAACAATCCTGGACCACTTGATTTGTATAATAAGGAGCAGCTACCCGCTGTGCCATTCCGCACCGATCGATGGGACGGTGGAACAATTAATAAGGTTTTTGTCGACGGCCCCCGGTTTTAGGCCCTACACCCTCTATACCCTGTATCTTAGTTGGTGGGCTTCTGATAAGTAAGGAATAGGGAGTAAGGAATAAGGGGGGAATTAGCGGCCCTATACCGTATACCCTATACCTCGGTTCAGCCAGACCCCTATTCCTTATTCCTTATTCCCTTGCGCACGCCCTAACGAAATCGCACCCAAGCATATGTAGGTACATTAGAACATAATTTTGTACTTTACTCTGGGAGGAGTTACATTTAACTTGCATTTTTACTGTCATGCCTACTAAATCCAAAACCCTAAAAGACCCCGTCGAGTATAAGATTGATCACAATAGTCCACTACCGCTGCACGTACAGGTAGAGAACTTGATGCGCAAGCTTATTGAGAGTCCTGCCTATCAAAATGGCAAGTTGTTACCTAAAGAGATGGAACTTGCCAAGCGACTTGGAATTTCCCGAAACACCATTCGCCAGGCAACGAACAAGCTGGAGCACGAAAATCTTTTAGTGCGGAAAAAGGGTGTGGGTACACGAGCAGTGAAGAATACGGTGAGCACAAGGCTTAACAACTGGCTGAGTTTTAGTGAGGAGATGCATAGCAAGGGGGTTGAATTCGTCAACTTTGATATTAAGGTCACATGGGTAAATGCCGACAGCGAGGTTGCGCAGATGCTTCAGATCGACGAGGGTAGAAAGGTTTTAAAGTTGGAAAGATTGCGAGGTGTAACTAAGGGCCCATTTGTATATTTTATTTCCTACTTCCATCCTCGAGTGGGTCTCACCGGAAAAGAAGATTTCTCCAGGCATTTGTATGAAATCATGGAACAGGAGCACTCGACAACGGCTGCCATGTCCAAAGAAAAAATTAATGCTATGGGAGCCCCTGCTGAAGTCGCTAAGAAACTTAACATTAAGAAAGATGATCCGGTCTTATTCAGAAGAAGGCTGGTATGCGATCCGGGAGATCGGCCTATTGAATACAATATTGGATACTACAGAGGTGATAGCTTCACGTATGAGATTGATATTAAGAGATAATATGTATTCGGGACATAAATTC
>JAEZBX010000040.1 GCA_023412765.1 Bacteroidota bacterium
GTTGATACCTCGGCAAATGTTTGAGATCGCTATTCAGGCTGCCATCGGACAAAAGATTGTGGCCCGGGAAAACATCAGCGCGATTCGCAAGAACGTTTTGGCAAAATGCTATGGTGGAGACATCTCGCGTAAGCGAAAGCTGCTTGAAAAACAGAAGAAAGGTAAGAAGCGCATGAGGCAGGTGGGAAATGTTGAAATACCGCAGGAAGCTTTTATGGCCGTTTTGAAGATTGATTAAATAATAGTTAAAACTTAAATTACCGTTGTATGGAACGAAATTATGATGAAGTCATCGCCGACATGCTCATCCAGTTGGATGGCATCGAGCGTCGAATGGAAAGGGCTGATAACAGAATGGCAAGGTCTGATAGAAGAAATGACCTTATCATTAAACGGCTGGTTAAAGCCGAAAGCCGGATGGAACGACATGATAATCGCATGGAGCTATTTGATCAGAAACTGGAAAAATCTATTGAAGATCAAAGGGAGTTCAGCGCGATGCAATCGGAACTCAATCAATACTTTTTAAACTTTATCCGAGACTCAAATGGCAAGAAATAAGAATGTCAAAAGAAGTTCCTCAGGTAAAAGGGGGATTAAAGATAAGTTAAAAGCTGAGCAGATCTTGCAATCGCTCAAGGGAGGAGAAGCCGAGCTGGAAGAAAAAAAGACTGAACTGATTAAAGCAAAAGAAAACTATCACCGGTTGTGCCGGGAGTTTATTGATCTATGGAGCAAAACAAGAAGAGCTCAGCGGGGAGCATTATAAAAGACGAACCATGTCCGAAACACTTCAAACTACGTACACGCTAATCGACGGGAGAAAGGTATCGACCGATATCAAAGATGAAATTGCTGCGAAAGTCACTGCTCGCAAAAAGCAAGGGAAGAAGATCCCCCATCTTGCCATTATCCTGATTGGTGACGATGGTGCGAGTCAGACATACGTAGACAACAAAGTAAAGGCGTGCAAGAGTGTGGGCTTTCATTACACCATGATGCGCTTTGCAGATACCATCAGCGAAGAGCGCCTCATGAAGCATATCGACCACGTGAACAATGATGATGACGTTGATGGATTCATCGTCCAGCTGCCGCTTCCTGCCCATATTTCCGTCGAGCGTATTACCGAAAACATACGATCTGATAAAGACGTAGACGGATTTACAAACCATAATTTTGGAAGCATCATATCTAAAAATCCGTTGCTGATGCCAGCGACGCCTTTTGGAGTAATGGAATTGCTGAGGCGTTACGAAATCCCCACAGAAGGAAAGCATGCTGTGGTTATTGGTGCAAGCCGGATAGCAGGTGCTCCGCTGAGTATGATGCTAACGGAGCAGGGCCACGCAACGGTGACCATATGCCACAAGTACACGCAGGATCTCGCCAGCTATACGCGAATGGCGGATATTCTTCTCGTAGCGGTTGGAAAACCCGGACTCGTTACGGCCGAGATGGTTAAGGATGGCGCCGTCGTTATCGATATTGGTACAACACGCGTTGAAGGTCCTGAATATCCGAAAGGCTGGGCAATAAAGGGCGATGTTGATTTTAAGAAAGTGGCGCCTAAATGTTCGTTCATAACACCGGTGCCCGGTGGAGTCGGTCCCATGACGATTGCATCTTTGCTCTTAAATACATTGCGTGCAACGGAGCTGAGAAATCCGTGATCTATACACGTGGTGTTGAATTCTGTTTCAGTTGGATCAAGCATTATGACGGTGGACAAAGAAATAACTTCAACCGTACTACTACCTCTCATGGAGGATTTCTATACCATCCAGGGTGAAGGCTTTTATCAGGGACAAGCTGCTTATTTTATCAGGCTCGGAGGCTGTGACGTAGGATGCGTTTGGTGTGATGTCAAAGAATCCTGGGATGCATCAGCCCATCCGTTATGTCACGTAAATGATATTTGTGAAAGAGCTCAAAGCAGTGGAACAAGAATTGCAGTCATCACAGGTGGTGAGCCTGCGATGTATGATTTGTCACTTCTCACCGAAAAATTGAAAGACGCTGGTCTGCGAACACATATCGAAACATCTGGCGTATATCCACTACGTGGAACGTGGGATTGGGTCTGCTTTTCTCCAAAAAAGTTCAAGGAACCTGACCCCTCGATTTTTGGTCAGGCCGATGAACTCAAGATTATTATTTACAACAAGACCGATTTTTCCTGGGCCGAGCAATTTGCAGAACAGGTACCTTCCGCCTGCAGTCTGTTTCTTCAGCCCGAATGGTCGCGCGAAAAAGAAATGTTACCACTCATAATTGATTATGTGAAGGCAAACCCACGATGGCAGGTTTCTCTGCAGATACATAAGTACATGAACATTCCGTAGTGAGAAGACGTTTCAGCGACGTTATCCGTAACTGATATAAAATGACCCTCTTTCAGTTTATCAGCACAATGAATAATTGGGGACAAGCCCAGGTCCCTTTCTTGTTTATGATAGATTTTGAAATGAGTGATCCGAGAATTTATAAGATCGAAGATATCGAGTGTGATAAGATCCTATACTTCGTGAATGGCATTACGAATACCGAGAGAAAAGATGTTGAAGGAAAGAGTGGCATTAGGGCTATTCAGGGACCATTCTCCGAATACGAACAAAAGTTTAACAAAGTCCGCCATCATCTTGAATATGGTGATACGTTCCTTACAAATCTTACTATCTCGACCGAAATAGTCCTTGAGCAATCGCTGAAAAACATTTTTTTTCAAAGTGATGCAAAGTATAAACTTCTTGTTGAGGACGAGTTCCTGGTATTTTCTCCTGAGACATTTGTGAAGATTACGAATGGAAAGATATTTTCTTATCCAATGAAGGGAACCATCGATGCTTCGATACCGGGGGCCAGCGAAAAAATTTTGTCGGATAAGAAAGAGCTGGCTGAACACGTTACCATTGTAGATCTGATAAGGAATGATCTTAGTCAGGTGGCGTCAAGGGTGACGGTTAACAGGTTTCGCTACATAGAGGAGGTCCGTACCCGATCCAAAAATTTGTATCAAGTCAGCTCCGAGATTTGTGGTGAGCTTTACAACGACTATCGGGCATCAATTGGAGATATCTTGATAAAATTATTGCCAGCAGGTTCAGTTACTGGTGCGCCGAAACCGAAGACGGTAGAGATAATTAAAGAAGTGGAAGCGACGCCGAGAGGATTTTACACCGGTGTGTTTGGGTATTTTGATGGAAATAATCTGGATAGTGGCGTTATGATTCGATTTATAGAGAAACGTGGAAATAAATATTTTTACCGCAGTGGAGGAGGAATCACTACTCAAAGTGTTGTAGAATCAGAGTATCAAGAGGCGATAAATAAGGTATATGTCCCTGTTGCTTGAATCCATACGGCTTTGTGACGGAGAATTTCAGAATCTGTTTTACCATGAACAGCGCATGAATCGCGCATTAAAGTTCCTATGCGGTGTTCAGGAGCATTTCGACCTGGAAGCATTTCTCGCGAAGATAGAGCGGCCTGGCAATGGATTATATAAGTGCAGAGTGATTTACGACGACCATTCCACAGACATAGAATTCATTCCTTACAGGACAAAAAAAATAGATAGCCTCCGCGTTGTGGAGCACGACCGTATTTCTTACGAATTCAAATACGCTGACCGGAAGCTTATTGACCGGCTATACGGACTAAGAAGGGAGTGCGATGATATTTTGATTGTGAAACGAGGATTTGTAACCGATTCATCTTTTTCCAACATTCTTTTCAGGAGAGGTAAAAGATGGTACACACCATGGTCGGCGCTGCTTAAGGGAACTATGCGAAGCAGCCTGCTGGAGAGAAATTTGATTTACGAAGAGGAAATCCGCGTTGAAGACATCAAAACATTTGATTCCTTCAAGCTTATTAATGCTATGTTGCAGTTTGAAGGACAGGAAATCGATGTGGCGAAAATATATTAAGTTTAAAGTTTAAGGTTCAAGGTTTAAAGTTTCGCTCGATCTAAGATTGTGCGCTATTGGAAATAGCCAGACTTGGCTACTGGCACAACTTTAAACCTTAAACTTTAAACCTTAAACTTGAGTTTAAACTTTAAACCGCCATTCTGCTCCACAGCTGTCATTAGTAAGCTATCCGCTGTCCGCTAATTATTGTATTTTTACAATCAGATGTGATTTTTAAATTCAAGGAATGGTGCGCCGTCTGATTTTAATTTTTTTGGCGATCTATGTTATCGATGTCCAGGCTCAAAACCAGTTAAGTACCAAGTCAAAAAAGGCCATCGACTTGTACACGCAGGCTGATAATTTCAGGGTACGCGGACAATATGAGGAAGCGATCAACCTTCTTAGTCAGGCATTAGCCAAAGACAAAAACTTTGTGGAGGCTTACTTCCGTCGCGGACTTACTTATTTTTCAATAAAACAGTATCCGAAAGCTATTGCCGATTACGAGTACGGCCTTAGCCTTACGACAGATATTCGCAGGCAACGGGATTTTTGGTACAACCTGGGAGAATTGTATTTGCTTACGGGCGAGTATGAAAAAGCAATGAAGGTCCTGAGTTCGTATGTCAATAGTGACTCCCAGAACAAACAAAAAACTGATCGCGCTACTGTCCTTTTCAAGAGCGCGGAATTCGCCCTAAAGAACAAGGGCACAAAATCTTCATATGAGCAAAAGGCGTTGAGCGATACCGTGAATCGTTTTGTGATGCAGTACTTTCCGGTGCTCACGGCCGATCAAAGGCAACTGATTTTTACCCGGCGGGTAGGGAATGGTCCGAATGATGATGAAGACCTGATGGTAAGCCGAAAAGACGACCAGGGAAGATGGATGATCCCGGAGTCTATATCTAAAAATATTAATACACCACTTAACGAAGGTACCTGTACCATCTCTGCTGATGGGCGGAGGTTGATCTTTACCTCGTGCTCTGGGAGAGATGGTATCGGCAGCTGTGACCTTTATGAAAGTATTCGGGAGGGTGACGTATGGACGAAGCCCAAGAATCTCGGTCGGAATGTTAATACCAACGAATGGGAGTCGCAGCCCTCCCTTTCGGCGGATGGCCGGACATTATATTTTGTCTCCGACCGCCGTTCCGGTTTGGGGCGCAGGGATATATGGGTTTCTACACTCGATGAGTCGGGAAATTGGACCCGTGCGGTAAATGCGGGCGACAAGATCAACTCTGCATTCGATGAGATTTCTCCTTTCATTCATGCCAATGACAAAACCCTCTATTTTGCGTCAAACTGCATTCCTGGCTTTGGAGGGTATGATGTTTTCTATTCCGAACGCGACTCCGGCGGATGGGAAACTCCAAAAAATTTCGGTGGAATCATCAACGATAATGGAGATCAATATTCATTTTTCGTCACTGCGGATGGCCAAAAGGGCTACTATTCGCATGAAGAAACCCTGGAATCTGGCCATTCGCGCAGCAAAATCTACGAAATCCGGATCCCTGAAGAGAACCAGCTTAGATTTAAAAGCAACTATGTAAAAGGAATTATTACCGATAAGGTTAGTAAGTCGCCCCTTAACGCAAGAATTGAGCTTATTAATATAGAGAGAAATTCCATGGTGTCGCTGGTAAACTCCGATTCGGTCAATGGCGAATACCTCATGGTACTGACCCAGGGCGCGGAGTATGCATTGTACGTATCCAAGCCTGGATACTTGTTTAAGAGCTTTAATTTCAATTATTCGGAGGTCAAGAACTTCGAACCAATCATTATTAATATAGAGTTGGAGAAAGCCGCGGCCGGGTCGATGGCAGTTTTGAACAACATCTTCTTTGACGTCGACAAATACGATTTGAAGCCAAAATCACTACCCGAACTTCAGAAAGTGATTCGGTTTTTGGGCGAAAACCCTAAAATCCGGGTTGAAGTAAGTGGCCATACCGATAACTCGGGCTCCGCCGACTATAACAAGCAGCTCTCCCAGAAGAGGGCATTGGCAGTATCTACCTACCTCACCCAAATGGGGATCGACAAAAATCGCATCATAACGCACGGCTACGGCCCCGACAAACCAGTGGCCAGCAACGACTCTGAAGATGGCCGCCGGCAGAATCGCCGCATAGAATTCAGGTTAATAAACTAACCCCTTATGTGCCGAATCAGGCGCTATTCACCCCATATGGGGTATTTTAAAAAGGATTTTTATACTAATTTTTGTGGTAAACGATAACAAATTGTCTTAAGTTTGATTCGTTTTATTAACAATCATTAACCTAAATCTTACAGAAGTATGAAGAGAATTCTACTTGTATGCTTAACAGCGGTGCTTATGTTCGCCAGCGGCGCACTATGGGCACAGGATCTGACCGTGTCAGGTAAGATCACGTCCTCAGAGGACGGGTCCGCCTTGCCAGGGGTCAACGTTGTGGTCAAGGGAACTACTACAGGTACTGTTACTGATGTAACTGGAAACTATTCCATTACAGCTCCTTCGAATGGTACACTCGTCTTTACCTTTATCGGATTAACTACACAGGAAGTGCCTGTTAACGGTAGGACTACTGTCGACGTAGCTATGGCGCAGGATGTACAACAACTTAGTGAAGTAGTTGTAACCGCACTGAACATTCCGAGAGAAAAAGCTTCGCTGGGATACTCTACCCAAACGTTGGACAACTCAGCAGTTACAACGGCCAAGCAACAGAACTTTGTTAACTCTCTATCAGGTAAAGTAGCCGGTGTTCAGATCAGAACCACTGGTAACTTCGGAGGTTCGACAAACATTGTGATCCGCGGAAACAAATCCATCTCAGGATCAAACCAACCTTTATTCGTTGTTGATGGTGTACCTATCAGCAATCGCACTGGTAACTCATCATTCCAGGCAGCAGGTCGTTATGGATATGACTACGGAAATGCTGCATCAGACATCAACCCTGAAGACATCGAATCAATAAACGTGTTGAAAGGTGCTGCGGCATCAGCGCTTTATGGTTCGCGCGCTGCGAATGGTGTTGTGATGATCACCACTAAGAAAGGTACTAAGAGAAAAGGAATTGGTATTTCATTGTCAACGGGTGTAACTGTTGGCAAGATCAACAAGGAGACATTTGTAAAATACCAGGATAAATATGGTTCTGGTTATGCAATGCCTTCGTTCGAGTACTACGGTCCTCAAGGTTTCTTTGAGGATGATATCGATGGTGATGGTGTTGATGACCTCGTAGTTCCTACTCTTGAAGATGGTTCATACGGAGCTCCGTTCGATCCAAATTTGAATGTATATCACTGGGATTCCTTCGTAGAGGAATCACCAAACTTTGGCAAAGCTTATCCATGGACAGCAGCAAAGAATACGCCTGTAGATTTCTTCGAAACACAGATGGAGTACAGCAACTCGATTGCACTGACAGGTGGTAACGATATGAATACCTTCCGCGTCGGGTATACTCATTTCAAAATGAAAGGTTATCTACCTAACCAGGATTTAACAAGACATAATTTCAACTTCAACGGTACAAGCCAAATCAATGAAAAACTTAAAGCATTATTGGCTGTAAACTATGTACAGAACGAAACTTTGGGTCGCAATTCGACAGGATACGGCGACAACCTGATGGGTAACTTCAGACAGTGGTGGCAAACCAACGTTGATATCAAGGCTCAGGAAGACATGTTCAAGAAAACCGGCCGGAATATCACCTGGAACGGTGGCGATTATACTGATCCTGAAACACCGATCTTCTGGGATAATCCCTATTGGACCCGCTACAAAAACTATCAGACTGATGAGCGTTCAAGGGTATTTGGAAACATAGCGTTGAGTTACGACATGACAAAATGGTTGAATGTATTGGGCCGCGTTACTGTTGATAACTATTCAGAACTGAGAGAAGAGAGAAGGGCGATAGGTAGTGTTCCAACTGAATTTGGTGTGACCAAAGGCGACGGTTCCAAGAATGATGAAGGTTCAGGCTATCAGAAAGAAGAACTTCGTGTCAGTGAATTTAACTATGATTTCATTCTTACTGCAAACAAGCAACTCTCTGATAATTTCCACATCACGGGTATTTTGGGTACAAACATCCGTAGAAATAATTTTAACAGGACGCTGGCTTCGACCAACGGTGGATTGGTTGTTCGCGACCTCTACTCATTGAACAATTCACGTCTTGGCGTTCTTCTGCCGGTTGAAGACGCAACTACGAAAGAGGTATACGGATATTTTGCGAATGCAAATCTTGGATTTAAGAACTTCTTATATCTCGATCTTGCGGCCCGGAACGATATTTCGTCCGCACTTCCCCGTGGAAACAATTCTTACTTCTATCATTCAGAAGCTCTCAGCTTTGTATTCAGCGAATTGCTGAAAGCTGATTTCATGGATTATGGAAAGATCCGCGTGAATTATGCTGAGGTTGGTAATGATACTGATCCTGAAAGAACCACGTCTATATTCTCAAGACCTGACAACTTCGGTGCAACAGTACTGCAATCTTATCCGACCTATGTCAACAACCCTGATTTGAAATCTGAAGAGACTACAAGCTGGGAAGCAGGTATCGAATTCGCAGGTATCGACAGACGCTTAACTTTTGATTTGGGTGTTTATAAGACTAATTCGGTAAATCAGATTGCAGAGATCGAAGTATCAAAAGCAACAGGCGGACACTATAAATACCTGAACGGTGGTGACATCGAGAATAAAGGTGTTGAAGTCGCGATTGGATTTGATATCATTCGCAACAATGACCTGACCTGGAATGCAGGTATCAACTGGTCGAAGAACATCAGTAAGGTGAAATCACTTCCTGCTGGGATTGAGAATTACGTGATCAACAGCTATCAGGGTGGTGTTACTGCTAATGCAACGGCAGGACAACCTTACGGCGTGTTGAGAGGTACAGGATATCAGTTCCTTAACGGAAGAAGAGTGGTTACGACGACTGGTTCATACGCAGGTAGCTACGTAGCAGTTGCTGACCAGGTGATCGGCGATCCGAACCCAGATTGGAATGGTGGTTTCCTCAACTCTATTACCTATAAAGGTCTCAGCTTAAGCTTCCTCATCGATATGCAAAAAGGTGGTGATGTTTACTCACTTGATATGCACTACGGACAGGGTACTGGTATTCCGGCACACACTGCAGGAAACAACGAATTAGGTAACCCTTATCGCGATCCAGTGGTCATGAACGAGCCAGGAAATCCGGCTGCAGGTTATGCATCTAATTCCGGAGGTATTCTTTTTGAAGGTGTCAATCCGGACGGTTCAGAAAATATCAGGAGAGTTCGCGCTGATTTTTATGGTGGTGGATTCTATTGGGGTGATGCAGGCAGAAATCCATCGTCTATGACTGTATATGATGCCTCTTATGTGAAATTGAGAGAAGTTGCAATTGGCTACACATTGCCTAGCACTTTCTTAAGCAACATATTCCAGAAAGCTACCATTTCAGTAGTAGGACGTAACTTGTGGATCATCGACAAGAACCTTCCTTACTCTGATCCTGAAGCTGGCTTGGGCGCAGGTAATGCCCAAGGTTACATCTCAGGAGCGTATCCTACGTTGAGAACGGTTGGTTTTAAGCTGGATCTTGATTTCTAATCCTAAACTGGAAACAACAATGAAAAAGATAATTTTAAGTATACTCATAATCGCCGGGGTTGCCTTTTCCTGCGAAGACAGGATGGATGAGTTGAATACGCCGAAGAAAGATGCAACAGTACCTTCTGGTGAAGCGCTTTTCGCTAACGGCGTGCGTAGCATGTTTGACATGATGGTGAGCACCAGTGTAAATGACAATCCGTTTAGACTGTATGCTCAATATTGGGCTCAAACGACCTACCCGGACGAAAGCCAATACAACATGGTCAGCCGGAATATTCCGGATAATTTCTGGACCAATGCTTATCGAAACACTTTAAGAGACCTGGACGAAGCAAGAAAGGTAATTGAAGACACCTGGCAGCTTAGTGGTTCTGAGGGCGCACGCGATAATCAATTAAGCATGATCAACATTTGCAAAGTCTACACTTTTGCCAATTTGGTTGACGCATTCGGTGTCGTGCCTTTCACCGAAGCGTTGAATGATGACATCCTGATCCCTAAATACGATGACGGTCAACAGGTGTATAACAGTCTCATTACAATGCTTGACGAAGCTATCGGCCTCCTCAATGAGGATGAAGAAGGTTTCTCAAGCGATCAGGATCTGATCTATGGTGGAGATGTTGGTGCCTGGATCAAATTAGCAAATTCACTTAAGATCAAATTGGCAGTTACAATTGCCGACGTTGATGCCGGTAAAGCTGCAACAATGATCTCACAAGCTGAAGAAGGTGCATTTACAAGTAACGCTGACAATGCAACACTGTCTTACCTAAGCTCTTCGCCTAACACGAATCCCGTATGGCTGGATCTCGTTCAGAGCGGTCGCGCTGACTTTGTAGTTGCAAATACGATTGTAGATAAATTGATTGCTTTGTCGGATCCAAGACTTGAGGTTTATGCCGATCCTATTGAGGGCGGTACATACAAGGGTGGTGTCTACGGTACTGCCAATACTTATTCCGCCAATTCGCACATTGGGGAGCTTTTCCATGAGCCTGATCTCGAAGGTGTGATGCTCGACTACGCAACTGTTCAATTCATGTTGGCTGAAGCAGCCGCTCGTGGATTGGCGACAGCTGAGGCCGTTGAAACGTACTATGAAAACGGCATTCGTGCCTCTATGGAATACTGGGGCGTGGACGACGATGCTATCGACGACTACTTAGCTCAGCCTGAAGTTGCATACGCAACTGCAGATGGCGATTGGAAACAAAAGATCGGTATCCAGGAATGGATTGCGCAATACAACCGTGGATTTGACGGCTGGACTACCTGGAGGAGACTTGATTTCGAGGGTTTCAACATTCCTCCGGGATTGGAAGCTTCTGATATTCCACAGCGTTTAATCTTCCCGATTGAGGAAGCTACATTGAACCCATCCAGCTGGCGCGCGGCTATCGATATGATCGGTGGCTCTGATGATGTGCAAACCAAGGTATTTTGGGATGTAAACTAATCAACAGCTGATTGTAGACTATAAGAAATAAAGGTGCTCCTATCCGGGCACCTTTATTTTTTTCAATTGAAGTGATTTCTACGAATGGGTTAGTCTGCCTCATATTTTGTGTAATTTTTTTTCCAACTTTTGCTTTCCAAAAACTGTCTTTACAACAATGAGCTATTGCTTGAGAATTGTGCCCGCCAGATTAATTGGTTGTATACTACTCGTGTTGTTTTTTGATTCAGCCAGTGCCCAATCAGTTCGAGACCTATATGTGGAATCCGCCGACAACGGTAAGCCGCTTTCTCAGGTTCTTGAGGCATTAGAGGAAAAGAACCAGGTCGATTTTATTTTTGAAAAAGAAAGAATGCTTGCGCTAACAGTGACGGGCGTTACGCTTCGACAAAAAATTACTGACTACTTTAATTCCAACCTGCCCTATAAGATCATCCGCGTAAGCGAAAAAATATTCTTCATAATGGATAAGCAGCAAGCTGACCTTAATGGGTGGAACAGGGAAAACTTTATAATTCTGAAGGAAAAAAACGGTGCATCGATCACCTTGGAGGGTACCGTCCTCGATGGAAAAACAGATGAACCTTTAACGGGAGCACAGGTCTATTTTTCTGCTTCAAAAAAGGGGACTTTATCTGACGTCAATGGCAATTTTTCTGTAGATGGACTTCAGAACAAGATGCAACTAATGGACGTGCAGTTTGTGGGATACGACCTAAAAAGATATGTTGTAGCATTTAGTCCATTTTCGCAGCAACAAAAAATCACGACCACGCTGCTGCCAGAGTCGAGGGAATTACAAAGCGTTACGGTAACGGCGGAGAGGATCAATGAAAATGTTTTGAACCAGGTAACGGGAATTGAGAAGCTCAGTATTGCTACGATCAAAGCAGTACCTACTTTTCTGGGCGAAGTCGATCCAATTCGTAGTTTGACTACACTCCCTGGAGTGAGTGTTAGCGAATTATCCTCGGGCTTTATTGTTCGCGGCGGGGAGACAGGTCAGAACCTGATTCTCCAGGATGGTGGAAAAATTTACAACCCCTCTCACCTTTTTGGTTTTTTCTCTGCCTTCAATCCAGACATGGTCAGTGGTGTAACGCTTTACAAGGGGGGTGGACCATCGAATTTTGGGGGTCGCATTTCGTCTATCCTTGACGTTACTTTAAGAAATGGAGATGCAGGCAGGGCGAAAGTATCTGGTGGCGTAGGCCTTGTTTCAAGCAGGCTCGCCGTTGAAGGTCCTATCGTAAAAAATCGTTCGTCCTACATGATCGGAGGAAGAATTTCCTATTGTAACTGGCTTATAAAATCGACGGACGATATTCAACTTCGAAATAGCTCCGCGAACTTTCACGACGTAACGGCTAAGATCTTTCACACCATTAACGATAATAATTTTCTTACACTTTCAGGGTACTACAGTTACGATGGATTTTCCCTGGCAACGGATTCTACGTTTAGCTGGGGCACCTTCAACGGATCGCTCAAATGGGATCACACTTTTAACGAGAAGATCTCATCGACGCTCAATGCATCGAGTAGCAATTATTTCAGCGATGTTGAAAGCTTTAGTGAGATTGAAAGCTTCACTTATAGAAATGCTATCACGAACTATGCGCTCAAGTATGATCTAAATTTCGCGCTGGGAGAGGAGTCAAAAATCCTTGCGGGTTTGGAATTGAATGGAACCAGCATAGAGCCAGGCAAGCTTGTACCTGCTAGCGATGCGGAAAACATTGCATTCCAGGATATGAATGATCAGCAAATGGGCGAAGGCGCTGTTTACGTGCAAGGTGATTTTAATATTACAGAAAAGTTGTCGGTGTCCGCGGGACTTCGCTATTCACACTTTCTCCGGGTAGGCAAAGATGATATCTATGTTTTTGACTACAACAATGTGCAAGGCAGATATCCCGCCATCAGTGACACGATAAGTTATACTTCAGGCGAGATCATTAAACAGTATAATGGCTTTGAGCCGAGAGCTTCGATCCGGTATCTGATCACACCAGATGTTTCGTTGAAAGCAAGCTACTATAGGGGCTATCAGTACATGCATCTTATTTCAAATACTACGTCTACCACGCCACAAGACTACTGGATTGCCAGTGGGCCATACCTGAAGCCCCAGATCGGTGACCAGTACTCACTGGGTTACTTTCAGAATTTAGACGACAACAAATACGAATTTTCGGTTGAAGGTTTCTACAAGGACATTTATAATGCGGTTGACTACATCGAGGGTGCTGACATTACGCTTAACCCCGCCTTGGAAGCAGGTCTTTCTCAAGGCAAGGGAAAAGCCTACGGTGTAGAAGTATTTTTTAAGAAAAGTACCGGCCGCTTTAATGGATGGCTGTCTTATACATATTCAAGAAGTTTGCGAAAATTCGATGCGCAGACAACAGGGAATCTTACGATCAATGAAGGTAAGTTTTACCCGGCTGCATTCGATCAGCCTCACATCGTAAACCTGGTGTTGAACTACAAAGTTGGCGAGCGGACTTACCTTTCAGCTAATTTTAATTACAGCACAGGCCGGCCCATAACAATTCCGATATCAAAATTCAGTTATGACGTATATCTGTCGGTTTTAAATTATTCACAACGAAATGAATACCGAATTCCGGATTATCATCGCTTAGATGTTTCTTATACAATCAAACAAAGGCCTAACAAAAACAGACGATATAAAGATGAATGGGTAATTTCCATTTTCAATTTATACGGTCGTAAAAACACATACTCGATTACGTTCAACCGTTATGGTACTGCAAATAAGTTGTCAGTCCTGGGAAGCATCTTCCCGTCCGTTACTTACAATTTTAATTTTTAGTGATGCTGAAGAACGTCGCTTACTTCTTGTTTTTTCTCATGGCTGCGGCATGTGTGGAGCCTTATAATTTTGTTATCAAAGACAGTGAACCGTCGCTGGTGGTCGAAGCCTTTCTATCAGACAAATCATTCAATGAAACAGTAAACTATCCATCTGATGGCCGATATTTTAGTGTAAAACTTTCTTATACAAGCGATGTGATTAATGTACGCTCAAAGCCTATTAGCTATGCGTCTGTTGAGCTGCAAACAGATCATGGAGAAACGCTTCAGTACACGGAATCTCCTAATGTCGCGGGTCAGTATGAGTTGTTGTACGATGACTTCAAAGCCGAGCCAGGCGTTCGATACAGGTTGCGTATTCAACTCCCGAACGAAGAGGTGTACGAATCGGCATGGGAGGGTCTGCCGGCAGCCGGGATTCCACCCATGGGAGAAGTTTCTTTTGAAGAATTTATGATGCAGAAATATGCCATTCAGGCAAATGAAGAAGTTATAGTGTCAGTCAAGGCTATTCGCGCTAAAATCCAGGTTCCTGAAAATACCACAGGCTCACCGTTGTTTTACCGGTGGTCGTTCATGCCTACCTGGATTTATATTGCGCCACTATCACAGTCTGTCGTACTACCTGGTCATACCTGCTGGATCAGCACTCCGTTTTATCTTAAGAATTATGCAATTCAGAAAGATTTTGTCGGAGGGTACAACAAAGAGCTGTTTGCCATGGCGACCGTCCGAAACGATCGGATCTTTCATAAGTTTTCAGCTCTCATCGTTCAACAAGCAATGACGGAGCCCTATTTTAATTTCTGGTCCGAAATGCGTGAGCAAAACCAGGAGGCCTCCATAGTAGATAAACCACCATTTAATTTGGCCACCAACTATTATTCAGTAGGGGAGGAAAAGAGAGTAGTGGGTTACTTTGGCGTTGTTAACGAACAGGCTACGCGATGGTATTTTACTAAAAGTGAATTGTCGTATTTTGTCGAGAACACCCTAAAAGAGGACTGTGAGAAAAACTATGGTGGTCCGCCCGCTCCCGAATGCTTTGACTGTCGCGCGTATTCAAGGGGAGATGCCACCAACGTGAAACCAACCTGGTGGGAGGATTAGCACCGATTTCCTGTCCTTATGAACTTGGGTAGGACACAGACATCCTGCTATATTTGCTATACATTTCGATTCCATGCTTTACGTTTCCAGGAAGGAACATTTTAACGCCGCTCACAAGCTCTACAATCCTGAGTGGTCAAAAGAAAAGAATGCCGAGGTTTTTGGACCCTGCGCAAACGAAAACTGGCATGGCCACAACTTCGATTTGATTGTGACGATAAAGGGCAGACCCGATCCTGCCTCAGGATTTGTGGTGGATTTAAAAAAACTTAGTCAGTTGATCAGGGTAGAGGTAATCGACAAGCTGGATCATAAGAATCTTAATGTCGACGTGGATTTCATGCAGGGCAAACTCGCAAGTTGTGAGAATCTCATCGTTGAGATTTGGAGAATCCTCGATTCAAAGCTGAGCTCAATAACTACAGTTGGAAAACTTCATAGTCTGCGGCTTTACGAAACGCCCCGCAATTACGTAGAGTATTTTGGAGAATAATTATAACCCTTTTTTGCTCTATGCGGTACTATCTCGTTGCAGGTGAACGTTCGGGTGATTTGCATGCAGGCAACCTCGTTAAAGCATTAAAAAAAAATGACCCTTCTTCCCAGTTCCGGGGATTTGGTGGCGAATACATGCGAGAGGCGGGCGTCGAACTAACGGTCCACTACGACGATCTGGCTTTTATGGGTCTGGCCGAAGTAGTTACCAACGCAGGGAAAATCAAAAAGTATATCGCGCTTTGCAAGAAAGATATCTTTGCGTATAACCCAGACGTTATCATACTTATTGACTATGGTGGATTTAACCTTGCCATAGCGAGGTTCGCGAAAAAGAGCGGGTACAAGATCTTTTACTACATACCACCAAAGTACTGGGCATGGTATCCCGGCCGGGCTGGTTGGCTAAAGCCGCATGTCGACCGCCTGTATATTATCCTTCCCTTTGAAAGAGAATTCTTTAAAAGGTTTGAGTGGGAGGCTCACTATGTCGGTAACCCTGTATTGGATGCGGTGAAAGCGCATATCGCGGAAAATCATGGCTCTGTCGAAACATCACAAGCTAGACAAAGCAATCAAATTGCGCTCCTTCCTGGCAGCCGAACACAGGAATTAAAACGCATTGTGCCTCTTATGGTCAAGGTAATAAAAAAATTTCCTGACCATAAATTTGGTGTCGCTGCTGTTAACAACCTGGATGCGTCGTTGTATGCCGAGTTACGCGAACTTCCAAACGTCGAGCTGGTATTCGAGGATACTTATAATTTGCTACTCCGGTCATCTGCAGCGATCGTCACTTCAGGTACAGCAACACTAGAGACAGCACTTTTCAAAGTTCCACAAGTGGTGGTATACAAGGCAAATGCGCTTTCCTATTGGCTTGCGAAATTCCTTGTTAGAGTAAAGTTTATTTCACTAGTGAACCTCATTGCGGGTAGGGAGGTCGTTAAGGAGTTGATTCAGTCGGAAGCGTCTGTGGAAAAAGTGTCAACCGAACTTAGAAGAATTTTAACCGATAACACCTACCGCCAACAGATGCTTGCAGGTTATGATGAAATTGTAAGAATTCTTGATACCGGGTCTGCATCGGAGAATGCGGCGAGGCTGATGGTGGAACACGCGAAAAAAGGTGATCGGTGATCGGTGAATTGGTCCCGAAGCCATCGGGATCGGTCGGCTCGATCAAATGATGCAGGTGGTCATGTCTGCACCGATTACAAAAACGAAATAAATTCTTAGTAGACAGCAATAGGCAAAATGCAAACAGCTCGATCGTGTAGCTTTATAATTTCAACAACAAAATTATTGGGGAATCGTAAGGCGCTAGGTCGCAAAGTACTGATCACTACAATCTAGCCGACCGATTACCGTTTACCGATTACCTTTAGATTACCGATCTCTTTTTAAAATCTAAGCGACTTTGAGCTTACTATACTGCGACTTATTAAACTTCTCCTCAGCATAAGCCCGATTAATCACCAGGCGTTCGGTATTTTTCTCAGAGGGGAGTTCAAACATTGCATCATTGACAACGGCTTCGCAGATGCTTCTCAGACCGCGTGCACCCAGCTTGAACTCCATCGCTTTCTCTACGATGAAGTCGATGGCGCCATCTTTAAATTCGAGTTCGATCCCTTCCATCTCAAACAACTTCTTGTATTGTTTCAGAAGGGCATTCTTTGGCTCTGTTAATATTTTACGCAGCGCATTTCTATCCAACGGGTTCAAATAGGAAACTACTGGCAGACGACCAATAAGTTCTGGAATTAAACCAAAGCTCTTTAAATCCTGTGCTGTAATAAACTGGAGTAAATTATCCTTATCCATGTTCGCAGGATGTGGACCATCGTGACCCGCCACAAATCCAAGAGGACGTGTATTCAGTCGGTTGGCAATGAAACGTGAGATCCCCTCGAATGCGCCACCGCAGATGAAAAGGATATTTTCCGTGTTCACGGTAATCATTTTCTGGTCAGGATGCTTTCTGCCACCCTGCGGCGGAACATTTACTGCTGTACCTTCGAGTAATTTTAAGAGCGCCTGCTGAACACCTTCGCCACTCACATCGCGTGTAATGGAAGGGTTGTCTGACTTGCGGGCGATTTTGTCAATTTCATCAATGTAAACGATACCTCGTTCCGCAGCCTCCACGTTGTAGTCAGCTGCCTGGAGGAGACGCGTCAAAATACTTTCGACATCTTCTCCTACATAACCGGCTTCAGTCAGTACGGTGGCGTCAGCAATACAAAAGGGGACCTGTAGAAGCTTAGCAAGTGTGCGGGCAAGGTAAGTCTTACCTGTACCAGTTTCACCAGCCATTATGATATTAGACTTCTCGATAAGCACTTCGCTATCGAGCTTCCGTTGCATTAAGCGTTTGAAATGGTTATAGACAGCGACAGCCATGATCTTCTTGGCCTCGTCCTGTCCAATAACATATTCGTCCAGGAACTTTTTGATTTCCTGGGGTTTGATAAGTTTAAAATTCGGAGAGAAGCCAGCTTCGTTCTTGCTCTTCTTTTCTTCTCCCAAAATTTGATTGGCCTGCGTAACACATTTATCACAAATGTGGGCGTGAATACCCGATATCATCAGATCCACATCCTTCTTACTCCGCCCGCAAAATGAACAAGTTACTTCAGCCATAAACAGTTAATTAATTAAAGATCACACTATAGACCTACTAAAGATAGGTAATTTAAACTCCCAACGGTTACCGCACCATCAGTTTTTCTTCCGCTCGAGGACCTCATCGATCAGTCCATAGGCCTTCGCTTCAGAAGCTCTCATCCAGTAGTCCCGATCTGAGTCTTTTTCGATCTTCGCATACTCTTGGCTGCTGTGCTTTGACAGGATGTTGTATAAGTCTTTCTTAACCTCAAGTGTCTGTTTTAGAGAAATTTCCATGTCGGAAGCCTGTCCCTGCATGCCACTCATAGGCTGGTGTATCATTATCCTGGAGTGTGGGAGTCCAGACCTTTTCTTGGCGGCACCTGCAGTCAAAAGGACCGCTCCCATAGAGGCAGCCAAACCGGTACAAATGGTGGCAACATCAGGATTTACGTATTGCATTGTATCATAGATACCTAGACCCGCGTAAACTGAGCCCCCCGGACTATTAACATACATAATGATATCCCGGCGGGGATCTGAGGATTCTAAAAACAGAAGTTGTGCGGTTATAAGGTTTGCAATCTGGTCGTCTATGCCCATTCCCAAAAAGATAATCCGGTCAGAAATGAGCCGCGTGAAAACGTCGATTGCACGAAAATTACCAGGCCGTTCTTCAATGACATATTGAGTCATGTTGTGAATCTGATTGGCATATCCGTCGATTTTCCCTGCATAGCTATCAATAGTATTGCCGCTCATTCCCAGGTGATGCACTGCATACTTTCTGAATTCGTTATTTTGATCCATATTTTAATAATTTGCTTTAATGGTCTTTACATGGCGTAATGCCTGTTTTCGCGAGCAATCATAGCCATCCTGACTTAAAATTACAACCTAACAACCGCGATTAAATAAAAATGGTTTTAACCAATAGTTCTGAGTCGGTGACGCGCGCAATTTATTGTAAACCTCAACCAATCCGTGAAATTCTCTCGCATTGTGTCGGGCGCTTACTTATTAAAGATCAATGTCTGTGTTCTTCGACGATCTTTTTGAATTCATCCACGCTGACCTTTTTTTCTTCAACGGTTATCTTCTCCCGTATCAGTTTCATGATCTTTTCGGCGCGCAATTGATTATAAAGCTTCATGAAATTCTGACCGTTCTCATTTTGTAAATAATTGTCAGCAATTCCATCGAGCCTATCGCTGATCTGTTCTGCAAATGCCTGCCCGCCGAACTGTGCAATAATGAGATCTTTCGCCTTAGCTCTTACTTCATCAGCCTCAACTGAAATGTTGTTATCTTCAGCGATACGGTTCTTAACGAGGTCCCATTTCAATCCACGTTTATAGTGATCAAATTCTTTCTCCAGTACATCGTCGGTAACTTCACCTCTGCTCGAAGTTTTTAACCATGACTTTAGAAAGTTGTCCGGAAGATTTATTTCAGTGTTTGCCACATAGTAATCTTCGATGTGGTGTTCGAAGAAATGGTCTGACTCACGCTTGTAATTATCGCTGATAGTTTCCTTGATCTTTGCAATGAATTCTTCTTCCGTTTTTACGGCATCTTTACCAAACACCCGATCGAATAATTCCTGATTCAATTCTGCCGGCTCTGTTCGACTTATGGTGTTCACTTTAAATATATATCTACCCTTCGCATTCTTTGCCTCATCGGGAGATTGTCCCAGGAGTTGTCCCGTTAGTTCCGGGTCGCTGAAAAGTTTGCTGACTTCAAATTCAACTCCGTCATCCTTTTTTACCCCGATAAATTTTTGTTGTTCTTTTTTGGTAACTTTTTCGATCGCGATGAAAACATTTTCACGTTTGAAATCCGGATCTGCTGAACGCAATTCGCCGAACAAGTTGTCTGATGCTTCACTTGTTTCCGGGTAAGAAACTTTTCCAAATCTCTTCTTTAAATCATCGACGGTCTCATCGATTGTTTTGGTATCGACTTCGATTGGATAAGAAGTCACCTTCACTTTAGGAGAAAGTTCGTAGCTGAAATCATCCACCATGCCAATCTCGTAATCGAATTCAAAACTTTTTTGCGTATCCCAATCGATGGTGAGAGCCTTTTCCTGGTCGGGAAGTGGTTCACCTAATATCTTCAGGTTGTTTTCTTTTATATAGTCTGTAAGCTTATGAGTAAGTAGGTGGTTGATCTCTTCTACGAGGATTGATTTTCCAAACATCTTCTTGATAACACCGGTCGGAACCTTCCCCTGACGAAAGCCTTTGATGTTTGCCTTGCGAGCATAATCTTTTACTTTTTCTTCGACGTGAGGTTGATAATCACCTTCGGTTAATCTAATTTTAATTAAACCTTCAGTGTTGTTTTTCTTGTTCAGTGTTATTTCCAAAGCTTAAACGTTTGTTGTTTTTTCCAGATAAACCAAGAACCCTCAAAGCCCGGGGAGGACCGGACATCGAGGGTTCGACAGTGCGGATGGAGGGACTCGAACCCCCACGCCTTTCGGCACCAGATCCTAAGTCTGGCACGGCTACCAATTACGCCACATCCGCGTATATCATTCAATCAATCGGAATCGGAGTAATGATGGCACCAGATCCTAAGTCTGCCCCGACGAGTCGGGGTACCATCCCGATAACTATCGGGAACTCCACATCCGCATTTTGCTATGTCAGACTTCCGGGGTGCTTAAAAGCCGCACCTCATAGTTCTAACTGCTATCTGGCTTCAGTTGTTCCGCCTTCGTTCGGATCCTGTAGAAAAAACAGTTTCCAATTTTCGGCGGGAAATGAGGCCATTCACGTAAAAAGGAGGGGCAAATTTATAGATAATTCAGAAATAAGAAATAGTTTAAGTTTGTTATCCAAGAAAACGACATTTTGATGCTAATAGGTCATTTTTTTTTTAGGCCAAACTAAAGTTAAAGATGGTAATAGACACGGAGCAGGAGAAAAGAGAGATCATCAACAGGTATCGACGGTTGTTACGTAAGGCAAAACCGATCTTAAAGGATGGTGATGCCAAATTGATAAAGAAAGCATTTACGATTTCGCTTGAGGCTCATAAAGATATGCGCCGTAAGTCAGGCGAACCTTTTATTTTTCACCCCCTTGCTGTCGCCGAGATTTGTGTTGAAGAGATTGGACTCGGTACTACCTCTATTATATCTGCATTAATGCACGATGTTGTCGAGGACACAGACATCGAGTTGCTGGATATCGAACGCATGTTCGGGAAGAAAGTGTCCCGAATCATTGATGGGCTAACGAAAATCCGCGGTGTTTTCGAATATGGCACGTCGCAGCAGGCGGAGAATTTTAGAAAAATGCTGTTCACGCTGTCGGAAGATGTCCGCGTGATTCTGATAAAGCTGGCCGACCGTCTCCACAATATGCGGACGCTCGACAGCATGCCGAGACATAAACAACTAAAGGTAGCAAACGAAACCATCTACCTTTACGCACCTCTGGCTCATCGGCTGGGCCTCAATGCATTCAAGACAGAATTGGAAGACCTTTACCTGCGGTTCACAGACCGTCAGGTATATGATTCGATTGCACAGAATATTGACGCGACAAAGGCGGTTCGGTCGAAATTCATCAAGCAATTCATCATGCCGATCAAGGATGAGTTGGACAAGCTCAAAATCGATTACGAAATCATTGGCAGACCGAAGTCTATCTATTCAATCTGGAATAAGATGCATAAGCAAAATATTCCTTTCGAAGAGGTGTTCGACCTGTTTGCCATTCGGATCATAATAGATACCGCTGTAGATCATGAGAAGGCGCTCTGCTGGCAGGTTTATTCCATCGTAACTGATTATTATACTCCAAACCCTGATCGATTGCGCGACTGGATCAGCACGCCCAAGTCCAATGGGTATGAATCACTCCACACCACGGTAATGGCTAAGAATGGTCAATGGGTTGAGGTTCAGATCAGAAGCAAGCGAATGGACGAAATTGCGGAAAAGGGATATGCTGCCCATTGGAAGTACAAGGACAGCAGTGCCACAGCGGAATCAAATCTTGAAAAATGGTTGGCCAGGGTCCGCGATCTTTTAGAGCAAAACGATCACTCAGCCCTCGACTTTGTAGACGATTTTAAGGGAAATCTTTTCAGCGACGAAGTATTCGTGTTCACGCCAAAAGGGGAATTAAAAACCCTGCCGTACGGCTCAACGGCGCTGGACTTTGCATTTGATATACACACACAAGTTGGTTCGAAGTGCATCGGAGCAAAGGTGAATAACAAGCTTGTTCCCATCAATTATGTACTGAAGAACGGCGATCAGATTGAGATCCTGACTTCGCAGAAACAAAAACCGCACGAAGACTGGCTCAGATTCGTGGTTAGCTCAAAAGCAAAAGCCCGGATAAAAGATCAGCTTAAGGAAGATAAAAAGAAGCTGGCCGACGAAGGGAAAGAAATCGTAATCAGGAAGTTGCGCCAGGGAAAAGAAGAGCCGACGCCGCAGTTAATGGAACAGATGCGTGAGTACTTCAAGATGTCGGCAAATTTTGATCTGTATTACCGCGTCGGAAAAGGATTTATCACTTCGGCTGATATCAAAAAGTTCCTTGAAAATAAACCTCAAATATCGAAGTCGCGGCCACTCAGTTTCCTTCCCGATGCAAAGCCACTAGAAGTAGAGACCAGCAAGCAGAAAGGACGCTATGATGATATTTTGCTCATCGGCGAAGATATGGATGTGGTGGATTACAAGTTGGCCAAATGTTGTACACCAATACCAGGGGATGACGTGTTTGGGTTTGTGACCGTAAATGAAGGAATAAAGATACACCGAACCAATTGCCCTAACGCCCCTGAATTGCTTTCACATCATGGCAACCGCGTTGTTAAAGCGAAATGGACGTCCCAGCACGAGGTTGCCTTTCTCACCGGTCTGAAGATCCGTGGTACGGACCGGGTGGGTCTCATCAATGATGTAACGAAAGTCATCTCAGAGGAACTCAAGGTAAATATGAGTTCGATGTCAATTCATACCGATTCGGGGATTTTTGAAGGAGAAATTATGTTGTATGTGAACGATACAAGGCATTTGGAGCAGATGATTGAGAAACTCAGGAATGTTGAAGGAGTTGTAAAAGCAAGTCGCTTTGATTCCAAGGAATAAATGCATTAAATAATTTTATCCTGCTATCTTTGCCCGTTAATGCGAATGGGACTGAATCCAAAGATATACGACGAAGTAAAAAAAATTTTCACGGCTTACCTGGAGAATAAAGAGCTTAGGAAGACGCCGGAGCGTTATGCTATTCTGGAAGAAATTTATTCCCGCGACGGACACTTTGATGTTGAGTCACTGTACATCAGCATGAAAAATAAAAATTACCGGGTTAGTCGCGCAACGGTGTACAACACGCTTGATCTATTAGTAGAGTGTGATCTGGTGAGTAAGCATCAGTTCGGTAAAAATCTCGCTCAATATGAAAAGTCATATGGGTACAAACAGCACGATCATTTAATCTGCACAGAATGTCATAAGGTGATTGAATTCTGTGATCCTAGAATTCAAAACATACAAAGCACTGTTGAAGAGATCTTGCATTTTAATGTGATGCATCATTCATTAATACTCTATGCAACGTGCACGAGGCAGAATTGTGAAAACAAAGCGCTTCAATCAAATCAAGTAGCATGAATTTCAGCCACGAAACTAAGAATAATATTCTGACGATAAGCCTGTCTGGCGATCTCATCGGTGAAAACAATAGTGCGGCCGTTATTGCAGTTGTAGCGGATGCCCTTGAAAAGAAGGTAAAGACTTGCATCGTTGATATCTCTGACCTTAGATATATCAATAGTAGCGGTATCGGCTTACTTATAACTATTCTTACCAAGTTTAGAAATAAGGGTGGCGAAGTTTACTTAATGAAGCCTTCAGAAAACGTACAAAAGCTCCTTGTCATCACGAAGCTGAATGCGATTTTCCAAATTATTCAATCAGCTGACGAAGTTCTAAAAAGTTAATAAATCAAATGTCCAAGGTAGATGTATTGTTGGGCCTTCAATGGGGAGATGAAGGCAAAGGCAAAATTGTGGATGTTCTTGCGCCTAAGTATGACGTTGTAGCGCGCTTTCAAGGGGGACCTAACGCAGGGCATACACTAGAATTCGATGGAATCAAGCATGTGTTACATCAAATACCCTCTGGCATTTTCCGTTCAACAACCAGGAACATCATCGGTAATGGTGTTGTGTTGGATCCCATTGTTTTTAAAAGCGAGATAGAGAAGCTTGGAAAGTTTAATCTTGATGTGAGGTCCAATCTTTTTATTTCCAAGAAAGCAACGCTCATACTACCTACACATCGCTTGCTTGACCAGGCGTATGAAAAAGCGAAAGGCGACAACAAGATTGGATCTACATTAAAAGGAATCGGACCTACCTACCAGGATAAGATTGGTAGACAGGGGCTCCGCGTCGGCGATATTTTACATCAGAGCTTTAGTGATAAACTGAAAAAGCTCACGCAGATTCACTTTAAGATCCTAGATGAACATCAGGTTGCGTTCGACTGGAATGCATTGGAGTCTGAATTTTTGGATGCAGTTAATTTCCTGAAGGGGTTTAATCTTATTGAAAGCGAGTATGTGTTGAATCAGGAACTTCAGCAAGGATCAACTATTCTCGCAGAAGGTGCACAGGGTGCGTTGCTTGATATCGATTTTGGAAGTTACCCATTTGTGACGAGTTCAAATACAGTTACTGCTGGTGCGTGTACTGGCTTGGGAGTAGCACCGCGTCACATTGGTGAAGTGTATGGAATATTTAAGGCGTACAGCACAAGGGTTGGGAGCGGGCCATTTCCCACAGAATTGGTTGACGACCAGGGCGACTTGATGCGAAAGGAGGGAAATGAATTCGGTTCAACCACCGGAAGACCGAGACGCTGTGGATGGATTGATATTCCTGCGCTCAAATATTCTATCATGATTAATGGTGTGACACAGTTGCTGATGATGAAGGCGGATGTGCTAAGTGCTTTTCCTGTGATTAAGGTCTGCACACACTATCAGTTGAATGATGGAACAATTACTGACATGATTCCTTACGAAGTTGTCAGGGAAAAAATAACACCGGTATATAAAGAGTTAAAAGGTTGGAATGTTTCTTTGAAAGGTGTTACGAAAGAGAATTTGCCTGTTGAACTGGTTGAGTATATAAAATTTCTGGAAACAACCCTGGAGGTTCCCATTACATTGGTATCCACGGGTCCTGATCGCACGCAAACAATCTTGCGATAATTTTCCTTTCATTTTTTTTAAAAACGCACTTGCACTGATATACTCAAAGAGATACCTTTGCATCCCCTTTCGGAAGGAAAGGTCAAATAAGTAGTGATTTTAGGGTTCTCAACATTTTAGATGATGTGAAAATCCCAGTTTACTCCCGAATTGTGGGAGGAACACGTTCTTTGAATGGATGATAATTGATAGCGGACCGGCAGAATGACCTTTGGTTATTTTGCTAGAACGAAGATTTACTTTGAAAAAAGGAGAACTTCAAAAAATTTAAGAGTCTAGGTTTCAGA